>UQDU01000003.1 GCA_900539915.1 uncultured Bacteroidales bacterium | reverse complement strand
TGCCCGAGCGGCGGGGGCGGCCTAAACCGCCCCCAAGAGCGGACGGCAGCAGAACATACTGGCAATACAAAATAAAAAAAGGAGACCGAAGTCTCCCTGAGATTAATTAACTTTGTATTGTCTTATGTATCATCAATTAACCTCATCGCAAAGGTACACCATTTCTGCCATGCGGCAAAATGGATTTTCACTTCAGGCCATCGCAGACGAACTGAACCGTATAGAACTTGAGGCTGCCCTCATAAATGGAGAGACGCCCCCGAAGAAGAAACGCAGTCCTTCGACCATAAGCAGGGAGTTGCGCCGTAACCTCTCCAAGACAGGCAGATACAGCCCGAAAATCGCTCACGAAATCGCCATGGCCAGGCGTGAGAGAACCGTAAGGAACACGGCTTTGAAGCCGGGAGTCATGCACAGGTCGCTCAAGTTGCTGAAAGAGAAAAGATGGTCGCCTGAACAGATATCAGGCTATCTCCGCAATCATGGCATTTCGATTTCAAAAGAGCGTATATATCAGGAAATAAGAAAGGATCCCGAACTTGCCGAATACTGCCACCACCGTATGAAATACCGCCGCCATCAGGCAAGGCCGTATAAAACCGCCGGGAAATCAATGATTCCCGACCGGGTCTCCATCCATGAGCGTCCGGCCGAGGCTGACGGCAAGAGATTCGGGGACTGGGAGATGGATCTTGTAATCGGTGCCGGACAGAAAAGCGCGGTACTGACCCTCATAGAGCGAAGTCAGAATATGTTCATGCAGACCAAACTGCCGTCAAAGAAACCCGACGATGTGGAAAGGGCCGTTGTCAGACTTTTGTTGCCGTTTAAAAAGAATGTGCTGACAATCACCACCGACAACGGCATCGAGTTCCGCAATCACAAGGCTATTGCAAAAGCTCTCGGATGCACTGTCTATTTTGCCGACCCGTACTGCTCGGGGCAAAAAGGCGCGGTGGAGAACGCAAACAAGATTCTCAGAGAATATTTCCCAAAAGGAACTGATTTCAGGCAGGTTACTCAAGAAGAACTAAACAATGTGCAATACCAAATTAATGAAAGACCTCGAAAAAAACTCAACTTCTCAACCCCAAAAATTGAATTCTATCGAAGAATTGGATAATTTTGCACTTGCCAGTTGACTCTGCATTTGTTTGAAATCCTTTGCTTTTTTTGCGTGATTTTAAACTTATAACTATATTTGTGATGCTTAACAATATTATTGCATCATTTATCACACATTTAACCAGCAAAGTAACAAAGCCATGTCTAAAACCAACTTCGACACTTTGGATAGCAACATACTCCGGACCCTTTCGGACAATGCCCGGAAACCATTCCTTGAGATAGCACGTGAAAGCAATGTCAGCGGAGCGGCTGTACATCAGCGTATTCAAAAATTGATTTCGGCCGGAGTCATCAGAGGCTTTGAGTCTGTGCTCAATCCTTCGTCGCTCGGTTATGAGACATGTGCTTATGTAGGCCTGTACCTCAAAGATCCGAGCAAGTTTGACGAAGTGGTAGAGGAACTCAAGAAAATCCCCGAGGTAGTAGAGTGCCACTTCACTACCGGAAAGTATGACCTTTTCATCAAGCTCTATGCCTATAACAATGACCACCTGCTGTATCTGATACACCACTATTTCCAGCCGTTAGGTCTGGCTCGCACCGAGACTATCATCTCGTTTAAGGAGGTATTCAGACGCCAGGTGCCCCTGGATCCTACTCCTGTAAAATAATCTCCGGAGAGAACAACCCGATAAGCATATTGAAATAAAATGAATGTTAAAATACTTCTCATCGATGACGAGGAGCCCATTTGCGAGATACTGAAATATAATCTCGAGAAAGAGGGCTATGAGGTGGATTGTGCCTACAGTGCCGAGGAAGCACTTGATCTGGATCTGCGTCAGTACTCGTTGTGCCTCGTGGATATCATGATGGAACGGCTGAGCGGATATGACTTTGCCAAGGCGGTGAGAAAAAATCCCGAGACGGCCAATCTGCCATTGATATTCTGCTCCGCTCTTAACGGAGAGGATGACACTGTGATGGGTCTCAACATAGGCGGCGATGATTATATAGCCAAGCCGTTTGTGATTTCCGAGGTCATAGCCCGTGTTAGGGCCGTGTTGCGCAGATCTATGGCCATGAATATGGCCAAGGAGAAATCCAAGGAGACAGAGCAGCCGGCAAAGACAGTGTCGTTTGAAGGCATATCGGTGGATCTTGACGACAAGGTATGCACCCTTGACGGCGAAGACCTCAATCTGACCAAAACCGAGCTTGAACTGATAACATTTTTCCTCCAGCACCGTAACCGCATATATTCACGCGATGAGATAATCAAGAAAATATGGCCTGACGACGTGATTGTCACTACAAGGGCCATAGATACCAACATCGCACGACTACGTAAGAAGTTAGGTCGCTACGGCAATAACATCGTCACACGTATGGGCTTCGGTTATGGATTCAAAGAGACCGAATAGGCTTGGCCGGAAACTGAGAGGACGTTCAGGAAAAAGGCGCCTGTCATATATGTGGCGCATATTTATCCCGACCGTGGCCATGGTATGGCTGCTTATGGCCGGGATATTGGTGTATCAATATAAGAGGGAAGTCAATTATCATACGGAGAACATCAATTCGCAGCTACGCATAATCAACCGTTACATCGTAGACAGTTATGAGCGTGAGGCGGATCTGGAGCGTATGATGGGGTTCCTTGACCATTATTTTGAGAACACCATGTTCAATGAGATACGAGTGAGTATCTATAACGCTACAGGCGATCTCCTATATTATATAGGGCGTCCCATTCCCAAGGAGTTCAATGGCGAAGACCCGATTACAGAGACACGGGAAGATGAGCGCAAATTAGGTTACGATCCTGACAGCGATTCCAATAACCAGAAAAACCAGCTGTTTTACTATAAGGCTACGAAAAGCAGCGACGGGATGCTGTATGTACGCACAGGCATGCCGTATAATGTGACCATAGCCGATGCGATTTCCGCGGCAAGCGGCCTCTGGATTTTCATATTGTGTCTTGGCATCTTCTGCACCGTGCTTGTCTATCTGGCCACTCGTATGCTATCCCGTAATATCATGCTGCTGCATGACTTTGCGAGCCGTGCAGCTTCGGGCAACGAGATAGAGCATCTGTATGACTTTCCGCATGATGAGCTTGGAGATATTTCACGTCAGATTGTGAGCCTGTACCGCTCGCGTCTTGAAGCTGTGTCAGAGTCAAGCCGTGAGCATGACATAGCTTTGCATGCCGTGGAGGAGAAGGCTCGTATCAAAAGCCAGCTTACCAACAATATCAATCATGAGCTAAAGACTCCGATCGGTATCATCAAAGGCTATCTGGACACAATATTGTCGGAACCCGATATGCCAGCGGCCACCAAAAAGAAGTTTTTGGAGCGTGCCCAGGCCAATGTCAACCGTCTATGCGTCCTTCTTAACGATGTCTCCACGATGACACGTCTGGAGGAGGGACAGGAAAAAATCCCTACTTCTGAAGTGGATTTCCATGACCTCGTATTTCAGCTTCATAGTGACTATAAGCAGTCAAATTCGGGCGGCAACATGAAGTTTACTTATGACATACCACTCGGATGCAAGGTGAAGGGCAACGCCAATGTGCTGACATCATTGCTGACAAATCTCATACGTAATGCAGTGATGCATTCCCGTGGCACCGCCATGTCTTTGAAGCTGTTGAGCGAAAGCCCCCAATTTTATACTTTCTCGTTTTCAGACAATGGTACCGGTGTGCCTCAAGAAAGTATTCCGCATCTGTTTGAGCGTTTTTACCGAGTTGATACGGGACGCTCGCGTAAAGCCGGAGGCTCAGGCCTTGGGCTCCCTATTGTACGTAATGTGGTCATGGTGCTCGGCGGAGCGATTTCTGTGAGAAACCAGTCGTCAGGTGGTCTGGAATTTATTTTCACTCTGCCCAAATGGCAGGACAAGAGAGGGCTTTAATTCTTGAGGGTGTTGCAAAACTTGTATTCAGCCCCTTAAACTTGTAGGGATGCACCCCGGTGCATCCGCCAACACGCTGACAATCAGTATATGTATATCGGCTGTACCGTGGTGGGTGCAGCCTTACAATTTGCTTGTTTTACAACACCTCCTAACTGACTTGGAACTTCTTGAAGTTTCTTGGAGCTGTCGGGAATCAACATCGGGATAAATGAAAAAACTGACGGGATGCAACCGTGATTTGGTTGCATCCCGTCTGCTTTGGGTATGTCGGCCAGTCGGTTTATAGACTGACTGTGATGGTGCGTGCATTTGCCGGATTCCACATTCCGCTGATGCTAAGCACTTTGTTTTGCTTGTCGTAGGCGTATTCCTTTTTGTTCAGACGTTTTCCGTCGATGTTTACGGATTTGGGAGCATTCTGGATATTGTTTATCAGCAGCTTAATTTCCTTTTCCGACGGGGTGGTGGGTGAGGCTGCATCCTTGGAAAGGGTTATCTCAAGCTCTGATTTCGTCATCGAGTCAGTGAATGTCAGCAGGGCATACTTGCCGTTTTCGACAGTGGATGTGGATGTGCGGTCATCTTCAAAGAGAGTGTAAGAGCCTTGGCATCCGGCCACAGGATATACGTTGAAGGTATAAGCAGTGTCCTTGTAATCGCCTGTATTCTCCATGTCATAGTCGGCGGTGGGGATTATGGAGCCTCCGCGCACAAACATCGGCAGCACTTCCAGAGGCGCGTTGTAGGTGATGGTGGAGCCGCCGGCGTATGTCTTGGAGGGAGTGGCATAATCGACCCATGTGCCGGCAGGGAAGGTGACAGAGCGTGAGGTGGCGCCCTGAGTCATTACAGGAGCGATGAGCACGTCCTTGCCCCAGAGATATTCGTCGTCTATATTGTCATATTTGGTTTCGCCGGGCTCGTAGAATCCGATAGAACGGACGAGGGGAGTGCCGTAGGCATGGTTTTCGTAGGCCAATGTATAGTTATAGGGGAGCCAGCGGTATCTCTCCTTGATGAGAGGCAGTATGATGTGCTGCTGGTCAGGATAGCGGAAAGGCTCGGCTGTGCCCTGTGCGTGAGTGCGGAGGATAGGGGAGAATGTGCCAAGCTGGAGCCAGCGGACATACAGCTCGGGGTCGTAGGGAACTTTCTCGTCAAGGGCGAAACCGCCTACATCATGGCTCATGTAGCCGAGGCCGCTCAGACCCGCGCCGAGCATGATGGTGACCTGAGGCTGCAATCCGCCCCACGAACGGGATACGTCAGTGGACCAGGGGTAGACGCTGTAACGCTGCAGACCGGTTGTACCGCCGCGCATCATGGTCATCAGACGTGTGTTAGGGAATTCCTCTTTGTAGAGGTCATAGATAATCTGTGACCAGTCGTTGCCATACTGATTGTGATACTGACGTGCAGTCAGACCATTGTGGTGTATGCCGGTTTCGGGATGCACTTCGGGTTCGCCGAGGTCGCCCCACCATCCGCCTACGCCTTCAAGTGTAAGCTCTTTGTAGCGGTTGGCGAGCCATTTGCGTGTGTCGGGATTGCTGACGTCCCACATGCCACCTTCGCCGACCCAGATTTGCACCTCCTGCGGGCCTTTGAGCGAGTCAGTGGAATCCTTGACAAAGAGACCTTTCTCTACGCCCATGTTATAGTTGTCTATGCCGCGGCTGTTGCGGAGCACATAGGGCTGTGAGATGATGATGGTGTTGACGCCTTTGGCTTTGAGGTCGGCAAGCATCTGCTTGTGTGTCGGCCACTGCTCGGGATCCCATGCCAGACGGCCCATATCCTGTTCTTTGCCGTACCAGTAGAGGTCAAGCACTATGCCGTCTACGGGATATTTGTTCATTTTCAGAGTGTCGATGATACCGCGTGTCTCAGCTTCGGTCTTGTAGCCATATTTTGAGGTCGTATAGCCCATGGCCCAGAACGGAGGCATGTCCTGGCGGCCAGTGAGCCGGCTTACCTCCTTGGTCAGGCCTTTCATGGAGCCGTCGCCATATATATAATAGTAGCTTATGGGAGCCGGACTCTCCGAGATGTATTTGATAGGATTGCCGAGTATAACCTGGGCGGCAGCATAGTCATCAAACAGGAGGGCATAGCCATTGGACGACAGGAACAGCGGCATGGTGATGTTCATCTGGCTGATGCGGCTTTCGCCTTTCACATATCCGTAGTTCTGCTTGTTGTACATGACCAAGGTGTCTCCGGCGAGATTGATTTTGTGGCCACGTTCGCCACCGCCATAAAATGAGCCGACGCCGTCGGTGGTGAGCTGCAGTTCGCGCTTGCCGTCCTTAAGGGTGCGCTCGCCGTTGTCGCTTATGCCTTTGCCCGGACCTGCCGAAACGCTGACAGCTCCGGTTTTGGTGTTGAGCACGGCCTTGACTCCGGTTGATGTGGTGAGGGTGGTCATGCCGTCGCCATGGTTGATGGAGCCGTCAAAAGCGGCGGATATGGGCAGTGTGGCCCGGGATTCGGGCACAGATTCGCCTGCCGACAGATTGGTCACCTTAATCACGTTGGCATTGATAGCTGTCACTATGACAGAATTGCCATCAGGGAGAGACGCTTTGATTTGTCCCTTTGTCGCGTCAGCGGCCGCCGACATGGTGAGGGATGATATTGCTGCCGAGGTGCATAGCAGAGCTGTAGCAGCAAATCTCGTGTGTAATGACATTGTAAGGATTATATTGAGATGATTTATATTATGATTTCAATATCTTGCGGTGAGCATACAGGTGTGTGGCGGTTACTCATTGAGTCCGCGGGCATTGATTAGGGCAGATACATCAGGTTGGTGGCCACGGAAGTCGACATAGAGCTTCATGGGGTCTTCGCTGCCGCCCATCTCGAGCATGTGCTTGAATTTGGCAGCAGCTTCGGGGTTGAAAGCTCCTTTTTCTTTGAAGAGGTCGTATCCGTCGCACTCGAGCACTGCAGCCCACAGATAGGTGTAATAGCCCGAAGCATATCCTTCATCGCCGAATATATGCTTGAAATAGGGGCTGCGGTAGCGGAATGTCAGTTCAGCCGGCATGCCTATTTCAGCGGCCACCTTGGACTCAAATGCCTTGATATCGGTGTTTTCATCGGGTATGAGTTCGCCCCAATAGAGGTCAAGCAGAGCGGCGCCTACGAGTTCGGTCATGATGAAGCCCTGGTTGTGGTGTGATGCGGCTTTGAGCTTAGTCACTAACGAGTCGGGTATCACTTCGCCGGTCTTGTAGTGGCGTGCATATTCTTTGAGCAGTTCAGGCTCAAATGCCCAGTGCTCATGTATCTGCGAGGGCATTTCCACGAAGTCGCGGTCAACCGATGTGCCCATCTGCGAGGGGATAGTGGCGCGTGTCAGCATGCCGTGGAGGCCGTGGCCGAATTCATGGAACATGGTTTCCACATTGTCTATAGTCATCAGAGCCGGAGCATCGGCGGTCGGGCGTGACAGATTGCCCACATTATAGATGATCGGACGTGTCTCCTTGCCGTCGGGGGTCACTTCGCCCGGCTCGAGTGCATCCATCCATGCACCCTGGCGCTTGGTGTCGCGAGGGAAGTAGTCAGTCATAAATACGGCGAGATGCTTGCCGTCGGCATCCTTGACTTCATATACATTAACTTCAGGATGGTATTTGGGAGCGGAGTCCATCGGGGTGAATGTGATACCGTAGAGCTTGTTGGCCATGGTGAATATGCCTTTGCGCACGCTGTCGACGGCAAAATACTCCTTGATTACATTTTCATCAAGTCCGTACTTGCGCACACGGTCTTTTTCGGCATAATAATAGTAGTCCCACGGCTCGATTTTGATGCCCTTGTTTTCCTCGTCGGCTATCTGCTGCATATCGGCCACTTCGCGCTTAACCTTGGCTACGGCCGGTTTCCATATCTTCATGAGCAGCTCTTTGGCAGCCTGCGGTGTCTTGGCCATGTAGGGTGCAGTGGCGAGCGAGGCATAGTTGGGGAATCCGAGAAGCTGTGCCTTCTTGGTGCGCAGGTTTACTATTTCCTTGATGACCGGATTGTTGTCGTTTTCACCCTGAGATGCCAGAGATGTGTAGCCTTCCCACATCTGGCGACGGAGGTCACGGTCGTCGGCAAACTGGAGTACGGGCAGACGTGAGGGAGCGTGGAGAGTGAATACCCACTTGTCCTTCATGCCTCTTTTATCAGCCTCTTCCTTGGCTGTGGCCTTGACATTGGCCGGCAGACCTGACAGACGGGATTCGTCATCTACGGTGATTGTAAAAGCATTGGTGGCTGCGAGAAGATTCTTGTTGAATTTGAGATACAGATTTGAGAGCTGGGTGTTGATGTCTGAAAGCTCTTTCTTCTGCTCTGGATTAAGCAGGGCACCGTTGAGGGTGAAGTTCTTGTAATGCTCTTCGAGTGCTCTCTTTTGGGCTACTGAAAGCTCCAGGCTGTCACGCTTGGCATAGAGAGTGTTGATGCGCTGAAACAGGCTGTCGTTCATCATCACTTCATCGCTGAATGATGAGTACATGGGCATGATTTCAGCTGCGGCATCCTGCATCTCGGGTGTGTTCATGCACTCGTTGAGGGCGAAAAACACGTGTGCCACGCGGTTGAGGAACTTGCCGCTGTATTCGAGGGGGACGATGGTGTTGTCGTAGGTCGGAGCTTCGGGATTGCGGACGATGTCGGCTATTTCCTGACGCTGCTGCTTCATCCCCTCTTCAAATGCCGGCTTGTAATGCTCTACTTTAATCTCTTCAAACGGAGGGATGCCGTAGGGTGTATCCCATTGGGTGAAGAACGGATTGTCTGTTTCTTCGGCAGCTTTGGATTTGCTGCATCCTGTCGAACCGCATCCTACGATGGCGGCTGCGAATGTCACTGTAGCAAGATTCCTGATATTCATAGGTGAAAAATGGTATATAATTGGTGATAAATTGCGATTAGTCTGCAAGTTAGCTATAATTATTGGATTTTATTGCCAGTTCACTATAAAAAAGTGGCTATAACCGGGTAGTGATCGCTGATGTTTACCTTGGGTATCTGCAAATCGATCGGTTTTATGTTGCCACGGTAAAATATGTGGTCTATCCGGAAATACAGACGGTCGGCATGGTATGTGAAGCCCGGACCTAATGCCAGCGATGGGTAAGCCTCTTTGAAATCGGCTTGTTTGAGACATTTGACGGAATATGAGAGGGGTACATCATTGAAATCGCCGGCAATGATGATGTTTCCGCCGATACTGTCGGCGGCCTGTCTCAATTGCTCCACCTGTCGGGCACGTATGCGATATGCTTCGTTGAGCTTGTATATCGCGCTGTGCTTCATGTCTTTGATGTCGGATTTGTTGAATTTGCCGCGTGTTATGTCCTGATAGCTCGCCTTGTCGGAATCGGTGAGGCCGATGCTTTCGAGGTGGCAGTCAAACAGTGTGACGGGGCCTTGAGGCATGTCGATGGAAAATGCTGCATACGGCAAAAACTTTTTTACCAATGGTTGCTGCACCTCAATGCGCTTTATCGGATATTTTGACAGCACCATGAATGCTCCGGTGGTGGCTTGCCCTCTATAGGGGTACATCTTCTGGATGGTGTCAAGCTGTGATTCGACATTGCTGTTCTGGCGTGTCGACGGGAAAAAGATGATTTCTTGCATCGACACGATGTCTGCATCGGTTTTGATAATGAAGCTCATGATGCGGTTGTTGGCATCCTTGCTATGTGATTTGTCAAAATCCGACAGATTCATCACGTTGAATGTCAGCAGCTTGAATGATTGGTAGGCTTGAAGTGACGCGGTGGCGTCCTTGCCTATGTTGACCGGGCAGATGTTCCACAACGATGGGGCGCAGATACATATGGCAAGCAGCCCTACGTAGGCCATGCGCAATCTGAATAAGGCAAGGACCAGAGTCATAATTACAAGCAGCAGTGCCATGGCCGGGAATGCCATCACGGCCAGCGGGGCGGTTTTCCCTATCAATGTGTGGGAGGGCCTGACGTAACCACCATAGGCACTGTATATGCTCAGGACGCATATTAAGACTACCGCTGTCCATAGGGCATATAGGATGATGCGTTTGGTCGATGATCTATGTGAGGGTCCGGGATGCTTTCTCATTTTTGTGGATACGTGTTACTCTATTTGTCAGGCGCTATTTTGAATCTGACGAGCATGGGATAGTGGTCAGAGCTGGGAATATTGGGCGAAGTGCTCCGGTACGCCCCTATGTTTCCGCGATAGAAAACGTGGTCAATGCGGAAATAGAAACGGTTGTCGTGAAACGTGATGCGGGGGCCGAGTGATGTGGCGGCAAAAGCGTCGTGCATGTCATCGCCCTGTACCCGTCGTGAAGCGAAACTCAGAGGGACATCGTTAAAATCGCCGCAGACTATCACATTGCCGGGAATAGAATCAAGTACTGAGCGGATAAATTCGGCCTGTTTGGCACGCATGATAAACGCATCTGTGAGCTTGTCAAGTATCTTTGAGCCGGCTGTGTCTATGGTCTTGAAGTCGATTTCCCCATCGGTGACTTCATGGTAGATGTTGCGGTCAGCCACGTCAAGGCCTATGGATTGGAGATGACAGTTGATGATGGTAATCGAGTCACCGTAGAGATAGACTCTGGCCGCCTTGTAGTGGGGATAAGGCATGTCCGGGCGGTCACCGATGTATATCTCTTTGAGTGGGTATCTGGAATACATGGCGATACCACCGTCATGCCAGTGCATCTGATAGGGGTATCGCAGGTCTCTGAGGTTGCGCTGGCTCAGGGTGATGTTGAGGGTATTGACATATGCCGCACGCAAGGTCTCCTGAAGGCACACTATATCAGGGTTGGAGTCAAGAATATACTGGACGGTGCGATTGGGGACACCTTCCTTAAACGGGCCTTCAAAGTCAAGAAAGCTCATCACATTATATGTAAGCAGCGAGAAAGTTTTCTCACCCTTGTCTCTCTCTGCGATATATGGAGTGACGTGGAGCGGCACGATTTTGATAGCCGACGGTATGACAGCGATGAGGGTTATGAGCAACATGCGTGCCCCTCTCATCCAGAATATGATACATGTTATCAGGAAGACAAAGAGCAGATAGAGCAAAGAGGGGAATGCCATCACGGCTAAAGGGGCTAAGGTGCCCCAGAAAGTGTGTGCAGGGGCTATGTATCCTGCATAGGCTGCAAATATCGTGAAGATACAGAAAACAGCTGTCAATATGACGAGACATCTCTGGCCGGGCGAGTCAGGCCATATGTCTCTGAGCGATGATATTATGAACGGCTTGATGTGAGGTCGTAAATTCACAATCGGAGTTCGTTTATTTATCTTTTTTGATGCTGTCGGCTATCAATGCCCGTTCGTCAGCCGTCAGGCTTGAATAGCCGGAATTCTGTAGTTTAGTAATCACTTTACGGAGCCGATCTGTTGAGCTCCCGTCAGAAGAGGCTTCGGGGAAGTGGTGTTCATAGCGGTTATGGCGTATAAGCCATGGGATGCCTATCATCATAGAGCATGCTGCCGCAATGATGTTGAGGGCTACTGATAGTTTCTGGAGTTTGCTCTTAGAAGAAGTCGCCATGCACTATGCCCTTCTTTTTCCAATAATATATCATAATGAAGCCGAATATCATGCCGCCGAGATGGGCAAAGTGGGCTATGCCGTCGTTGCCGCCTACGCCGAGCAGTATCTCTATGACACCGTAGCCTATCACCATGTATTTGGCTTTGATAGGCACGGGGATGAACATCAGAAACAGAGGACGGTTAGGGAAAAGCATGCCGAAAGCAAGAAGGATGCCGTAGATGGCACCTGATGCCCCGATGGTCACCATGTGGTTAAGATAGAAACTCTGCCATTGTGACAGCTCGCCGGCTGAATATGCTGCTTTGACTGCCTCCACGGGGTAGCCTGTGGAGCTGCTTACCCAGTCAAAAAACGGTCCGTGCCATGTCAGCCCCCATACGAGCTCCTGGAACAGCCCGGCACCTATGCCTACCGTGATGTAGAAAAACAGGAATCTCTGGGAGCCGAGCACACGCTCAAGCGTGATGCCGAACATCCACAGAGTGAACATGTTGAAAAACAGGTGGGCGAACGTGTCGGTGCTGTGCATGAACATATAGGTCAGCAGCTGCACGGGATTAAAGTCTGGCGCCGAGAAATAATGCAAACCGCCATAGGCTATGGCGTCAAAGCCCAGTTTTGAGGGGACTATGAGCATTGCCAACCATATGATGAGGTTGATTATAAGGAGATTTTTGGTTACCGGCGGTATGTTGCTGAGAAATGAATTTCTACCGTTATTAAGCATTTTATGAAAGCTGTTTGATGGTGTTCAGACTACAAAGATATGTTATTTTCTGCTTGTGGGGACTTTAATTAACCAATCTTAGCAGTCACCGAAGTGGGCAGATAGCAGTCGGGGTAGTGTTCGATGCGCCTTATGCCCGACAATGGGTCTCCGATGACGGTTATAATATCTATCCGGGGAGTGAGATGCAAGTCATGGGAATTGATGTAATCATTGGCGGCACGGCACATACGCTTCATCTTGCGGTCATAGACCGCATACACAGGGTCAGTCTCGTCGGAGCTGCGTGTCTTTACTTCGACGAAGCATATGGCGTCGGCTTTACATGCGATTATGTCTATCTCTATGCGGTGTATCTTGGCATTGCGCTCCATGAGAGCATACCCCTGCGATACGAGATAATCGCATGCCATCTGTTCGCCCCAGAGTCCTACTTCGTTATGAAATGCCATCTGTATCGCGGTTTCGGTCGGTGTTGAAACTGTCAATCATATGCCTGACTGCATCGTTGAATTCATTTTCAGGCATGTCGTATGGCAACCAATTGATGTGGAAGCCACGGCGTTCCATGCCTCTGAACCATGTCATCTGCCGTTTGGCAAACTGGTGTATTGCTATCTCCAGCCCGGAATACATTTCTTGATACGTGAGCTTGCCGGTCAGATATAGGGTCAGATACTTGTACTCAAGGCCGTAGTATATCAGGTCGTCGGCTGATATGCCGCTTTTGAGCAGTGCATCCACCTCTTCCACCATCCCTTGCTTCAATCGGGCGTCAAGCCGGGCAGAAATCCTGCGGCGGCGGCTGTCACGGTCTATGTCTACACCTATGATAAGTGCGTTGCGGATGGGGTGGGGTGTTGTCAGCATGGCCTTGTCGGGATGCTGATGGTAATATGTGGCAATCTCGATGGCACGGATGGCGCGTTGGCATGTGTCAACGTCGGTGACGTTATGCAGGGTCTTCATCTGTGACAACATGCCTGTCAGTTCGTCAAGCGATTTCCCGGCCAGGGAATCACGAAGCTGCCGGTTTTCGGGCACCTCGGGTAATTTGATGCCTTTGATTATGCTCTCGACATAGAGGCCTGTGCCTCCGCACAAGACGGGCAGGTGTCCGTTGTCTCTTACTGTCGTGATGGCCTTGTCTGCGTCACGTAGATATTCATACAGGTTGTACTTATATCCCGGAGGACAGATATCGATCATGTGGTAAGGGACATCGCCGTATTCAATCAAATCCTTGCCCGTGCCTATATCCATGTTGCGGTATATCTGGCGCGAGTCGGCACTTATGATTTCTCCGTCAAGCATCCTTGCAAGGCTTACGGCCCTGCTTGTCTTGCCTGATGCCGTAGGCCCGGTTATGACGAGGAGTTGCAGATTAGTGTCTGTTGCCATTGTTGTCAAGGTCGGATCATATTTTTCGGCCAAATAATAGACGCTTCATAAATCTTCTCAATTTAAAGAAGCGGATGTCTTCGTTGTTGGCTGCTATGAACAGCCAGCGGTTGTCATTGAAATCCACATTCCAGTCAGGGAGCTGCTGGAGATGGAACGTCGGGCGGTAGTTCTTGATTTTATACAGACGGTGTCCGTTGTCGTCATACGTCTTCCACGTCATTACGGTGGTGTAGATTCTGACTATTTCGGCTCGGAGCAGCGGTGCGAGCTTACGTGCGTTGACCATCTGTTTGAGCTGATAGAATGTGTACCACTGGCCGTCGGGATGGAGGGAATAGTCGATGTCGTTCTTGTTGCTGATTGTCGCTATATAGTGCCTGATAGTTCCGTCAAGATTGCCGGACTCGGATGTGTAGATGTATTTGAGCGTGGCATCCGGAGCTTGTGCGAGATTGCAGAAATAGTCCTTGACGAGCTCGATAGGGATATCCTTGCAGTAGTGTATGGTGAGAGAATAGGGGGTGTCAAGTCGTGGCGATGACTGCTCGGGATCATCCGGACCGAGAAATATGGAATTGTCATATACCACCAGGAATCGAAGCTGGGTGATAGAGCCGCGTGCTCGTGCGGCACCTATGGCCTCTCTGTTGTAGTATGCCAGAAGGCCGGAATAGCGTAGAGCCGTATATATATAAGCGTCAGTATATAGAATCCTACAGGGATGACTACAAGGAAAAATGTGTCTGATTGGTTAAAATTGACATTGATATAGCATATCAGATAATAACCCCAGTCAAATACCGTGATGACTCCGGTCAGCCATGCCAGCAGTTCCGACTGGCGGTTTCCTTCCTGCTTGTATATGACTCCGATAAATCCGCGTTCGGCTGCGCTGCCATATCGGATTATGCAGTTCTGGCAGAATGACTGACGGGACTTCTTGATGGAGGCCATCAAAGCGAAGAAGCATGCCGACGGAGAGATTATGAGCGTCGGTATGAAAGGAATCTCACGATTGAGTGTGTCTGACTCATAGAGGGAGTGGATGGCTCCTGTAGAGAATGCCATGTTTATTATGACCATTATCACGCATGAGCATATGAGCGCACGCGCACATATGTTCATTATGAGGTAACACCTCGGGACGTTCACTGCGGATGAGCGTATATAGTAGTACAGCCCGATTATTTCCATGACAATAATCAGAGGCAACCATTTCAATGGCATGAAATATCCCAGGAGTATAGGCAACGCAAGGGTACTTGTGGCGATAGCCCAGTGTAACCACAGGGTGATTATGGCCATATCCAGGTTGCGTTTTCTCTTGCTTATTTCTATCATGGCAGGTAGGGGGTGTAGGCGTGAAGAAAAGATTACATGTTGGTGTTAAGGAAATCCAGCATGCGGCGATAAACCGCTTCACGCAGTCCGCAGCCGTTGATTGAGTGGTTTTGATTGGGGAATACCAGTATCTGGGGATACTTTCCGTGCATCTGCATGCGCGATATGAACTCAAGGCTGTTGGCCGGGTGGACGTTGTCGTCAAGTGTACCCCACATCATGAGCAGATTGCCCTGGAGATTGTCTATGCGGTTGAGAGGGGCTGAAGCGTCGTAGCCGCTTTCATTTTGCTGTGGTGTGCGCATGTATCGCTCGGTGTAGGCGGTGTCATAGTACCTCCAGTCGGTGACCGGAGCCACTGCTACAGTGGCCTTGAAGGGCGATTGGGGCGCAGTGGCACACATCAGTGCCTCGTAGCCGCCATAGCTCCAGCCATATATGCCTATGCGGTCAGCGTCTATCCAGTCGGTCGCAGCGAGAGCTTTTGCTGCAGCCACCAGGTCAGATGTTTCAGTGATGCCGAGTTTGCAATATACAGCATCCATAAATGCCCGGCCACGGCCTCCTGTGCCATGCGGATCTATGGTGGCTACTGCGTAGCCTTGGGTTGCAAAGTATCTCGTCCAGTCAGGCGACCATCTGTCAAGCACCTCCTGGGAGCCGGGACCGCTGTACTGGTTGATGATCAGAGGGTATTTTTTGCCCGGCGACATGTTTGCCGGCTTAACGAGAATCACGTTGAGTTTTACTCCGTTGACTTCTACGGTAGAGAGCTCCTGTCGGGGCAAGGAGGCATACTGTTGCGCATAAGCTGTGTTGTCGCCGAAATTTTTTATCTCTTTTCCTTTGGCGGACTTGAGGATGTATGACGGAGCTTGTGACAGGCTGCTGTAGCTTTCAAGGTAATATTTCGCATTGGGCGAGAATATGGCGGATGCAAAGCCCTGTGCCGGAGAAATGTCCTTTATCTGGCCTTTGCGGTCTATGGAGCTTAAAGTCCTGTTGACCGCGCCGTTGCGACATGACTGCATATAGTAGGTCTGGCTGTCGGCATCGTAGCCTGACAGGGCCGTGACATCGTAGTCACCCGAGGTTATCTGTCGTATCAACGCTCCCGAGTAGCTGTATTCGTAGTAGTGCCGGTAGCCTGAGCGTGATGAGCTTAGTATAAACGATTGAGGCATTATGCGCAACGCTTCGTAGGCATCAGGCTCTATCCATGCGTTTTGGGCCTGGTCTACATAGATGGAGCTGCTGAGAGTCGATTTGGGATTGATGGCATAGATTTCCATGCGGTTTTGGTCGCGGTTGAGGGTCACGGCCAGAATCTTGTCTGATTCGGGAGTGGAATATATGCGAGGTATATACTCGTAGTTGCCGTTGGCGAGGGTGATTGTCTTGTTCTTGCGGGTCTCTATATCGTAGCTGTGGAGTGTCAGACGGGAATTGGGCTGGCCTGCCACCGGATATTTGTAACTCAGAGTGCCTGGATAGAGGGTATATTCTTTGCGTGGCGAGCATGCTCCCTCATATATAGGCAGATTGTACAAGGGGACATTCTTCTCGTCGTACTTCAGATAGCAGAGGGTGGTATTGTCAGCGGTCCATACCATGGAGCATGTTTCGCCGAATTCCTCTTCGTAGGTCCAGTCGGGAACACCGTTGATGATGCTGTTTTTTGCACCGTCGGTAGTGACGGCTACCTCTGTGCCGTAATCGAGTTTCTTGATGTATATGTTGTTGGAGTCGACAAAGGCCACCATGCGTCCGTCAGGCGAAAAGAGGGGAGACTGCTGACGGGGATGGTTGTCAGAGAGTTTTTTAAGCAGACGGCTTCTGATTTCGTAAAAGTAATATTTTCCTGAAGTGCTGCGGCGGTAGATGGGGCTGCTTTCAGTCTTGACAAGTATCTTGGAGCCGTCAGGGCTGATGGTGTAGGATTCTATACGCCCGATTTTGTTCTCGCGTGTATTGTCTACATCCAGGATGACGCCGGTCTCTGATGCCGTCTTGCAGTCGTAGGTGGAGATGCGTTTGCCGTCGTCGCTCAGCATGGCATAGGTCTCACCATCGGGTAGAAACTGTATGTCAGGGGCGGAATAGGCGGGTATGTTTCCGGGATAGACGCAGTCAGCCAGTTCAAGAGCGTATGTCTCTGATGCCAGGGCTGAGCATATCAGGAATCCGGCTGTTACTGCATGTAGCCGTTGGGGAAATTTTAGCTTCATATCAATATGATTCGTTGATGGCGTTTTACAACGCTGTCTTGATGCTTAAATGTATTTTCTGATTGGATTGTTCAAATTATCTGCTGCAAATTTAACCGATGGTCATAAATCGGCCGGTCTGTATGTCAGAATAGCGAGGGCTGGGCATCATCATCTATGGCCGGTTTGCTCTTAGACCTCCGTATCCGCCGGTTGAGCGTGTTGATTTCGTTTTGCAGACGCGCATTTTCGTCATTGGCTTCTTGCAGAGACGTTTCAAGCTCGATGATGCGTCGCTCCAAAGCCTCATTTTCTCTGCGGAAATTGGTGTATGCCGTCCGTAGCTGGCGTTTTAGGTTGTCGGTCTGCTGCATGTCGGACGCCGGTTCTTTGGTAGCGGCTGATTTGGCGGCATTTAGGCGGACTTCATCCATGACACGTATCAACTGACGGCGCACATCGCTTTCAATCGCATGAAACAGGTATTGCCTCTGGCTGTCGGTGTCAAGGCACTCTCTGACAAAATCGGGCAAAGTGCGGTTAAACAGCCTGATGACCGAGTCGAATATGCATCCCGGAAGCGAAGCATCGACGAGCGGCATATCTTCATCCGTGACCTCTGCCGATTTTGATTCAGGAGGCAACACCCGGCTTTCGGCGGCTATCGCACCGGTCTTATTTATGCTGATGAAGGGGTTGTCTATGTCATCATCCGTCTCATCGGCGGTGTTGTCAAATCCGAGAGCCCGTTTAACAAGATATATCAGAGCCATGGGTTACTGCTTTTTTGTTGAAGAGGAGGGGTTGAGCACGACTCCCTCTCCTTTCATGCCGTTGATGCCGATGGGAAGAGGGGAATCAAACCTTACTATGCGGATATTTTCGCTTTCATAGGCTGGATTCATGGAATTGAGCAGGTCATAATCCACAAATCCTGTCTCTCGGCGTGTGTCTATTGTGAAATATCCTACGCCGAATGATGTGAGATTCTGGAAGAAATGTGTGCCCTGGCTCGGCTCTATGCGGTAGCCCGGAAGCGAAGACTCTACTATCAGTTTTGCCCCGGCGATATGAGGCCACTTCACCGGGATGCCGAGTGCAGTGTCGCTGGAGCCCCAGCGTCCCGGGCCTATGAGGATATAGCCCTCGCCACGTTCCACCATTTCCTGGTTGATTTTGGCCACCTCTCGTGCTATAAAGTCATTGCGGCTTGACGAGAACTGCTCGGGACGGATGTACACGACTGTGCGGACACCTTCGACATTGCCATGGCCGAGGGCGGTGTGGCTGCGCAGAAGCACATCTTCATCCTTGGCTGCCATCATTGAGTCGTCAACAAGCTCTTTGCGGTCGACTATGGGTCGTATCTGGAGCCAGAATAGCTGGCCTTTGTGGCTTTCGCGGGTCGATGCATCAGGCTCAACTATCCCGGCAAACTCTATCTCTACAGGACGGGCCATCTCCTCGCTGCCTTTGGTGAGCATGAAGTCTACAGCCTTGGCAAGGGGGAATACGCCATGCTTGAGCACATTGTTGAATGTCACGACCTTACGTCCGGTGCCGGCATCGGTATCGCGGAGCATGGCGTTGTTGTGGTCATAGGTGGATACAAGATATTTCAATGCGCCTTTTTCGGCTATGTCCTGCACTTTGAGGTTGAGGAGATTGAAGCCGTCGTCCACATTGAAATCAGCATCCACGTTGGCCATGTCAAGTGCGTTCATGCGCCGTTGGGTGTCACGCAGGGCGAGATCAAGTTCCGATGTCTGCAATACCTTTTCGGGGTGACGCGGCGAAAATCTCAGTCCGGCACCGCCGTCAACGATGTATTTGCCAAGGCCTACAGCTATTTCGGCTACGCCGTCTTCGGGCTTCTCATCGTTGATAGGGTAGTAGTTGAGCGAACGGCCCACGCCTGAGAATGAGGGGAAATACATGCCGTCGACATCCTTGCCGATTACTTCCTGGATTATCACGGCCATCTTCTCCTGGTCGATGACATTGCTCGTGGCGGTCATGTAGGCCTTGCTGTCGGCGAAATACACCGAGGCATATACGCCCTTGATGGCGCAGCTCAGCAGCCGCAGCATCTCGTACTTGTCATGGACGTGCGGAATCATGTATGTGGAGTATATTCCGGCAAACGGCTGGTAGTGCGAGTCCTCGAGCAGACTGGAGCTGCGTATGGCCAGAGGCTTGTCAATTACCTCAAACAGTGCGAAGAAGTCCTCTATCAGGTATTCGGGCAGACGCGCCTGTAGGAAGTGGTGGAGTATCTCGGAGTCGGGAGCGTCGCTTAGAGCCAGAGGGTAGAGGTTGTTGCTCGTCATGAACTCGTCGAACACGTCGGTACACAGCACCACAGTGCGCGGTATGCTGATGGTGATGCCGTCGAAATCGTCGCAGACGGGATTCCGCTTGATGATGGAGTCGATGAATGCCAGACCGCGGCCTTTGCCTCCGAGGGAGCCTTGTCCGATACGGGCGAAGTTGCTGTACTTGTCAAAACGGCCTTTCTTGAACACTGCCACCACGCCGCGGTTTTTCATCTTGCGGTACTTGACTATGAGGTCAAAAAAGAGCTGCTTGACGGCAGGGGCTTCGCTGAGGTCCTGGAATCGATGCTCCTTGATGATGTCGGCGATGGGGAAGAGGGCGCGGCTGTATAGCCAGCGCGATATGTCGTTGTGGCGCGAATGGTAGAAAAGTGTCTCGTCGGGTATCTTAAAGATATTATATTGCATATCTTTAAGCGAGGTGATGCGCATGATTTCCTGACCCGTGGAGGGATTTCGGAGTATGAAATCCCCGAAGCCGAACGTGGTCATGATGGCATCGCCGAGGTCCACCGGAAATTTCTTGCTGTTTTTGTCGATAAACTGATGGCCGAGGCTCTCCACGGTCTCCTTGTTCTCGCTGTCGCTTGACTCGAGGATGACAGGGAGCATCGGGTCTTTCTCCTTGAGATATTCCGTCAGCCTGATGCCGGCATGAGAGTCTTTGACACCGTCGCGCTTGAAGGATATGTCACTGATGACGCCAAGCATGTTGTGGCCATATTTCTCATATAGCTCCACGGCTTCCTCGTAGTTACGTGCCAGCATGACTTTCGGACGACCACGCATGCGTAGCATCTGCTCGTGCTCGTTGAGTGCTTCGGTGGCAAAGAGGCGTGACTGCTTGAACAGGAATTTATAGAGATGGGGCAGAGCCGATGAGTAGAATCTTACGGAGTCCTCTACGAGCATTATCATCTGGACTCCGACATTGTTGACGTCGTTTTCGGCATTGGCCTTGTCCTCCATAAGTTTGATGATAGCAAGAAGAAGGTCCACATTGCCGAGCCATGAAAATACATAGTCGACACAACCGAGGTCCTCGTTGGCGAGTCTGCGTGAAACCTCCTTGCTGAATGGTGTAAGCACCACAATCGGCAGCTCGGGATAGAGGGCTTTGATGGCGCGTGCACCGGTGAAGGTTTCAGATATGTCAACGCCGGGCATGGTTATCACCATGTCAAATTTGTTTTGGGCGAGTTTCTCCAGTGCTTCGGCATTTGACCGGGCTTTGGTCACTCGTGGCGGGCTTGACAGGTTGAGCGATACATACTCGAAAAACAGCTGTTCCTCCACGCGGCCGTCATCTTCCATCATAAAAGCATCATACGGCGACGCTATCAGCAGCACATTGAATATGCGCCGCTGCATCAGGTCCTGAAAAGCTGTATCCTTAAGATATAATTGGTTTAATGTTTCTTCGTTCATGCTTCGTTTTCAGGTATCGTTACCTCCTTGCAAAAAAGGTTTCCACAAAGATACGCAAAAAACATCATGCTTTTTTAGTAACTTTGTCATAAATTTATGAAGTATAACCAAAATGATGGCCTATGGTTATCGTCATTACAAACTAAGGTCATGTCTCGGGATTGTGATACTCTGAGACGTGGATTATCTTGATTATCAATAAAAAACACACAGATGACTATTAATTCAAACTTATTGCGTGATGCTTCGGCAACCTTGACGCACAAGGTTTTCTACTCTACACGCCAGGCTTTGCGACGCCATGCCACGGCCGGCAATGTGCTGCTTTTCGCCACAGGGCTTGCCTTGATTGTAGCCAATATTCCCGGTATAAGCGGTTATTATAATGAATTCTGGACGCAGGAGGTGCGTCTGCAGGTAGGAGACTTCAATCTGTTCAGCCACCACGGGCAGCCCATGAATATGCTCGCATTTATCAATGATGCGCTCATGGCTGTGTTTTTCTTCTCCATAGGCCTTGAAATCAAGCGAGAGGTGCTTGTGGGCGAGCTGTCATCGTTCCGTCAGGCATTTCTGCCTATCATGGGTGCCATAGGCGGCATGATAGTGCCGGTGGTCATATTCTTCCTTTTTGCCCACGGGACACGATATGCCGGCGGTGCCGCGATTCCGATGGCTACCGACATCGCGTTTTCGCTGGGCGTGCTTGCCATGCTGGGCAAGCGTGTGCCGCTGTCGCTTAAGATATTCCTGACCACCCTTGCCGTAGTCGATGACATCGGAGGTATCATAGTCATCGCCGTGTTCTATAGCGGACATATTGACGCGATGCTTCTGGTTTATGCCGTCGGACTGCTCGTGCTGCTGCTTTTGGGGTCCAAAATGCACATCCAGAGCAAGATTTTCTATATCGGTATAGGCGGTGTGGTATGGTTCCTGTTTCTCAACTCGGGGATACATCCGACCATCGCAGGTGTGCTTGTGGCATTCTGCGTGCCGGCCACTCCGGTGTTCGCTCCTAAGAAATATATCAAGATGATACGCTCGGCCATATCCAATTTCAGGGATGAGGCTGACGAGCAGCTCACACAGAAGACCATCCTCAACCACGAACAGATGGCATGGCTCAAGCAGGTGGAGCACGCCTCGGATAAGGTCATCTCTCCTCTCCAGGACCTTGAGGACTCCCTGCACCCTGTGGTGACATATATAATCATACCTGTTTTTGCATTTGCAAATGCCGGTATATATCTGCTCAATATCGCGCCTGTGACCATTGTGGAGGGTATCTCGCTTGCTATCACTTGTGGCCTGGTGCTGGGTAAGTTTCTCGGTATATTTGCTTTCTCATGGCTCACGGTAAAGCTCGGATGGGCTCCGATGCCTTCGCGCTCCAACTGGAAGATGATGGGAGCCGTATCGGTGCTGGGCGGTATCGGTTTTACTGTCAGCCTCTTTATCGCCAACCTCAGCTTCCCCGGCTCGGATGCTGCCAGCGTGGATCTGCTTAACCATGCCAAGATAGGTATCGTGGTAGGCTCGTTCCTTGCCGGCATACTGGGCTTCGTGCTTCTGCACATGACGCTGCCCAAGACCGTGGAGGATGATGATGAAGATTGATTACACGGATTCATACACCTTTAAATAATATTGCTTCATGGAAAACGTCATTCTATTTGACCGTGAGCCGGCCCGCACCGGGCTGCTTCCGTTGACATTCACCCGTCCTGTGGCCGACATCAGGGTGGGAGCTCTAACCATCCGCCAGAAGTGGGAACGCATGCTTCATGGCTCATACAGCTGGCTCACGCAGGATTATCTCGCAGTGAAATTCGGCATAGTAAATCCCGATGACACTGCAAATCTGTTTATCGCCGGCGATGTGCTGCCTGATCCGCGTTTGGTAGCGATGATTCCGATGCTTGAGGAGGGACAGGCTCTGACTGATGCCAGGGATGACTCGGTCATAGCGTTCCGTGGCTCGCTTGACGGATTCAGGAAAGGCCCGAAGCAGACTGCGCCTATAGATGTGAAGTCTGTATCGACAGTCATTGACATATTCAAACTCAATGGCGATGAGATACGCAACGACTTCCGCATACTGACTGATGGCGCGACCAGTGCACCTATCAGTGACACCAATGTTGTCATAGGTGACCGTTCGCAGCTGTTTGTAGAGGAGGGTTGCGAGATAGAGTGCGCATCGTTTAACGTCAAGCATGGCCCGATATTCATCGGCAAAGGCGTTGAAATCATGGAGGGTGCGCGTCTGCGCGGCCCTATCGCGATTATGGCTGACTCTAAGGTCAAAATGAACACCATGATATATGAGGATACCACCGTAGGGCCGCAGTGTCGTGTGGCCGGCGAATTGGCCAACGCCGTTATCCAGGGCTACAGCAACAAGGCCCATGACGGTGTGCTTCTCAATGCCGTAGTGGGAGAGTGGTGCAACATCGGTGCTGCGGCCACCTCATCAAATCTCAAGAACAACTATGCCAAAATCAAGGTATGGAGCTATCAGAAAAACGGTTTTGTCAAGACTGATGAACAGTTCTGCGGCCTCATCATGGGTGATTACTCCAAGTTGGCTATCAACACATCGCTCAACACAGCCACCACGGTCGGTGTCGGAGTCAACTTCTTCGGAGCCGGTTTCCCACGCACATATATCCCGTCGTTCAGCTTCGGTTCGCCTGTCAAGATGACCAAGTGCCGCCTTGACGAACTCATTGACACCTCACGGATAGTGATGGCTCGCCGCCACGTAGACCTCACCCAGTCCGACATCGACATCCTCACGTACCTCTACAACACAACTGACTGATTATTAGTAGGGATATGCCACTAACTTAAGGGTTGCACTCATTGTAGTAGGGACATGCCATGGTATGTCTGCTAATGCAACACCCCTCATTAGCAGGGCTTTAGGGGACATGCCATGGCATGTCCCTACTGCATAAGAACGCTATTCAAGCATTCGCAAATTGTTTAAGTTAGTGGTATTGTGCCACGGCGTGTCTCTACAATATAACAACAAGGCAATAATGATGGAAATCAAGAAAAACAGCCGCATCGTTGTAACGGGCAGTTTAATCTGTTTTATCGCCGGGATAATATCTGCGTTATGCGGTCTGTATTGGTTGATACAGGCTATTTTCTATGACAATACCAACCAGCCGATGATATTAAGCTCTATCGCTTTAGGGCTCTATCTCACGATGTTTGCCACCAAGAGGAGTAGGAGACATATCGTGTAAGTGATAGGCTATCATATGGAGAGCATATTAATCAAAAAGAGGTGGCAGCTCATTTGGGGCTGCCACCTCTGCTTTATGGGGTAGTGGGTTATGGGTCAGTTGGAGAAGACGAGATTGTCGTCGGTATCTACGTCGATGACTATGGGTTTGTCCTTGTCGACTTTCTGGGCGAGGATGTCCTTGGAGAGGCGGTTGAGGACCTGACGGTGGATTACTCGCTTGACAGGACGGGCACCGAACTCGGGATCGTAGCCTTCACGAGCAAGGAGCTTGACAGCCTCGGGGGTGACCTTTAGTGTCACGCCGTTGTTGGCAAGCATCTTCTTGATGCTCTGAATCTGTAACCCGACGATTTCTTCGATTTCAGCCTCGTTAAGAGGGGTGAACATGATGATTTCGTCGATACGGTTGAGGAACTCGGGACGGATGGTCTGCTTAAGCATCTCCAGTACCTGCTCTTTGGTGCCTTCAATCTTCTCCTCACGGTTCTCGGGTGTAAGCCCGGCGAGATTCTCGCGGATTACGTTTGACCCCATGTTGGAGGTCATGATTATGATGGTGTTCTTGAAGTTGACCAGACGGCCCTTGTTATCGGTCAGACGGCCATCGTCAAGCACCTGCAAGAGGATATTGAATACATCGGGATGTGCTTTCTCGATTTCATCAAACAGCACCACGGAGTATGGTTTGCGACGCACGGCTTCGGTCAGCTGGCCGCCCTCGTCATAACCGACGTATCCGGGAGGCGCTCCGACAAGTCGGCTCACAGTGTGTTTCTCCTGATACTCGCTCATGTCGATACGGGTCATCATGTTCTCGTCGTCAAACAGGTATTCGGCCAACGCCTTGGCAAGCTCGGTCTTGCCGACACCTGTAGTGCCGAGGAAGATAAACGAGCCGATAGGGCGGCGAGGGTCATTCAGGCCTGCACGGCTGCGGCGAACGGCATCAGCTATGGCTGCTATGGCCTCGTCCTGGCCTACCACACGGTTGTGGAGTTCAGCCTCAAGATGGAGCAATTTCTCCTTCTCGCTCTGTACCATCTTGTTGACAGGGATTCCTGTCCAGCGGGATACCACGTCGGCAATATCTTCCGAATCCACTTCCTCTTTGATGAGAGCTTTGTCGCCCTGCATCATTTTCAGCTGTTCCTGGATTTCGGTGATTTCCTTCTCCTTCTGCTGAATCTGGCTGTAACGGATTTCGGCTACTCGAGCATAGTCGCCATCACGTTCGGCCTTGTCAGCTTCGAAGTTGAGCTGCTCTATGTCTATCTTGTTCTGCTGTATGCGGTTGATGAGGTCCTTTTCGGCTTTCCACTTGGCAGTGTATTCCGATTCCTCCTCGCGCATAGCGGCAAGTTCTTTTTCTATCTCCTTGACCTTGGCCTCGTCGCCCTCGCGCTTGATGGCCTCGCGTTCTATCTCTTTCTGCGCTATCTGACGTGTGATGTCATCAATGGCCTGGGGGACGGAGTCGGTTTCCAGACGCAGCTTCGATGCGGCCTCATCTATGAGGTCGATGGCCTTGTCGGGGAGGAAACGGTCGGTGATATAACGCTCCGAGAGGGTCACGGCTGCAATAATCGCCTCGTCACGGATACGTACTTTGTGGTGGTTCTCGTAACGCTCTTTCAGGCCGCGGAGTATGGCGATGGCGCTTGCTTCGTCAGGCTCGTTGACCATAACTTTCTGGAATCGGCGTTCGAGGGCCTTGTCCTTTTCAAAATATTTCTGGTACTCGTCAAGGGTGGTGGCACCAATGCTGCGTAGCTCGCCACGTGCCAGGGCCGGTTTGAGGATGTTTGCGGCATCCATGGCGCCTTCGCTCTTTCCAGCACCTACGAGGGTGTGTATTTCGTCTATGAAGAGGATGATTTCGCCGTCGCTCTGTGTCACTTCGTTGACGATGGCTTTGAGTCGCTCCTCAAACTCTCCCTTATATTTGGCACCTGCCACGAGGGCACCCATGTCAAGCGAGAAAATCTGCTTGGTGCGGAGGTTTTCGGGAACGTCACCACGTACTATTCGCTGGGCAAGTCCCTCGGCGATGGCGGTCTTACCGGTACCAGGTTCGCCTATGAGCATCGGGTTGTTTTTGGTGCGTCGGCTAAGAATCTGGAGCACGCGGCGTATCTCCTCGTCACGTCCGATTACGGGGTCGAGTTTGCCCGAGCGGGCGCGTTCGTTGAGGTTGATGGCGTACTTGCTGAGTGCATTGTACGTGTCCTCTGCACTCTGGTCGGTGGCTTTTTTGCCTTTACGTAGCTCATTGATGGCGGCCTCAAGCTCTTTTTCGTTGAGACCCATGTCCTTGAGAATGGTCGATGCCGGGCTGCTGACCTGATAGATGGCAGTCAACAGGGCTTCGAGTGTGACATACTGGTCGCCAAGTTTCTTGGATACATCGAGTGCTTTCTGGAGCACATCGTTAGACTCGCGGCTCAGATAGGGCTCACCTCCGCTGACCTTTGGCAGAGATGCGATAGCATTGTCAACCCTGTCAGATAACAGTGACAGGTTGGCTCCTACTTTCTGAAACAGGAACTTTATCAGGGAGTCTCCCTCGGTCATTACTCCCTTAAGCAGGTGGACGGGTTCGATAGACTGCTGTCCGTTGCCTTTGGCGATGTCGACAGCCTTCTGGATTGCCTCCTGAGACTTAATGGTAAAATTGTTGAAATTCATGATGAAGAGTGTGACTTGTTACTGAAAAACTAACAAACCACATGCCAAAATGGTTTTGGCACACTCAATGTCCCTATAGACTATTGATACATCTTGAGGCAACGATGGCACGGATAGCAAGGGCGATGGCTATTACTGCGAGTTGGGAGGCGAAGGCTGTCACTGCGTCGGCGCCGGCAGATAGGGCGGTAAGGTAAAATACGGGTATTATCATCAGTAACACTCCGCCCTCGGCGATTTCAAATTTCTTGATGCGTCCGGATGCGTGGATCACGGCGTTGAGCGGTACTTCGAAAATCACTATCCATGCCGACAGGATGACCACTCTGGTCATGGGCACTGCCATAGGCGGCACGTCTGTCAGCCACAGACCCAGCAGTTGGGGCGCATAGATATACAGTGGCACACATATCACTGAAATAATCAGCAGCGACATGGCGAGATAGGTGCGCAGCAACTGTTTTAGCTCTGTTTTGCGCCTTGAACTGTAGAGTTTCATCAGCCGGGGCTGTACGGCCCTCTGGACATTGGCGCAGAATCCTCTCAGTCTGACCATCAATCCCATAGCAATGGCGCATGCAGCCGTTGCTTCGATGCCATACAGATCGTTGACCGCAATGTTCATGCCCTGCGTCCATACAATTACAGCTGCGCCTCCTATAATCAGCCATCCGATATAGCTGACGCTTTCACGCATCAGCCGGCGGCCATTATCGTCAAGTTTCCATGAAAGGCGCACCTCCACATCGTGTCTGCATGACAAAATATAGGTAACCAGTATGACAGCTTCAACCACCACCAGCATCCATGCATAGCTTATCAGGGCTGTCGTCTGTGGCAGGTAAACCAGAATGAAGGCTGCTACAAATGTGCCTGTCCCTTCGGCTAACGACAGAAGCACGTATTTGCGGAAACGCTCCTTGGCGACGAGATATGACAGAAACGGCACGTTAAGAGCCTTGAGCATCTGCATGGCTATGACTATAAAGAATGCCTGGATGGCAACGTTTCTGGTGTCAGGAGATATGTCGGCCTGATGTGTCAGCCACAGGTAACCGACAGTGGATGACAAAACCACCATCGTCAGGTCGGCATAGATGTATAGCCGGGTGAATACCTTGAAGATGGCTACAAGATGTGGTTCCCCGTCTTTGCGGCCCAGAGCCACGCTCATATAGCGCATGATGGCATCCCCGACAATATCTCCCAGAAACGACCACACGAGTACCACGCTGAGCAACAGGCTCCACAATCCATAGCCGTCGACTCCCATAGCCTCCACCAGCAGACGCACAGTCCACAGATTGAGCACCATCAGGACCCCCATCCGCGCATAAAGCCACAGACTGTCCCCTATAAGTTTCCTATGATAGCTACGATTCATCTATTGTGATTGGATTTGTCACAAAATTAACGATAATTGCAAAATAAGTCTATTTGGCGGTTTACTATTTAATAAAAATCTATAAATTTGCATCAAGACTCACGCCGTGCGTCTTCCAAGAGAGGAAGCGAGGCGGGAGGCTATTTTAAATAAAAGGCGTTTACTCGCGCTTTATTCTTGGGTTCTGAAATGTGGCAATTTCTATAATCCATCAAGAATGAAGTAGTGATAGACGCCCACGGGTATGTATTTACCTATCCGGCTCATTCTGTGCCTTAACCGGCATGGAGTGAGTTTGAGGTATCTGCATAGGCGTGGGTCTCTGTGACACTCATTCAATGGATTAGGTCGCCACAACCTCAGAGCCTGAATGAGCAACGGTACAGATACCCACTCCTTTTTTATTAATACGTCGCATAGGGGTATTGGCGACGATTTGGCAAGTCGCCATGAACAAGACAGAACTTGCTCGAAAGATACAAGCCCTTGACGGTTTGAGCAACGAGGAAAAAACCGCGCTGCTCGAATTGATACGCGGCCATAAAAAATACGGCCTTGTATGGGAAGACAAGCCCGAAGACATCGAGGAACGCCTTCGGGAAGACCTGCCCGTACTCGTCGAACGCAACGACGATAAAGTGCATCCGATTATCTCTGATAATCCCGATGCACCCAACCACCTCATAATCGAAGGCGACAACCTCGCCGCCCTCACCGAACTGTCATATACCTACGCTGGCAAAATTGATGTAATCTATATCGACCCTCCTTACAACACTGGCAACAAGGACTTTATCTACAACGATAAATATGTAGATTCAGACGATGAGTTCAGACATTCAAAGTGGCTATGTTTCATGTCTAAACGTCTGAAAATTGCTAAATCATTGCTCACGCCTAATGGCTTAATTGTCATCTCTATTGATGATAATGAACAGTCAGCTTTAAGAATGTTATGCGATGAAATATTTGGTTCAAATAATTTCTTAAACTGCGTGTCTATCAAGGCAAAAGCTTCTTCTGGGGCTTCCGGCGGTGGTGAAGATAAAAAATTGAAAAAGAATATTGAGTATCTTCTGATTTACTCAAATAATCTTAGTCAAGCAGATATTGTTTTCCCGGTTTCATCAACTCCACTTATGGAATATATTGAAGAAAAACGAGAAAAGGGCATTACATGGTCTTATACTAACGTAATGACGAAGCCTGGCACTAAACATTATATTACCACCATTAAGGCAGGCAATGGCGATGATATAAATATTTATGAAGTTTCTGATTTCGAGATTCAGAGCGTTAGTGCTTTGGCTAAAAAACAAAATAAAAGCGAAAAAGAAATTTACACTGAATATATTGACCGTATATTTACAACGGAAAATGCACAGACTTCAATACGAACACGAGTTGCAGACGCTGTCGATGGAGATGGTTTGTATATAGCAGAGTATAGGCCTGTAAGTGGCCGTAATAAAGGCAAGTTAATAGAAGTCGGTTTCATAGGAAGCACAAAACGGCTTGTAAGTTATCTTAAACACACTTGCCAAATTACGCCTCACGGTGTATTCAAACTCGAAAAAATTGGAACGTTATGGAGCGATTTAAGCTGGTCTTCTGTTTCAAAGGAAGGTGCTGTGCCATTCCCAGCTGGTAAAAAACCAATCGCCCTAATTCGGAGAATTATTGAGATGTGCCCATCTGACGATTGTGTTATACTTGACTTCTTTGCCGGGTCAGGCTCAACTGCACACGCCGTTATGGCTCTCAATGAATCTGACGGAGGTAAACGAATAGCCATCATTGCAACAAGCAATGAGAATAAAATATGTGAAGATATAACATATCCCAGACTTGTAAACGCTATAAATGGATATGGCAAAGTAGCAGGACTTGCCGATAACAATCTGCGTTACTATCGTACTGAATTTTTGCCTCGTGAACGCTCTGTCAAGAATATGCGCGAACTCGTTCAGGCTTCAACGGGTCTGCTCTGCATCAAGAACGACCTCTATACGGAAGCACCGTTTGGTGTCCGCAAGATGAATCCTAAGTATGCCCGTTACTTCGAGAATGCCGGACGGCGTATGCTTGTAGTCTATGAAGAAAGGGCGATACCGTTCATTGCCGACATTATCAAGACAATGCCGGAGGGCGAGAAAATCAAGGTATATGTTTTCTCGCATGGCAGCTACGCCTATGACGATGAATTTGCAGATGTGGCCGACCGCGTGACGCTGTGCGCTCTGCCGCAAGCCATATACGATGCTTACCAAAAAGTGCTGCCGAAGCGCAAACCCAAATTCCTCGTTGATGATTTGGTGGAAGAAATCGTGGAAACCGAGCAACAAGAAACAGCAGGTCTTTTTGGATTTGACAACGAGAAAGGAGGCGACGAATGAAACAGATACGCTATCAGCAGAAAGCCGTTGATGAACTTGTAAACAAGACCATTGACTTACTCGGTTTGCGTGGCAGTCGCCACACGCTCGTTTTCAAGTCGCCCACCGGCTCCGGCAAAACCGTGATGGCATCGGAAATGCTTATGCGGCTCAATCAGGAATTGGCCGAGCGGCCTGATGCGCCCTATACGCAAGTAGCTTATATTTGGATTGCCCCAAACAAACTGCATGAGCAAAGCTACTTCAAGATGAAGAACTACTTCACAGAGAACTGCGCCCTGCGTCCTGTTATTTATGATGAACTCGACCACTCCGCGGACGGATTCATCAAGCCGGGCGAGATTCTCTTTGTCAACTGGGAGAGCATCAACAAGGATAAGAACCTGATGGTGCGCGAAACCGAGAACTCGGCTTCGCTCTACGACATCACTCGTCGCACACAAGACGATAACGGCATACCTATCGTGCTTGTGATTGACGAGGAACATATGTTTGGCGGCAAGAACGCCAAGAAGTCGGAGAAAGTGCTCGCCACAATTCAGCCAAAGGTTGAAATCCGTGTTTCTGCCACTCCGCAGACCCACGGCGAGCAGCAGGTAAATGTGCCTCGCGAAAAGGTCATTGAAGAAGAGATGATTAAGGAGAACATCGTCCTGAATCCGGCTCTCAATTTCACAGATCCTCACGGCTCGCTTAATCAGCATCTAATCTGGCTCGCCATGCAAAAGCGTGAGGAGCTTGCCAAAGCCTATAAGGATCTTGGCGTTGACATAAATCCGCTGTTGCTGATTCAGCTCCCCAACGATACGAGCGAAAACCTCACCGCTGACGATACTAAAGTCAAGGACGAGATTATAGCCACCCTCGATGCCTACGGTGTCAGCACCGCCAACGGCAAGCTCGGCATATGGCTGTCGGGAGAGAAATCCGACAACCTCGATATGATAGACCGTCCGAACGACCCTACCGAAGTGTTGCTTTTCAAGCAAGCTATCGCCCTCGGATGGGACTGTCCCCGTGCGGCGGTGCTCCTTATCTTCCGCAAGATTGAGAGCTTCCAGTTCTCGGCTCAGACCGTAGGCCGCATACTGCGAATGCCGGAGCAGAAGTATTACACCGACCAACGGCTCAATCAAGGTTACGTCTATACGAACCTCTCAAAAGACATAATCGAAATCGTCAAGGACGATATGGATTATCTCGCCTCAAACATAGTAGCCAAACGCCGCGACGGAATCACTAATATCGTACTTGATTCGGAATACAGCGAGCGACTTTCGACAGACCGAAACCGTCTCGGCACTGACTTTAAGCAAGTCCTTAAAGACACATTCATCTCCGAGTGGGGATTGGAGAGCGGTCAGTTGTCGCTTTTCACCGAAGATATGCTTTTCGGCGACGGCGGACATGCCGAAGAATATGCTGATGTGACAAGCGTGGCCTACCGAAACAGACAGGCTGCGATGTCAAATCCCAACATCCGCTTTGATGTGAAATATATAGGAACGGATATTGTCCGCGACCTTGAAATGACCGGCGAGGTCGGCACCCGGATAATCGAGAGCAAGGCTACATATATAAACAATGTGGCTGACCTCACTTCCATGTATCTCGCTTTCTGCAATCGCTTGCTCGGAAACGATTACGAGCAACGAAGCGTCAAGACACTCGGCGGCGCACTCAAAGAAGTTATGGAAGAACTCTTTGAGGTGGTTGAGTATGATGCTATGAAGATTATCCTCTCCAATGATAATGTGCATCACAACCGCCCTAAATTCGAACGTCTTATAGCCAAATCCATTCAGAAATACACCGACAGGCTGCGGTTGCGGCAAGCTGAGGCAAAACTACGTGCTTTCAAACACTGTGACTGGTTTGTCCCGGATGAACGCAGTTATCCCTCAGACAGATTTGCTGAGATAAAGGATATGGAGACGCATGCCCTACAGCCTTACATGTCTGATGGAAAATCAACGCCTGAAAAAGAATTTTCTGATTTCTTAAATGGAAACAGAGATTCTATAGAGTGGTGGTATAAAAACGGAGACAGCGGCAAGGCACATTATGCAATAGGATACATCAATTCATATAGGGAAAAAGCACTGTTTTATGTGGATTTTATCGTCAAGATGAAAAACGGCGATGTGTTTCTTTTTGACACTAAGACCAAAGAAAGCGATAAAGAAGCACCGTATAAGCATAACGCGCTTATTGATTATATCAACAAGCCTGAGAATCTGTGCAAACGTCTGCATGGTGGCATAATCATAAAGGATGGCTTCGGTAACTGGGTCTATCCCACAAGCCGTCTTGATCCAGCAACCGGTACCAGAGATACATCAGACTGGGAGATATTTGTGCCTCAGAATTATATGTAGCCGTAGCTATCGGTCGGCGAGGTAGGCTTCGCAGGCTTCGGCGAGTTCGGCATACCAGGCTTCGCCGAATCGGGCTGTCAAAGGCTCTTTGAGAAACTGGTAGAGGCGTATGCCGAGTTTGCGGCCGAGTTTTTCGGCAGGGCGGCATATTTTCCAGCGGTGGTAGTTGACAGCTGTAAATTTGGGGTATTCGGTAATACGGACAGGGTAGAGGTAACAGGAGATAGGCTTACGGAAGTCAGTCTTGCCTTCGCGGTATGCTTTTTCCAATGCACACTGGCACATGCCGTCAGGTCCGTAACAGGTGAAAACGCAGTTTTTGCCATCTACGATGCTTGTCACAAGGTCGCCCTCCTCGTCGATGTATCCTACGCCGCTGCGGTCTATCTCGGCCTGTGCCTGTGGCAGCAGTTTGTCCCAGACCTGGTGCGTCAGCCGTTTGAGCCGTTCGTATTCCACCTTGGTTATAGGTGCTCCGGCATCGCCTTCTATGCAGCATTCGCCGTGGCAGCTGTCAAGGTCGCAACAGAAAAACCTCTCGGCGAGGTCAAGGCTTACAAGTACGTTCTGTATGTCAAGCATGATTTCTTCGTGGCTTTCAGTCATTATTGGGATGATATTGTATCAGATGCCTGATGTGACTGTGGCTGCTCCGATGAGCGAGTCAGCCCTGTCCATAGGGCCTCTGTGGTAGACGAGTATGGTGTATTGGTTGACGGTTTCGTATTTGTCGCCCTCCACGGTCTGGGTCAGCCCCTTCTGTGTGCCTGTGGGGAGAAACAGGTACTGATAGTTATAGGAGCCCTGCTTGAGGAGCAATGATGCTTCGTAGGCCTCGGTGTCGGGGTTATATATCATACGGCTGTCGGGACTGAAACGGCGCCCGGTAAGGTCTCCCTCGATGTAGTAGTCTCCGTCAAGCCGTTTGGGCTCTTTGAGCATGAAGTGCACTATGGTGTATTTGGCTTGTGAGTCAGAGTCATAGGCGGCGTCGTTTCTAACGGTGTATCGTCCGAACTGGGTCTGGTCATACAGGTAAGGTTCATGTCGGCGTGACTCGTCGGCATAGAGCACATAGTGGGGGTATGGGTCTTCCCAAACAATATGGTCCACGCCCATGCCCGGATATTTGTCGGCCACGGTCTCGAATCGGCGGTACTCGTTGCCTGCCGGGAAAATCAGTGGCCGCGAGTGGTCATAGACGAGCGTATGGCCGTCTATGCGCGAAGGGCGTGACAGCATTACCTGGTTGTCAGTGCGTCCGTTTTGTATTGCTACGAGTTTGAACTCGTTGAAGTAGTTCTCTACATCCTTGACTTTGTCGGTGTTGACATTGACAATCAGTTGCTGATGGGCATTGTTGGTGTCAATGTCGGTTCTGGATGTCACAGCCGCGTTGATGCCTACCGCCGGACTGACTACGTAAAAACGTGCCTGCAGCAGTGTGGTATCCCGGTCATCTTCGTCAAATATCCTGAGCAGATAGTTACCGGGACGAGTGATGCGCAGTTCGTCGTTGGGTATTCGGATGGTGTAGTGGACATAGTTGGTGGAAGTGAGCGATGACAGCTCGTAGTCGGTAACGTGGCCGTCGTTGAAGCCGTCGATGTATTCCGACTCCACCAGCTGTGACGGCTTCCAGTCGCTGTCACACGAGATTACCTCATAGCGCATATAACGCATGTCATCGGCTCGCTCGTCAAATTTGATGGTGATTCGGTCGTTGGTGTTGAGATAGATTATCGGAGGTGCCATAGGCGCCCCCTCGACCTCTACTTGCAGTGAGGAGAATGACGGTGCGAATATCCGCTGGGTCGTATCCGTAGCCTTGACAGATACGGATGCAACCATTGAAGCCATGGCTACAGCTATGACCGATGATAATCTTATGTTGCGGATTGATAGCAAGATGTGAGGCAGGTGTCAGGCTTCCAACTCGGCAGCCATCATGGCTACCACATCTTTGATGAGCTGCATGCAGGGCTTTGCATTGCGCTTGAGTTCGCCGCAGCGTGTGGAGCCGTTGGCTTTCTCAAACTTGTCATTAAAGGCTGCCGTCATCTTGTAGACATTGATTTTGTCGGCAGGGCTTTCGTAATGTAACATTCCACGCAGAGCCGCGGCTGCCGTGAGCGTGCCGCAGACCTCCTTGGTCTTGCCCATGCCGGCGCCGAAACCGGCCAGCATGCGTGTTGCGATGTTTTCATCCAGACCGGTCACATCGTCAAATACCATCATTACGCACTGTGCGCAGTTGTATCCTTGATTGTGGAGAGCCTCGGCTCGTTGCTGTCTTTGTTCGGTGGTGTATTTCATACTGTATATTTCATTTTATGACGCGGAAATCCGCAGTTCGGTTACATTTACTTACCAGTTGATGGGTGTTTTGCCCTGAGATGCGAGGTAGGCATTCGCCCTTGAGAAATGATGGTTGCCGAAGAAACCCCTGTAGGCGCTCAGCGGAGAGGGGTGGGGCGAAGTAAGCACCAGATGACGGTTCCGGTCGATGAAATCGCCTTTGCGCTGTGCCCATGACCCCCAGAGCATGAATACGATACCCTGACGTTTCTCGGCCAATAGACGTATGGCTTTGTCGGTCAGCTCCTCCCAGCCTTTGCCCTGATGTGAGCCGGCCTTGTGGGCTTCGACCGTCAGAGTGGCATTGAGCAGCAATACCCCTTGGCTGGCCCATCGCTGCAGGTCACCGCTCTGTGGTATCGGGGCACCTGTGTCATCGTGGACTTCCTTGAATATATTCATCAGCGACGGCGGAAACGGTACACCGTCACACACGGAGAAACACAGACCGTTGGCCTGGTTATAATCGTGGTAAGGATCCTGTCCGAGTATGACTACCTTGACATCGTCCACCGGGCAGCTGTCAAACGCTGCAAATATCTTGCCGGCCGGAGGGAATACCGTATGTGAGGCATATTGGTCTCTCACCCAGGAAGCCAATTGTCCGAAATATGGCTTGTCCCACTCCTCTTTGAGGAGGTCATGCCACGAGTTTTCTATCTTTACTTCCATCTTTCTTTCCGAAAAATCTGTCAATAATCGCAGCGAGCGCACCGTCGCCTGTGACGTTACATGCTGTGCCGAAACTGTCCATGGCTATATACAGCGCAATCATCAGTGCACACTGCTGCTCTGTGAAACCCAGTATGCCGGAGAGTACGCCCAATGCCGCCATGATGGCTCCTCCGGGGATGCCCGGGGCTGCTACCATGGTCACTCCAAGCATACATATAAATCCGAGAAACAGGCTGAAATCGTGAGGCATCCCTTGCATTATCATCAATGCCAGGGCACACGCCACTATTTTCAATGTGCTGCCTGAGAGATGTATCGTGGCGCAGAGGGGGATGACAAATCCGGCTATATCCTCGCTCACGCCCATTTTGATTGTCTGGCGCAGAGTGACGGGGATGGTTGCCGCCGATGACTGGGTGCCGAGTGCGGTGAAATACGCCGGCATCATGGTCCATAGCATTTTGAAAGGATTTCTCCGTGCAAATATGGATGCTATGAGATATTGCAGTACGAGTACCGCAACGTGTATAGCAAAGATAATCAGGATTATGCTGAAGAAGGTGCGGAGCATTACGGCGACCTGACCTTCGACAGTCATGTTCATGAATATGCCGAATATGTATATCGGGAGAATGGGTATGACGGATTTCCTTATGCCCATTTCCATTATGTCCCTGAACTCTTTGAATCCTTTGGCTATAATCTCCGATTTAAGGGATGCACCACATATGCCGATTAAAAATGCAAGCACCAGGGCTGTGGTTACAGAGCATAGAGGGCTGATTTCCAAAGAGAACCATGGCGTTATCGATCCGTTTTCCACTGTGCTCAGAGGCAGCGTCTCGGTAATCAGTGACGGAAATATGGCAGAGCCGCAGGTATAGCTGAACAAGCCTGACAAAATCGTGGCTATGTATGCCAGCAGGGCTGTTGCGAGAAGCATGCGCCCTGCGCGGTTGCCGATGTCAATTATCGCCGGGGTGACAAAGCCTATGATAATCAGCGGTATGAGGAAACCGAGATAGGCTGAGAAAATGCTGTTGAACGTAGCCATCAGTCTGGCAAGCCACGCAGGGCTTATAAGACCGATGCCGATGCCTACGGCCATAGCTATTATCACGCGAGGCAGCAAGCCGATATGTCTGATTTTGTGGAGTATGCTCATTGATGGGTTTATGATTACAAATGTATGACAATTTTCCTACATATGAAAATGTGTACCCCGTTTCGGCTTATAACATAAATTTGCGGACATGTGCAACTATGATGCCCATGCGTGGATTTAAATTTGCATTACACAAATCAAATCTCTCTAAATTATGATAATCTCACGTTATAATAATCCCGCCGCTACCTCCCGAAATCAATCCATCTCCCGAGATGACGTCATGCACGCCTCGGTGGTGCAGGGAGGCAAAGAATTGTTCAATATCAATATCAGCGGCATAACATCAATGGCGGAGATTCTGAAAGCAATCCGCACCACGGCCATTGACCTTGCCGGAATAATAGTGGTTAAAATCAGAAACTGCTCGCAAGGATGGTCGCAATCAAAATCGCTCCTGATAGCCTGAAATGACAGGCCATGCAATAATAATGAACGAGGGGATGCGGCCAGCCGTATCCCCTCGTTTTTATAACGTTAATGATAATGATGGTGGTGTAGTCCAATTCGCTAACTTAAGGAATGCTCCCAACGTAGTAGGGACATGCCACAATGCTGTTCACTTAAGGAATGCATACATCGTAGTAGGGACATGCCATGGCATGTCTGCTGACGCAACACTCTCATTAGCATGACTTTAGGCGACATGCCATGGCATGTCCCTACTACATATGAACGCCATTCGAGCATTTACGCTTGCTTAATTAAACAGCATTGGGACATGCCATGGCATGTCTGCTGACGCAAACCCGTCTTAGCATGGCTTTAGGCGACATGCCATGGCATGTCCCTACTGCATAACAATGTCATTCAAGCATTAACGACTGCTTGAATTAGTGACATTTTGGTGTAGTCAGAGACCGAGCTTCTTGCGTGTGTCGGAGGGGATGGTGTTTTTGTTGACCATAATGCTGATGGTCTTGGCGAGGAAATAAGGCTCTGACACATAGAAGTAGCCGTTATATAGCTGATTGGTGTCCCATGAGTTTTTGACCTTGTAATATTTGTTGCCTTCCTGGTCGGTGGCGGTGCCTACGATCACCATGCCGTGGTCGTCGGTGGTCTCCTGACGGTCAAATCCTTCCTGACGTGACTCCTGGGTAACGTTTTCTTCTTCTACAGGACCGTTGATGTCATATTTCTCGTCTTGACGGTCCTTGTCGCTGAGCTGTACCCAGCGTGACAGTTCGGTGCCTTCCATATCTTTTTCCTCCTTGCCCTTGGGAAGCACGGCATAGCCTTTGCGCCATTTGAATCCGCCTTCGCTGACATCGGCAGCCCATGCGACGGTGTGTCCCTTGGCCAGTGAGTTGTCAACGATAGCTTTCATTTCGTCAAGCGGAACATTGTAATATTGCTCATAAAGCCAGTTGTCAGGAACTTCAAGGATGAATGTTTTGTAGAACGGATGATGAGACCATGATGTCACGGGTACATAGTCTGACATATCCAGTCCGAACTGGTCCGCATAGCTGCGTGGGGTATAAGACTTGCCGTCGACTGTGAAGGTCTGAGGTACCTCGCCCAGATAGGCGTCAAGTATTCCGTTGACAGCCTTGCGCCACGATGTAGAGAGGCGTTTGTTGGGCAGCTGTGCCACAGCTTTTATATATCCGTTGAGGCCTTCGTCGAGTTCGCCGTGCACATGCTTGTCCTCTCCGTATTGCAGACCTGTGTATGCTTCCTCCGGCATCATGCCGTATTCATTCCAGGTGTATATCACATCGGCAAAACTTCCACCTGCTGCGGCCGGTACAGAGCCTTGCAGCCTGATCAGACGGTTGGCCTTGGCATCATAACAGTTTCTGACCACGAACATCTCGCTGAGGTCCACCTCCTTGCCTGTCTTATTGAGGATTTCGTCCTCAAGGAAAGAGAGGCCCGAGAAACTCCAGCATGTGCCGCTTTTGTTCTGGTCTTTTACGGGAGTCGTCTTGATGTTGATTATGTCGGTGAATTTAAACCCGGTGCTGTCAGGGTTGACTACCTTGTCATCATCGGCAGCAAATGCCACTGACGATATGGAGAGCAATGACAATGTGATGAACAGAGATGTTTTCATGATCGGTATTGTTGATGAAAGTATGTGTTGAAACTGATACAAAGGTACGTAAATTCATCCAATTTTGCTAACTTTGCTTAACGATGAAGAAAATCGATCACGAAACCGTACAGCGAATCCTTGACACCGCCCAGATAGTGGATGTGGTGAGCGACTTTGTCACACTCAAGCGCAGAGGCTCGGGCTACATAGGCTTGTGCCCGTTTCACAACGAGCGTACACCGTCATTTTCAGTATCCCCTGCCAAGGGCATATGCAAATGTTTCAGTTGCGGCAAGGGTGGCAGCCCTGTAAACTTCATAATGGAGCTGGAACAGCTGAGTTTCGGCGAGGCTCTACGTTATCTGGCCAACAAATACAACATCGAGATTCCTGAAACGGAGATGACCGAGGAGGAGCAACAGGCCGAGAATGACCGTGGGGCCATGTTTGCCATCAATGAATTTGCGGCCAAGCACTTCTCCCACAATCTTCTTGACACTGACGACGGCCGCGCCATAGGTCTGTCATATTTCAAGCAGAGAGGTATCAGCGAACGCATGATAAAGCGTTTCTACCTCGGTTATGCCCTTGAAAACCGCAATGATTTATGTATGACGGCTTTGAAGCGTGGATTCAACGAGAAGTATCTTATAGACACAGGTTTGTGCATACGCAACGAGCGAGGCGATGTATATGACCGTTTCAAAGGGCGTGTCATCTACCCCGTACAGACCGTGTCAGGCAAAATCGTGGCTTTCGGTGGACGCACATTGCGTTCGGACAAGACTGTAGCCAAGTACGTCAACTCTCCCGAGAGCCTTATATATAAGAAGAATCTCCAGCTCTACGGTCTCTATCAGGCCAAGCAAGCCATAGCTAAAAACAACAAGTGCATACTTGTCGAGGGATACATGGATGTAATCTCCATGCACCAGAGCGGCATAGAAAATGTAGTGGCGTCATCCGGCACCTCCCTGACCGATGGGCAGATACGTCTGATACATCGGTTTACCGACAATGTCACGGTGGTGTACGACTCAGACCCGGCCGGTATAAAGGCATCCTTGAGAGGCATAGACATGCTGCTCGCCGAGGGGCTTGACATCAAGGTGCTCCTGCTTCCCGAGGGAGATGATCCTGACAGCTTCGCTCAGAATCACTCTGCTGCGGAGGTCGAGAGCTATATAGCCGAACATGAGACCGACTTTATCACTTTCAAGACCAAGATCTTGCTTGAAGGCACCGGGAACGACCCTATGGCACGTGCGCGTGTCATCAATGATGTAGTCACATCTATTTCGGTTATACCTGACAATGTCGCGCGTGATGCCTACATCCGTGAGTGTGGACGTATCCTCGGAGTCAGCGAGAATGTGCTTAACCTTCAGGTCGCCAAATTTATAGCACAACGGTTGGAGAATGAGGCCAAAGAGCGTGTGAAAGCCAAAAACAGGGCAGAGCTTCAGGCTTCTCTCGCAGCCGAGCAGCAACCTGACAACGCTGAAGCGGTCCAACCGGCTGATATTTCATCGGATGTCGTAGGTATAGCGCAGCAGTCATTAGACAAAAAAAGCAGCGTAAGCGGACTCCAGTTGCGGAAATTGCGACTGTTTGAGCGTCAGGTGATGAGATACCTGATGAAATACGGCATGATGGATTTTAATGCGGTCGATGCCGATGGCAACGAGTTTGCAATCCCGGTCATTGATGTCATATCCAACGAGTTGGCTATAGATGATATCGATTTTTCCGATGCCGAACTCAGACATGCCTATGAGGCTTGTGTCGCATTGGCTCATGAGGGATTTGACCGGGAGCTGACGGCGGCAATGAATGAGGCTGAGGCCATATATCAGGAAGCCTTACGAGCCGGCCATGAAGAGATTTCGCGTAATGCCTCCGATATGGCCACGATCCAGGCCAATGAACTGGTGATGCAGGAGAAAGCGGAGCATGACCGTGAGGAATATGTAAAGGAGTTTAAGAAGCTGTATCTCCAGAAACGTTTACTGTCATCGGCCGATGATGTAGTGCGCCGCATAGCCAATGAGCTTGTACCGGATAAATATGTATTGAGTAAGGTACATACAAAATATGCTACCGTTGAAAAGGATGAGGACCGTCTCGGCGATATTATCCCCCGGGCTATTGCCGAGTGGAAAGATGCGATACTCGGATGCCGTCTTGATGAACTGAAGGCTCAGATAGCCGCTCTGGATGTCAATGCTGACGGATATGATGCTCAATTGTCATCGCTGCTCCAGCAGACCGCAGAGATTATAGGGCTGCGCAAACAGTTTGCGGTGTTTATGGGCGAACGTGTAATCAGCCCGAGATAATCCCGGGCTGATTGATATTGTAAGAGTATGGGTGCTACGGGGAGCGTTTACAGACGTCCGGCCGTATAATTCTGACGGCGACGCGAAATGCTGCGCATCTTGTAGAGCAGACTGTACAGGGGATGCCATGTCGTGAACCATGGCACGAGTAAGAACAGTTTTCTTCCATGCAGCCGTGACGAAACTCTGCGCCACCTTACCATATAAGGAACGCACAGCACCAGAGTGACCACGGCCATAAATATGAGAGGTATGAGCGATGGCAGACCGAGCAATATACATGCGATGCCGCAGCCTATCCATCCCCACCACGCCCATGAAGCCAGAGCGGAGGTCCACCGTGCGGCACGTCCCGGACGGCGAGATGTAAATTCATGGCTCAGTTTGTCGAGGCGGTGGGTGGTAACCTGGTCATCATCCATCACTGCAATCATTGATTCCGGCGACAGTTCAACGGCGCAATTGTCTTTGGTGGCTACCTCCTTTATCCATATGTCGTCGTCGCCGCGCATCAGGTTGAGCGTAGAAGCATATCCGCGGTTATTGTAGAATAATTCACGTGAAAAGGCGAGGTTGTTGCCGTTGGCTCGCCAAGGATGCCGTGCTGCTGCCCAGGCAAGGTATTGCACCGCAGTGCGGATTATGTCAAATGATCTGCACCGGCTGCCTGATATGCGCGGATTTTGAGCGTTGGGAGTCAACGCGGGATATGCCCATCCGATAATCAGCTGCTTGCCGCGAGTGGCGTGCCTCATCATGGCTCTAAGCCACATGGGGGAGTCGACCATGCAGTTGCCTCCGATAAGTATGACCATGTCATACCGTGCCGCCTTCACGCCGAGCATGACGGCCAACTTGCGCCGGCTCAGATTGCGTGACTGCTCGGGGAGAAAAGTCATGTAGAGGTTTGAGAACCGTCCTTCCAGCCGTGCTATGACATCTTCGGCAGCACTCTTTGAGCCGTCGTTGACCACAATCACTTCAGTCTCGGCAGGATAATCCTGTTCAAGCAGACGCGGCAGCAGTTCTATGAGATTCCATGCTCTTGCATCGTCATGCACGATGATGGAAACTGATGGAAATTCATCGTCTTTGGGCATGGAAAGTTTGCCGTCGGTGAGCGAACGGCGCATGACCCTTTTCAGCTTGCCGAATGTCAGCAGGGCAAACAACAGGGCGCTTAATGCGGAGGCTGCTGCCAGTATATATACTATTATGGGGAAATTAATTGAAAACATCGATAAGTTTGATGTATGAGCCTTTACGAGTATAGACTTATGTATATCTGCCTAACAGAACTGCAAATTTAGTGAAAATCCACGAAACCGGGAGCTATTTTCATCTATTTGCATCAACATATCCATGCGTTATATTTAGTTGGCGATGTTTTTTGGTTGTGCGATGCAATAATGCCATATAATATCACGTTACAAACTTGTGTGCGACCTATTATTTAGCTAATTTTGCACACAATATAGAATAACCAATATTAACATACAGGCCATTCGTCACTCTGTGATAGATGCTTTACACGCACGGTATGAATTTAAAAAAACATTTATTCTCTACTCTGAGTCTGCTCGTCATGCTTGTTGTCCTTACCGGCTGCAGCAGCAAAAAGAGGACCACTCTTACTTATTTCACAAACAGAGACACTATCTCGGCCCCGGTTATCCCTACGGAGAACTATATGGTGAAAATCGAGCCTGGCGATGAGTTGTTTATAACCATTACCTCCCTGATTCCGGACGCTACAGCTCCGTATAACCTGCCGTTGAGCAACCCGGGTATGCTTGGTTCACTCGAGATGTCAACCCAGCCTAAGATTGCTACTTATATAGTTAATGAGAAGGGTGATATAACGATGCCTGTTATCGGCACACTGCATGTGGCCGGCCTTGAGACACCGCAGGTAGCTGCAATCATACAAAAAGAGGTGGAGAAGGATGTAGCCGACGCCCTTGTAAAGGTCGAGCTGGTCAACTTCCGAATAAATGTGCTCGGTGAGGTTGCCCGCCCCGGAAGCCAGAAGATTTCCCGTGAACGATTCTCCATACTTGATGCCATCGCCGATGCCGGTGACCTTACACCCTATGGCGAGCGTAGCAATGTGCTTCTGATTCGTGAAGAAAACGGCAAGCGCACATATCACACCATAAATCTCAACGATGTATCCACTCTCTCATCGCCCTACTTCTACCTGCAGCAGAATGATGTGGTATATGTAGAGCCCAATAATATACGCAAGGAGAATGCGCGGTATAATCAGTACAGTTCATATAAGATTTCTGTGATTTCTACTGTTGTAAGTGCCGTTTCGGTAGTTGCATCTCTCGTAATCGCTCTGACACGCTAAACCTAAACACACTTTATAAATAAAAATATCCATATTCATGGAAAGTGTCCGAAAGTCATCTAACGTTTTTGACTACGAAGCTATATTGAGCCAGTGCCGTCTCCATTGGTGGTGGTTTGTAATTTCAATTTTATTCTGCTCGGCAGTAGGTTTGCTTTATGCTTACCGTAAATCGCCGTTATTTGTTGTCGAAGCAAACATAATGGTTCGCCCGGAGAAGAGCTCTCTCGGTAGCATTGCCTCCTCTTTTGACCTCGGCCTGGGGAATCTACAGTCACAGGAGGTGGATGATGAGCTTGCTTTCATATCATCTTATTCGGTCATGAATCAGGTGGTCAAGGATATGCAGCTCAATATCAGCTATTATGTCAAGAAAAATCTGCTCAAGACAGTGGAGAAGCCGCTGTCATCTCCGCTTAAATTAGGTGTGGATCCAGCCTTGGCTGATACCCTGTCTACCTCCCTGCTGTTTAAGGTTAAAATGGGTAAGGGTGCATCGGACATAGAGATTGTAGCCAAGGAATTGACCTATAATAAGGTTATGGCGGAAGTTAAAGCAAATTCTTTGCCGACAACCGTCAAAACTCCCTACGGCCTCTTCATTATTGATAAGACCGCCGACTACAATCCTAAAAAATCGCTGAAAGAAGTCATAGTTTTATCACCTTACACCGCTACAACCGAAAATCTTAAAGCGGATGTGAGCATCTCTATCCCTTCTCGCAAGTCTAACGATATACGTCTGTCATATAAATCTACCGATCCGGAATTCGGATGTAAACTGCTGGATAATCTGATCAATGTATATCAGTCCCAGGAGATTGCACGTAAGAGGGTGCAGCAGCAACGCACACTTGAATTTGTCAATGAGCGACTCCGCATGCTTAATGACGAACTTGCTTCCAGCGAAAGCAACATAGAGAAGTTCAAGCAGAAAAATCAGCTTACCGATATTGCTGCCGATGCATCGTTCACCCTCAATAAGATGGGCGAGGTCCAGAAAAAACTTCTTGAGGCTGAAACCCAGCTGGAAATTATAAATCTTGCCAGGACTTTTATCGCAGATCCGGAAAATAAATATAATCTCATCCCTGTGATAAACAGTTCCAATGATGCCAACAGCTCAATTGACAACAAGGGCATACAGGAATATAATGCTCTGGTATTGAAGAGGGTGACTCTGACTAACAATGCCAAGGGAAACAATATCGCGCTCCGTAATATCGAGGAACAGCTTGATGCACTGCGTGATAATATCTCCCTCTCTCTCAACAAGAGTTACAATAGCCAGAAAATCATTGTTTCCAATCTTCGTAACGAAAATAGCATGACTGCAGGTCGTCTCAGCCAGCTCCCGGCTGACGAGAGGACCTATGTAAATATCAAGCGTCAGCAGACAGTACAGGAGGGTCTCTACATGTACCTGTTACAGCTGCGTGAAGAGACAGAGCTTAACATATCAAATGCAATGTCACGTGCTGAGATAGTGGACAATGCGTTTGTATATTCCGAGCCGATAGGTATCGGACTGAAGAAAGCTCTGATGGCCGGGGTATTTGTCGGCATACTGATACCGTTAGGCCTGATATACCTGATGATGATGATGAAGCAGAAATTCCATACACGTGATGAGGCCGAAAAGCTCTCCGCCATGCCTGTTATCGGCGAAATATGCGAGAGCAAGTCCGGTAATCATATCGTGATAGGACGTAACGCTTCAAGTTCTTCGGCTGAGCTGTTCAGGCTGATGCGTACCAATCTCAATTTCGTGCTGACTGATGCAAGTCAGAAGGTGATACTTGTGACATCATCAAAATCAGGCGAAGGCAAGAGCTTCATCTCCACAAATATCGCATGCTCGTTTGCTCTCCTTAAGAAGAAGACTCTTATCATAGGAGCCGACATCCGCAAGCCCCGTCTGGCTGAATATTTCGGCATACAGCCTAAATGGGGACTGACGCAGTACATAGCCAGCGATGACATCACAGTCAACATGCTGATTAGTCATATGCCCGATAATGAGTTTCTTGACATAATAACAGCCGGCCCGATTCCTCCGAACCCTGCCGAATTGCTTATGTCACCTAAGATTGCATCCCTGATTGAGTGGGCTCGTGAGCACTATGATTATATAATAATCGACTCGGCTCCTGTAGGTGCTGTGAGTGATTCGTTCTCGTTTGCGAAACTTGCCGATGCCACACTCTATGTCTCTCGTGTCGACTATACGCTTGCAAGAGACCTTAAGTATGCCAATAGTATCTATGCTGCCGATCGCTTGCCTAAGATGGTGCTTGTGGTCAACGGTGTTGAGAGCAAAGCCGGATATGGTTATGGCTATGGTTATGACCATGATACGAAAAAGAAACGTTTCGGCATCTTTTGATTCGCGCTATCTGTGAGTAAATATCATACAACCCATACAGGTAGATGAATATTGCAATAGTTGGCACCGGCTATGTCGGATTGGTATCAGGCACTTGTTTTGCTGAAATGGGTGCAGATGTCACATGCGTTGACATAGACGAGGCAAAGATACAGGAACTTCTTCAGGGCAACATCCCTATCTATGAGCCTGGCCTGAAGGAGATGGTGCTTCGCAATGTCAAGGATGGCAGATTGCACTTCACCACTGACCTTGCTTCATGTATTGACGATGTGTCGATGGTGTTCAGTGCTGTCGGCACTCCTCCTGATGAGGACGGTTCTGCGGATTTGCAGTATGTACTTGAGGTAGCTCGTGAATTTGGTCAGCTGATTAATAAGTACACGGTCCTTGTTACAAAATCGACTGTCCCCGTAGGAACTGCCAAGAAGGTCAAAGCGGTTATACAGGCCGAGCTACAGAAACGAGGTGTGGATATACCGTTTGATGTGGCATCCAATCCTGAATTTCTCAAAGAGGGCAATGCCATAAAAGATTTTATGAGCCCTGACCGAGTGGTGGTAGGAGTGGAGAGTGACGATGCCCGCCGTATGATGGAGCGTCTTTACAGGCCTTTCCTTCTTAATAATTTCCGCGTCATATTCACCGATATTCCGTCGGCCGAGATGATCAAATATGCCGCAAACTCTATGCTTGCTACGCGCATATCGTTTATGAACGATATTGCGAATCTATGTGAGCTTGTAGGGGCGGATGTCAATATGGTACGCAAAGGCATCGGGTCTGACTCCCGTATCGGCTCCAAGTTCCTCTATCCCGGATGTGGCTACGGTGGCAGTTGTTTCCCCAAGGATGTAAAAGCTCTTGTGCGTACTGCTCAGAATCTGGGCTACGATATGAAGGTATTGACAGCTGTTGAGGAGGTCAACGAGATGCAGAAGCTCCGTGTATATGAGAAACTCGTAAAGCAGTTAGGCGGCGATTTGAAAGGCAAAAAAATCGCAATCTGGGGTCTGGCTTTCAAACCTGAGACCGATGATATGCGTGAGGCCACATCTTTGGTGGTGATAGATAAGCTCTTGGGCAGCGGATGTCAGATTTCGGTATATGACCCGGTGGCTATGGATGAGTGCAAGCGTCGCATAGGCGATAAATCAGGCATATCATATGCTTCGGATATGTATGATGCGGCTCTTGATGCTGATGCTGTGCTCCTCCTGACTGAGTGGAAAATATTCCGCATGCCGTCATGGAATGCCTTGCACAAACTGATGAAACGGCATGTCATCATTGATGGCCGAAACATATACGATGCTGCCGAGGTCCGTGAAAACGGATTTATCTATTCAGGCATAGGTACCGCATAATATTGTAAGAACATAAAAGTATCGGGGGCTTCCTGTCAGGAAGCCCCCGATACTTTTATTGGTATGGATTGTGGTGTCACTTCAATGACCACTCAAATCCATCTTTCGTATCCTTGACATTGAAGCCTATTTCGCTCATTTTGTCTCGCAGGGCATCAGCGGTGGCCCAATCTTTGGATGCCTTGGCTTTTGCTCTCATTTTGAGCAGTAGTTCTACAGCCTCTTCAAAAGGTTTCATTTTGTTGTCGCCTTCAGCTGCTTCCGAGGTTACGCCTCCGTCAGGTTTGATGCCGAGAATATCAATGAGGAACGTATTCATTATATCCTTCATCTCGTCGATGTCGGCCTGGGTGGCTTTGGCATTGCCGTCGTTGACCTGATTGATAATCTTGCAAAGATCGAAAAGATGTGCGATAACCATGGGAGTATTGAGGTCATCGTCCATGGCTTCGTAACATGCCGCTTTGATGCCGGATATATCTACGGTCGACGTGTCGGACGGTTTCAGCGACATCAGTCTCTTGTAACCCTCCGTCATACGTTGCAGTGCTTTCTCAGCGCCTTGCAGAGCTTCGTTGCTGAAATCCACGGTGCCGCGGTAATGGGCCTGCAAGATGAAGAAACGTATGGTCATGGGAGAGTAGGCCTGTGTGAGAAGCGGATGGCTGCCGGTGAAAAACTCGTCAAGCGTGATGAAGTTGCCGAGCGATTTGCCCATCTTCTTTCCGTTGATGGTAATCATATTGTTGTGCAGCCAGTATTTCACACTGTCCTTGCCGTTATGGGCTACCGACTGGGCTATCTCGCATTCATGGTGGGGGAACATGAGGTCCATGCCGCCGCCATGTATGTCAAACTGCTGACCGAGATATTTCTCGCTCATGGTCGAGCATTCGAGATGCCATCCCGGGAACCCTTCGCTCCATGGTGACGGCCAATGCATGATGTGCATGGGTGATGCCTTTTTCCACAATGCGAAGTCTGCCGGATTGCGTTTCTCTTCCTGTCCGTCAAGGGTGCGTGTGGTAGCCAGCAGCTCGTCAATGTTGCGTCCCGACAGCTTGCCGTAAGGGTGTTCGCTGTTGTATTTCGGCACATCGAAATACACGGAGCCGTTACTTTCGTAGGCATAGCCGCTTTCAAGTATTTTTTTGATATACTCGATCTGCTCTATGATATGTCCGGAAGCGTGGGGCTCGATTGACGGGGGGAGCACATTGAGTTTCTCCATCGCCTTGTGATAGCGGATGAGATAGTGTTGCACCACTTCCATAGGCTCGAGCTGGTCAAGCCGGGCTTTCTTGGCTATCTTGTCTTCTCCGTCGTCGGCGTCATGCTCAAGATGGCCTACATCGGTGATGTTGCGCACATAGCGCACTTTATAGCCCTGATGGAGGAGGTAGCGAAACAATACGTCAAATGTGATAGCCGGACGTGCATGTCCGAGATGCCCGTCGCCATAGACTGTGGGGCCGCACACATACATGCCTACACGTCCTTCGTGCAGAGGCTTGAAAAACTGCTTGGTGCGCGTCAGTGTATTGTAAAGCTCCATTAGACAGATTATGCTTTTCCGCCCATCATGAACGGGTTGGGGATTTCGCCGTTGTTACCGTTGTTCTGATTGTTGTTGAGGGGCTTCTTCTGCTGGATTACGCCGAAATTCGTCTCATACTTCTTGATGTTGTCAGTCAGGGCAAACATGAGGTTCTTGGCGTTTTCTGGAGTCATTATGATGCGGCTCTGTACTTTTGCCTGGGGCATGTTGGGAGCTACGGATATGAAATCAAGGAAAAATTCATTGCCAGAGTGGGATATGACGGCCAGATTGGCATAGTGGCCGTTTGCTACCTCGGGTGTGAGCTCTATTTTGATTTCCTGTTGTTTGTTTTCTGCCATGTTTGTAAAATTTTAAAGGTTGATATATGCAAATTTAGTCATTATCCTTGATAAAATCCATCTATGGGTGGATTTTTCAACTTTAAGAAATACAGGAATTACCAATAAAAAGCTAAATTTGCATCAATTATGATTGAAGCGACCGACATATCCAAATCCTATGGGACACTTCGTGTGCTTGATAATGTGAGTATCTCATTGTCAGATTCGGAGATTACTGCCATTGTCGGGCCGAGTGGTGCCGGCAAGACCACATTGCTCCAAATCATAGGTGCGCTTGACCGGCCTGACAGCGGCGAGGTGCGTTACAACGGCGAACCGCTGTTTGGCATGTCGGAGAGAAGGCTTTCATCGTTCCGTAACTCGCATATCGGATTCGTTTTCCAGTTTCACCAGCTGTTGCCGGAGTTTTCTTTGCTTGAAAATGTCATCATGCCTGCGCTTATCGGTGGCATCCCGGTCAGAGAAGCCACTGAGAGGGCGAAGTATCTGTGTGATTACCTCGGCATATCAAACCGTCTGTCACACCGTCCGGCCCAGCTGTCAGGAGGAGAGAGCCAGCGTGGCGCTGTTGCGAGGGCTTTGATGAATAATCCGTCTATAATCCTCGCCGATGAGCCTACAGGAAGCCTTGACTCGCATAATCGGGCTGAATTACACCGCCTGTTTTTCGATATACGGCGTGATATGGGCGCATCATTTGCCATAGTGACCCATGACGAATCGCTTGCCGCGGATTGTGACAAGATAGTGCATCTGCGTGACGGAGTGATTGAGCGTATTGATACAAATGCCGGCATATCTCAGTGTTAATCCGTATTGTCAATGTCATAAGAATATATGTATAGAGCACGGATATATATGCTGAGGCTGATTGGTGTCGGTTGTCTTGCCCTTTCGGCGATTATGACTTCGTGTAACGATACTGACGACAATCCGGAGTATCGCGAGGCAGCGGTCACTAATCTTGTGACGTATGTCGGCATGACCGATGGTGCGGTATTCGATTACATAAGTATCGACGATGCCACGCCGGCGCGGCTCTACACCGGAGTGCAGATGGATGGCTATGTCGTAGCCGGGCAGCGGTATCTTATGACATATATCCCTGTCGGAGGTGATGAATCCGCGTCGGGGTTTGTAGAGCCGACGTCGCTTGCGGCGGTTACGACCATGGATGTCAGCGATAAGGATATATCCCGGTATCCCGATTGGGACAAGTCGGGGGTGTATCTGTTGTCGGCATGGCGTGCCGGGAGCTATCTCAACATCCGTTGTAAGCTTGCGTTCAGCGAGTCTCCGAGGGTGCTTGCCCTTGTGCCGTCGGCCGAAGATGAAGGTGTGTTATATTTAGTGCATCAGGCACCTGCCGACGCCACATTTGACCGCGTTTATTACATCTCTTTTGACCTGACCCGCTATCTGTCAGAGCACCAGTCGCTTGATGCAATCGAGGTGCATATCAATAATACAAATCTCAAGGAAAATGTGTTGACATTTCTCCTGTAAACGATGTCTCTATAAAATCTGATGGACCAAAAGCCAGTAAACAATTCATATCTGCCGCCCATAGTATTTCATCCCATATTGAAGCCAGTCATATGGGGCGGATCTTTTATGAAATATTTCAAGTCGCTTGACACATATTCCGGCGGCGGCACTATAGGCGAATGCTGGGAAATCTCAGGTCTTGAAAGCGATGAGTCCATCGTGGAGGGGGGAGAGTATGACGGCCTTAGCATCTCGGAACTGATAGCACGTCTGGGAGCAAGGCTTATGGGCAAGCGTGTGTATGCAAAATTCGGCACGAGATTCCCCATACTCGTTAAGTTTATCGATGCTGCGCGTGACCTGTCAGTGCAGGTCCACCCTGACGATGCGACAGCCAAGGATTCCGGACTCATAGGAGGAAAAAATGAATTGTGGTATATCATACGCAGCCAGGGAGGTGCCAAAATCTATGCCGGATTCAAGAAAGCGTTGACTCCCGAGGAGTACGAGCGTGCGATAGAGTCCAAAACCATCCTTGATTTTATCTCTACGCATAGTTCCCGTTCGGGTGACACGTTCTATCTCCCTGGAGGAAATATCCATGCCATAGGTGCCGGCAATTTCCTGATGGAGATACAGCAGACGAGCGGCATCACCTACCGTGTGTATGACTATGACCGCAAGGACAAGTCCGGCAGGAAACGCCAGCTGCATACCGAGGAGGCTCGCCGTGTCATGTCTCTTGATAAATACGACAGCTTTATCCCGAGCCCTTATTGGCGGCATTCAAATGACCAGATTCTGCTGATGAAGGATTGGGCGACTGTAAGGAAGCATCATGTCGATGGTACATGCAGTCTGGAATTTCCGCTTGACAGTTTCACTATATTGACCTGTATAGAGGGTTCGGTCACTATAAATTACCCCGGCACTCATTTTGAACTTTCTTTTGGCCATACATGTCTTCTTGCCGCCGAGATTAAAGATGTAATGGTCGATGGAAGCGGCATAGTGATAAGTTCCGCAGTGTCAATGTGATGGCCGGGTGAAGAGCAGACAGGTCGTCGTGATTTGATTGTCGTCCAGATGAACTATGGCCGTGGATATGGCGTTTTATAACTGAATCAATTAATTTAATTCAGTTATGAAAAAGACGGGCATATTTTATGGTTCGACAACAGGCACTACAGAAGAAGTAGCCAAGCAGATTGCCGCTCTTCTGGGTGTAGATAAAAGCGACGTGCATAATGTGGCTGAAAGCGCTCCCACCGATGTAGCAGACTATGAAGTGCTGATACTCGGCACATCCACCTGGGGCTCAGGCGACATACAGGATGATTGGGCCGATTTTGTGAACGGTCTGAAAGTAATAGATCTGACCGGTAAGCAGATTGCGCTGTTTGGCTGCGGCGATGAGACCATGAGCGATACCTTCTGTAACGGAGTGGGCACTCTTTATGATGAGCTTAAGGATACCGGAGCCGAGTTTATCGGAGCTTTCAATGCTGACGGTTATGGATTTGAGCATTCTACAGCTGTGCGTGACGGTAAGGCCGTAGGACTTCTGCTTGATGAAACAAACGAGTCGCAGATGTCGCCTGAACGCATAGACCAATGGTGTACAATAGTAAAAAATGCCATAAACGACTGATAGGAAATCAGACAGGCACACGCCCCATATGGGATGTGTGCCTGTCTGATTCTTTTTTTTGCATCAGGTTGACCTCGTGGGGTCAGGAGTGCCAGATGTCGTTGATGACACGTTTTGGCTTTGATTCCGTATGAATAGATGTGATGGCATCATCGGTGATTGATGCTACAAGCCATTCGGCTACGAAATCATGGCCTGAAGTCTTTGCAGGAGCAGGTTCAGAAACGCTTTCACCTACCAGGCTGCCAAAGAAGGCATCATGTGCGTAAGAAAATTTATCCATAATCAATATCCTGTAAAATGTGAAAAAATGAAGTAAATAAAAACTCTCTGATTTGAACAACATAAAGTTAAGGATAAAAGTTCGCTTAATAAAGTTAAAATACATTAAAAAGCTTGGTGCGAGAATATAAGTTGTAAATGTGACCAGTGATTAAGTAACATCTATAAAATGGTTGTTAAGGAAAAAATTGTAAATTTGCATATGCTTAAGTTCCATACACCTGTAATCTATGAAAGATAGTATGGCCCAGCATCAATAGGTATAGCGATATCCGTATCTGTTAAAATAGGATCGTTTTTGGGTTTACTGACCTGAACAGAAAGTGCGGATATCATGACATGATATGTAACCATAAAAGAGTACAGAGTTGAAACAACAACACAAAAAGACGGCTATACTCCGCATGCATTGTCCGGACCAGCCAGGCATCATCGCTGTTATAACACAATTTATCACCGAAAACCAGGGTAATATCATATACCTTGACCAGTATGTCGATAGGGTTAACGGTGTATTCTACATGAGAGTGGAGTGGGAGCTTGACCGCTTCCTGATTCCCAGCGAGAAGATTGACGATTATTTCAATACCCTCTATGCGCAACGCTACAGCCTGACATACAAGCTCAGCTTCTCAAGCCACGTGCAGCGTATGGCAATATTTGTCAGCAAGATGTCGCATTGTCTGTATGACATGCTGTCACGCTATGTGGCCGGAGAGTGGGATGTGGAGATTCCTGTCATCATAAGCAATCATCCTGATCTGGCCATGGCCGGACAGCAGTTCGGTATTCCTTTTGAGGTCGTGCCTGTGACTCGTGACAACAAGGATGAGATGGAACAGGTGGAATTTGATATACTTGACAAGTATAATGTGGATTTCATAGTGCTTGCGCGATATATGCAGGTGCTTTCTGAAAATTTCATCAACCGCTATCCTAACAGGATTATCAATATACACCACTCGTTCCTGCCGGCTTTTGTCGGTGCGAAGCCTTATCACCAGGCTTATGAAAGGGGTGTCAAGCTCATAGGAGCTACGAGCCACTATGTCACTACCGAGCTTGATGCCGGACCGATTATAGAGCAGGAGGTAGTACGCATCTCCCATAAGGACACTATTCCGGACCTGGTCAAAAAAGGCCGCGATCTTGAGAAGATTGTGCTGTCGCGTGCTGTTGAGAAGCATATACAGCGCAAAATCCTGACCTACGATAACCGCACCATAGTGTTCAGCTGACAATAACTGGCTGCCATGAACGAGCCGGATGCCAAGACCCTTAATGACGGGAAAAAATTCCTGTCAAGCAATCTTTCATATAAGATACTTATACCCGTATTCATAGGGTTGGGTGTCGTGGCATGGCTTTTTCATGATGAATTTAGCGAGGACGTATGGAAAAGCATACGTTTTGACGGCCATGTCATAGGGTGCATAGCCCTGGCATGGCTGTGTATGTTAGGGCGTGACTTCGGACTCAGCTGGCGTTTCAGGGCCATAACTGACCGTCAGTTGAAATGGAAGCAGGCCATCAGGGTCAACATGCTCTGTGAATTTACCTCAGCTGTCACACCCTCATCGGTAGGCGGCTCGACTTTCGGGATGATTTACCTGCACCGTGAGGGCATACCCTTCGGGCGTGCCACCACGCTGATGATGACCACGCTGATACTTGACGAATCGTTTTTCGTCATATTCTGCCCGATACTGATGTGGATAATATCGCCTGAAATCCTGTTTGGATTTAACAGTGATGCTTTCACATCCGGGTTGCGCACAGTTTTCTGGCTGGTTTATGCCGGTATAGTCTTGTGGACATCCTTTCTGTTCTTCGGCGTTATCGCCCGTCCTGCGGTTATCAAGAAGGTAATCAATTCTATATTCCGCATCCGCTTCCTTAGACGCTGGCAGCCCAAGGCTGTCAGATTGACAGATAATATGGAGGCCACGGGCAGGGATTTGAGACATCGTTCCTTGGGGTGGTGGATAAAGGCTTTTGCTGCCACCGGGCTGTCATGGTCGTCAAGATACCTCGTGGTCAACATGCTGTTTCTGGCGTTCGCTCCGTATGCGTCACAGCTGGTAGTGTTCGGCCGGCAGTTTGTCGTATGGATAGTCTTGACTATCAGCCCTACGCCCGGAGGCAGCGGATTGAGCGAATGGCTCTTTACCGAATACTATGGAGACTTGCTCAACGATTACGGGCTTGCCGTAGTGATAGCCCTGTTTTGGCGTATAATCAGTTACTATATCTACCTCATCATAGGAGCATGTATAGTGCCGGGATGGGTACGTCAAGGCATACAAATGCGACACAACAAAAAGAAATCTAACTAATCATCCTTATATCATGAAATTTATAGGTATAATACCAGCACGATATGCTTCCACACGTTTCCCGGGCAAACCGTTGGCCGATATTGACGGTGTGCCTATGATTATCCGTGTGGTGCGTCAGGCTCTTAAAGCACTTGATACCGTGGTTGTCGCCACCGATGACACCCGTATATATGATGAAGTCAAGCATTACGGCTATGATGTGGTAATGACATCCACCGAGCATCGTAGTGGCACAGACCGCTGTCTGGAAGCCTATGACCGATTCGGATATAAGGCTGATGTCATCATCAATATCCAGGGTGATGAGCCGTTCATACATCCGGAGCAGATTGAAGAATTGAAAAGTTGCTATACCGACGAGGCTGTGACTATCGCTACTCTTATACGTCAGTTCCCTTCCGACGGCAGCTACAGCAGCCTGTCTAATCCTAATTCGCCCAAAGTGGTGATTGATGATGACAGGAATGCCCTGTATTTCAGCCGGTCGGTCATCCCTTATCTCCGAGGCAAGGATTGTGAAGACTGGCCTCGTAGCCACCAATATTATACGCATGTGGGCATGTATGCCTACCGGGCGGAAACTCTGCGAGCTATTACGGCTTTGCCCCAGTCGACTCTTGAGTTGGCTGAATCGTTGGAGCAGCTTCGCTGGTTACAGGCAGGTTATAAAATCAAGACAGGAATCACATCATATGAAACCGTAGGTATAGACACCCCCGATGATCTGGATAGGGCTGTCGCTTATCTTAGAGCTACATATGAGCATGATTGATGTAATCAGACAAGGAGGAGGATAGGATATGGCTTATGACAATATGATTGATGAACCGTGGCGCAAACAGGCCCCCGAAGTGCATGAACTGTCGGGACTCGCATTGCCGCCGTTGCAGCGGTTACAGCTGCCTAACGGTATAACGCTCAACGTCCTTGACAGAGGCGACGCGGATGTATGCCGGTTGGGCATATTCATGCGTGGCGGATCGGCTGAGAACCGCACTCAGTCGATAGCGGCCTTGGCGTCATCTTTGATTCGCGAGGGGTCAAAGGATTATCCGGGCAGTGCGCTTGCCGATCTGTTTGAGCGCAACGGTGCGTGGCTCGATACTTCGGCCCACACCCACCATACATCGGTGCATATATATTCGCTCAACAACAGGTTTTGCCGGATATTGCCGGGCGTTGCCGACATGGTGTTGAATCCCGAACTTTCAGACGATGTATTCAACATATTTCGTGAAAATAAAGCGCGTGCGCTTGAGACCGAGCTGTGTAAGGTGGCGACTGTGGCAATGCGCGAGTCTGACCGTATATTTTTGGGTCAGGGACATCCGATGGCACGGTTGGAGCGGCCTGACGACATACGCAATCTGACGGCTGGAGATATACGTGATTTCCACGGTTCGCGATGTGACGCATCGAATATCAGTCTGTTTCTTACCGGAAAAATCAATGACAAGACCATCAATGCCGTGGCCGATATTTTCGGCAGCATCAAGGCTGAAAATGAGCCTTACCAACTGGATGTCAGGCTACCGCAAGGCATATGGTCACAGGATGTCCATCATGTCGGACTTCCCGGAGCAGCCCAGGCGGCGGTAAGGATGACGATACCGGCAGTATCACGCGAGCATGATGATTACGAAATGCTCAGGATAGCCGTATGTGCTCTCGGAGGATATTTTGGAAGCCGTCTTAATGCCAACATAAGGGAGGCTAAAGGCCTTACGTATGGCATAGCGGCGTCAATAATCGGTATTGACGGTTACGGGGCTATCAACATATCGTGCCAGTGTGACAACCGCTATACCGATACCGTGATATCGGAGATACACCACGAGTTGCATCGGATGGAATCAGGTGATTATACAGCTGATGAGATAGCGCGTCTCAAGCGGTTCTATATGACATCGCTGTCAGCTATACTTGAGTCGCCTTTCAGCGTGACTGATTTCTATGAGAGCAGCTATATAGCCAAGATACCTGCTGACTATTTTGCCCAGCAGCTCAATGCCCTGGATGCGCTATCGGCAGAATCATTGAGTGAGATGGCCTCTAAATACTTCAAGTCTGATGCTGCATTGACTGTAGTGGCAGGACAAAAAACGCAAGCATGACGATGATGACTACAGATAAGACATCTGCACTGATGCTGGCATCTCTTATGGTGCAATACGGGATACGGAAGGTGTTTGCCTCCCCGGGGTCGCGCAATGTGCCCTTGATTATAGCATTCACCCGAGATGCGGATATTGACATAGAGATGGTGGTGGATGAGCGCAGTGCTGCGTTCATGGCTATGGGGTATGCAGCTATTGCAGCCCGGCCGGTGGCACTGCTGTGTACTTCAGGGACTGCCATGCTCAATTATCTGCCGGCATTGGCGGAAGCCTATCACCGACAGATACCTCTGCTGGTCATCACCGCCGACCGCCCTTCGGAATGGATAGGCCAGAAGGATTCACAGACTTTGGCTCAGCCGCATGGCTTGGAGCCGTATGCCATCAAATCGGTTGATATACCCGACTTCCGGAGTGATGACGAGAATAAATGCTGGTGGTGTAACCGTGTCATCAACGAAGCCCTCTCTGCTTGCTACGGCAGCAACAGGGGTCCGGTGCATATCAATATGCAGTTTGGCGTGCCGTTTAACGGACTGACGGATGATTGTCAGGTCAATGCCACAAAAATAGACTCAATAAGACCGTCAGGCAAACTTGACACCGGTTTTGCCCGGGAATTAGGCTCAAGAATCGCTTCGCCGCATAAGGTGATGATAGTTATTGGCAACATGCCTCCTTCACAGAGGATAACCAAAGCCGTTACAAAACTTTCCGCGCTGCCTAATATCATAATATTGGCTGAAAATCTGGCCAATGTGCACGCCGATAGGGTGTTGACCCAGATTGATGCAGCTGTATCCATGGTGGAGAATAAAGCTGACGGTGAACGCTATCGTCCTGACACTGTCATATACATGGGCGGCAGCATAGTCTCTGGCAAATTGAAACAATATATCAGGTCCCGCAAACCGCAGCAGCTCTGGTATGTGGGGACGGAGGTTAGTCTGATTGATACATTCCAGTCTCTGACTCTGAGGATAGATATGGAGCCTGATGTGTTTCTTCCTCAGCTCGCAAGTGCTATGTATCCCCTCCGTGAGTACTGTGATTATGCCGATATGTGGATGCGTCTGGGCGAAACAGTCAGATGCAGTACTCAAAAATACCTTGACAATATCTCATGGTCATCGCTTAAGGCCATGTCAAAAGTGCTTGATGCAGTTCCGGCCCGATGGAATATTCAGCTGAGCAACGGTATGAGTGTCAGACTGGCACAGCAGATACATGCGCCCCATATCCACAGGTGGGATTGTAACCGTGGTGTCAGCGGCATTGACGGAAGCACTTCTACTGCCGTAGGCTCTCAACTTGCTTACCGCCATGGCCACACTTTGCTTATCACCGGAGACATGAGCCTTGCCTATGACCTGACGGCTCTCGGCACGAAACAGGTGACAGGCCGTATGCGTGTCATAGTGATGGATAACGGTGGCGGAAATATATTCCGTTGCATACCGACCACTGAATCGTTGCCGGAGCTTGAAGACTGCCTGGAGATGGGCATAGACACACCGTTTGGCGCATTTGCCAGTTCTTGCGGCTGGAAGTATCTGGAAGCCGACGATGAATCCGGCCTTGACGCCGCCATGAAATCTTTTGTAGTGGATGACGGTAAGCCCTGCATACTTGTAATCAAGTCTGACGGCAAATATGATGCAGCTGTGTGGAAAGGATATTTTGCATATCTGACAGAATCAAATCAATAAATCAAATATAGAAGCAATGAGAGAATGGACCACAATAAAAGAGTACACTGACATACTCTTTCAGAAGTATGGCAAAATTGCCAAGATTACAATCAACCGCCCGGAGGTCTACAATGCTTTCCGTCCGCAGACTAACCGTGAGATGCTGGATGCTATGGCCTACTGTCGTGAAAGTCCTGAAATCGGTGTCGTCATTCTGACCGGTATAGGTGACAAGGCGTTTTGCTCGGGAGGCGACCAGAAAGTTAAGGGCATAGGTGGGTATATTGATGAAAACGGCACACCGCGTCTCAATGTGCTTGACCTGCACAAGGCCATACGCAGCATCCCTAAGCCGGTGATTGCCATGGTCAACGGTTATGCTATCGGCGGCGGCCACGTGCTGCATGTGGTATGTGACCTGACTATAGCTTCGGAAAACGCTCGTTTCGGCCAGACAGGCCCCAAAGTGGGCAGCTTTGATGCAGGTTTCGGTTCAAGCTATCTGGCTCGTTGCGTGGGTCAGAAGAAGGCCCGCGAGATATGGTTCCTGTGTCGTCAGTACACAGCCAAGGAGGCAGAGGAGATGGGCATGGTCAACAAGGTCGTGCCGTTTGAGCACCTTGAAGACGAGACTGTAGAATGGTGCGAGACTATACTCAAACGCAGCCCTATGGCCATACGTATGATAAAGAGAGCATTGAATGCAGAGCTTGACGGACAGCGAGGCATGATGGAATTTGCCGGCGATGCCACTCTCATGTACTATCTTATGGCTGAGGCTCAGGAGGGCAAAAACGCTTTCCTTGAGAAGCGTGACCCTGATTTCGACCAATTCCCCAAATTCCCGGGATAATGAGACTTGCTGAGAACATCCGTGCCGACTACTGCCGTTATGTGCTTGATTTCAAGTTCAAGGCGGTAACGTCGCGTCAGAGCATGGAGACTAAAGAGACATATTTCATACGCCTCACCGACAGTGTGACCGGGAAAAACGGCATCGGTGAATGCGCATTGTTTCGAGGTCTCAGTGCCGAGGATTCACCCGAGTATGAGAGAAAACTACAGAAGCTATGTATAGCGATAAATAAGGGCGAGAAATTGCCTAAATTGAGTTCTTCTCTCTCATTTGGTCTTGAGACCGCCATGCACGATCTGGATAATGGCGGCAAGCAGGTGATATTCCCATCGGACTGGCTGGAAGGAAAACATGGCATACGTACCAACGGTCTTATATGGATGGGCAGCGAGGCCGAGATGTCAGAGCGTATAGCGCGGAAACTTGACGAAGGTTTCAAATGCCTTAAACTTAAAATCGGAGGTATAGATTTCAAGAGCGAACTGAGGCTCCTTGACATCATACGCCGTGAATTTGACAACAAGACTCTTGAATTGCGTTTGGACGCCAACGGTGCGTTTGACCCCAAGGATGCTTTGTCAAAACTTGACCGCCTCAGCAAATATTGCATCCATTCCATCGAGCAGCCTATACGTGCCGGCCAATGGTTTGCGATGGCCGACATCTGCCGCCGCTCCCCAATTCCCGTAGCTCTGGATGAAGAATTGATAGGGGAGAGCGACAAGGTGCGTCGGGATACGATGTTGAACATCATCAAACCGGCATATATCATACTTAAACCGTCACTGTGCGGAGGCCTCGATGCGACCGACAGATGGATAGAAACTGCAAAAGAGCATCATACAGGCTGGTGGCTGACATCGGCACTGGAGTCAAATGTAGGGCTCAATGCTATAGCCCAGCTCGCCGCCAAACACAATGTAAAGCGTCCGCAGGGTCTCGGTACGGGTATGCTTTACCATAACAATATTCCCTCGCCTCTGGTCTTACGAGGTGAACGCATGTATTATGATGCCTCGCAAGGCTGGGATTTTTCAGGCATAGAATTTTCAAGTCAAGGCATTTGATATGGAACTGTCTGATTTCCTGAAAGAATGGAATTCGTCGGTGCCGTATATCTCGGCGCACACATCAGGCTCTACCGGCACCCCTAAGGAGATACGTCTCTTGAAAGTGGATATGACGGAGTCAGCGAGGATGACAGTCAAATTTTTTGGACTTGATAAGGCATCACATATCCATCTGCCTCTATCGCTTGATTACATAGCAGGGAAAATGATGGTAGTGCGCAGCATTGTAAGCGGATGCACGCTTACATGTGAGATTCCGAGCTCCAAGCCATTGGCCGACAGTGCATTTCAGTGCGACAGATTGTCGCTGGTGGCCATCGTCCCGATGCAGATTGAGGGATTGATGAAATCGCCTTGTCTTGACAAGATAGAAAATGTCATAGTGGGAGGTGCTCCGCTTTCGCTCCGGCAAGAGGAGATTTTGAAGAAAGCACCGTTTGAAGCCTATGCGACATACGGGATGACTGAAACCGCATCGCATGTGGCTTTGCGGCATATCGGCGGCAGGGATGAGGATCTGTTCATCGGACTGCCCGGTTACAGCTTTTCCACAGATGACCGTGGATGCTTAGTAATAGAGAACCCCAATATGTCATGGCGCAGACTCGTTACCAATGATGTGGTGGAACTCTCAGACAATCATTCTTTCCGATGGCTTTCGCGATATGACAATGTCATCAACAGCGGTGGGATAAAACTTTATCCCGAGCAGATAGAGAAAGCATTGGCTCATCTGCTGCCTGCCGGAAGATATTTCATATCATCAATGCCTGATGATGTGTTGGGCAGCCGTCTTGTCCTGGTCATCGACCGGGACGTAGAGACGGATGTCACATTAGAAAAACTTGCGGCAGCGTTGCCCAAATATCATGCACCCAAGAGCATTATCCGCAAGAAATTGGAATATACTTCGACAGGTAAACTCAAGAGGCTACTTTGAGGCGAACAGGTTGCGTATCTCAGCCGCCACTCGCTTAATCTGTGAGTCGGTCAATATAGAGCCGCTCGGCAGACAGAAACCTCGGTCAAACAGTTTCCCGGATACACCGTTTTGATAGCTCGGGGCATCGGCATAGAATGGCTGCATATGCATCGGTCGCCATAAGAGCCGGCCTTCGATATTTTTGCTGAGCAGATGCAGCCGCAACTCCTCGGGCGTAATCCCGGTGGCAGGGTCTATTTGCAGGGTTGAAAGCCAGAAGTTCGAGTCAAATTCAGCCGATGGATTATCGTGGACGGTGATGCCTTCGATATCGCTAAGCAAGGTCGTATAGAGGTTATGTATCTCTCGGCGTCGGTTGACACGCTCTGGAAGCACCTCCATCTGACCGCATCCGATGCCGGCGCATATATTGCTCATGCGGTAATTGAATCCAAGTTCCTTGTGGTAGTAATAAGGCTTGTTTTCACGTGACTGGGTGGCATAGAACTTGACCTTTGCAGCCGCTTCGTCTGACGGGCATATCAGCGCACCGCCGCCTGATGTGGTAATGATTTTATTGCCGTTGAAGCTCAGTGCTCCGTAATTGCCGAGTGTGCCGGCTTTACGGCCCTTATATGTGCTTCCGAGTCCTTCAGCGGCATCTTCAAGCACCGGAATGTTGTATTTGGCAGCTATCGCCAGGATTTCATTCATTTTGGCCGGCATGCCGTAGAGGTGTACCACGATGATGGCTTTAGGAGCTTTGCCTTTCTTGGCGATGCGGTCTTTGATGGCTTCTTCAAGGAGGGCAGGATCCATGTTCCACGTCTGGGATTCACTGTCGACAAATACGGGGGTTGCTCCGCAATATACCACAGGGTTGGCACTGGCTGAGAATGTGAGCGACTGGCAGATTACCTCGTCATCTTTTGACACACCGAGCATGACCAATCCTAAATGTATGGCTGAAGTGCCTGACGACAGAGCCACGACATTCCCATGGCCGAGGTATTCATCTAACAAATGCTCAAAATCGTTGACATTCGGGCCTAAAGGGACCACCCAGTTGTCAGCAAACGCACTATTAATCCATTTCTGCTCATTGCCGCCCATATGAGGCAACGACAACATTATTTTTTCATCCATATATGTGAGATATGTCTATGACATTAGTTTGGCAATTAGTAATTTCAGGCGGAGAAACATATTGGGTGACTTATACCGCGCGATTATATCCAGCAGATGGCGGTAGCCTTCTTTGACAGATGGTATGTACTGCTCCAGCTTGTTGTCACGCAGATACTTGATTTGCAAGTCTCTGACCTGTAACATCTCGTCAGAAAGCCCTTTGCGCGTCATATCCCGGCTCCGGCCTCCGTATCTGTAGTAGTAGACAGCATCAGGGGCGTATGCCGTTTTGGGATTTTTGGAGAATATGTGCATGCTAAAGAGGCGGTCCTCTCCCCAGAATCCTTTGTAGCCGATGTCAGGGAACGGTACTACCAGACTGCGCCTGTAGAGCTTGGCCGGGATGCCTGGATTGTAGACAGTGGAGTCTGACAAGATGCCTTTAAGAGCATTGTCAGAGTCATAAAGGCATGGAAATTTCCAGCGGATATTGATGCCGGCCTTCCGGGCAAATTGCACTAATCTGAGTTGGACTATATCCGCCGAAGTCTCACGGGCGGTTTTGACTGCATCAGCTATGGCGTTGGGATGCAGACAGTCGTCAGCATCAAGTGAAATAAGATATTCGCCATGTGCTTTGGATGCACCGTAACTACGTGCTTCGTAGCCGTTTCCATCGGGGAGCGTAAAGACGCTGATTGAGGTGTATCTGCGTATGACATCTGGGGTGGTACCCGTGTCGCCGTTAAGCACTACTATAATTTCAATGGAGGGGTAGGATTGGCTTAATACACTGTCAATAGCGGCCGCTATGGTGGTATGTGAATCACCCGAGGGGATGATTACACTGACTGACGGCAATGCAGTATGACAAGAGGCTACCTTATCCATTTTTAATCCATAGAAACACTTCTGCAAAGTTAGGCAATATTAATGATACAGCGTCGGATAGATTACAAAAAAGCCCGGAATAAATATTGGGGAATACTCCGTCAATATTTTTCCCGGACTTAAAGCTATATTGTGAAAAATGAAACTTTCTTATCAGAGGCCTTCGCTGTGGGGATTGTTGTTGAGTTCTTTGACATCCTCCTTGACCATCTTTGGGGTGACCTTTTCGTCATCCGCCTGATCAACGGTTACTCCACGGTACTTGTCCTCGGGTTCTATCTTGGATTCCTTGTTCTTTTCCATAATCTTATGTTTTTATGTTATGGTTATGTTTATCATTCAGATGTTATATCCTTAAAACAGACAACCGAGGCATATAGTTCAGAGATGATTGTTAAGCCAGAGGAATATTTCGTTATAAAGTGGTATTCTAAGGCCTTTTTTTGACAGCAACAAGTCATGGAGTCCGCCGTTGACTTTGACGCACGTGACATCGCTGCCAAGGAGTAGCCCGTATTTTTTGATTTCTCCGGCATCAAGAACTATGTCGGCGTTCTGGCAGTCAGGTGTCCACTCGTCTACGGTCATGCTTTTCGCGCTGTACATAAGCAGAATGGGGATGTTGATTTTGTGGACTCCTTTATGCAGATACTCCTGGGCATTATTGATGGCGCGTACCCATCCTGCACTTACCGTAGGGCTTTGCGGTAGCTTCCATTGGGTGTCATAGTTCCACTCGCCCTTATATTCTTTGAGGAGGCTTTCGCCGTAGGCGGTAGATTTGCTTTGAGGCACCGGTGTCCCCGGGAAAACGTATCCGAGTGCTGAAACAGCCGGCACGAGCCACTCGATTTTTCCCAGATTCCAGTCAAGAAACGGTGAATTGAGTATAAGGGCGTTTACACGCACAGGATTTGCTTTCATGGCCAGATAGTATGATGCTATAAGTCCGCCGGTGCTGTGTCCCATCATGACTATCTCCCTCAGTCCTGACTGCTTCATAGTGACAAGGGCAGAGTCGATATCAGGGAAATATTCCGTTAAATCCCGGACATTAAACTTCTGCTGGCCTTTGATGATTGACCGCCCGTATTTTCTGAGGTCTACGGCATAGAAATCATATCCATGATTGACAAATTCATCGGCCATCTCGGTATTGAAGAAGTAGTCGTTGAAACCATGGATATATAGTATGCCGCGTGAAAGCGTGTCCTTCAGGCAAAGCTTACGGATGATTGTCGACCTTACATGGCCTTCATAGTCGTTAGGATGCTTCACGTAGTGCATCTCCAGACCGTCTCCCAGTATGTCAGGAGCCCACGAACGGTAGGCCTGTTGGGAAAATGCCGATTGCAGCCACAACAGATGAGCGGCTGCAATCGTAAGCAATGTAACCAATAATCTTTTTGGTCGCATATGTGTAGGCGTATTGTCGGTGATTATTTGTTTTTATACTGAGGCAGAAGCGGCACGGGGAATTTTGAGAACAGTGTTGATACAGCCTGGCTTATTTCGTTGAGGTTTCTGAACTGTCCGCTGCCCTGGTTGAGGATTGTGGCCACCGATGCGCTGTAGAGCGGCAGCTGATCTTTGATGTTGACCATATCCATAGTCAGCACGCCCTCCTTATATATGCCTGTTATTACCTGCGCATTGTTGTAATATGAAGCATAATAGTTGTTCCAATAGCCGTAGGGATACATGTAGAAAGGATAGAGTCCGTTGTACATCGGGCCGGCGTAGGGCATATAGCCCGGAGGTATGGCCGGTTCGGTGGCGATTTCGTTCTTGACCGTAAGGGCTATGTTTACAAGAAGGTTACTTGTAGAATCCTCAACAAAGCCTCGTTCGATCATCTGCTCTCGTATGGCGGCGGCAATGTTGTAGTATGTAACCATCTGCATGCCCGGAATCATGTGGCCATCGGCAGGTGTGACTATGCGGAATGTATGATACTGGGCAAGATTTGCATTGTTATAGGTCTCGCTGTTGACGAGAGAAAACTGGCTACAACCTGTAGTGGCAAGCAGTACCAGAGTGGTTGCAAATAGAATCAGCTTCTTCATATCAGTAGATAATTATAGATGAAACGAATATACTTTTAAAACGTTTGCTTCTATAATTAGTTCAGAGACCGATTGTCGGTCATAACCTGGCAAGAAGTGATTCCAGACGGCTCTTTATATCACGAAGCCGGAGCACTACATCGGCTTCTTTGGAGTGGCCGGTAGGATTGTCTTTGAGATATGCTTTGGCAGCCTCTATCTTGAGTCCTTTGTCTTTAAGCAGATAGTTTATCATCTCTACTTTACGTATGTCGGCAGAGGTGTAGAGACGTTGGCCTGTGCGTGTACGCTTTGGTGACAGTCGGGGAAATTCCATCTCCCAGTACCGTAAGGTTGTAGCCGGGATATTAAGAATCCCGGCTACTTCCGATGTCTTATAGTATCTTTTCTCTATATCGTTTTTCATCTGTCACGACGGTATGACCGAACCGTTGAGCATGATAAATTCCTCTGCGTCAAGTGCTGCCTTGCATCCTGAAGCTGCGGCCACTACTGCCTGTTGATAGTGAGGATCTGCGACATCTCCGGCTGCGAATACTCCGGGGATATTGGTCGCAGTGGAAGGGGAGGCTGTGATGATATAACCGTTAGAGTCAAGTTCTATGGCACCCTTGAACAAATCAGTGTTGGGCTGATGGCCGATTGCGAGGAAAAAGCCGTCGATAGGCAGTTCGTATATCCGCTCGTTTTCTTCTCCTTTATGCTCTACGAGTGTGGCACCCTCAAGCACTTCTTCGCCATAAAGCCCGACGGTGTTGGTGTTGTAGAGGATATGTATGTTTTCTTTGTCGTTGACGCGCTGCTGCATCGCTTTTGATGCACGAAGGAAGTTCTTGCGGACTATCAGATATACCTCTGATGCGAGATTTGACAGGTACAATGCTTCTTCGCATGCGGTATCACCGCCGCCGACTACCGCCACTTTGCGTCCGCGATAGAAGAAGCCGTCACAAGTGGCACACGCCGAGACGCCGAGCCCCTTGAATTTCTCCTCATCTTCCAGTCCGAGATATTTTGCCGAGGCACCTGTAGCTATAATGACGGTATCGGCCAGCACGGTGCGTCCGTCGGATATGACAGCTTCAAAAGGCCGCTTTGAAAAATCCACTTTGGAAACTTCGCCGAATCTCAGATCGGCTCCCACTTTGGCTGATTGCTTGCGCAGGTCATCCATCAGTTCGGGTCCCTGGATTCCTTCGGGATAACCGGGAAAATTTTCAACTTCGGAGGTGGTGGTGAGCTGTCCGCCCGGCTGGCTGCCTTCGTAGACTATCGGGCTGAGGTTGGCTCGTGATGCATATATCGCTGCGGTATATCCGGCAGGTCCTGAACCTATTATGAGGCAATGGGTCTTGTTGGTTTCCATGATTATGTCTGATGTAGGATTATTAGTTTTTTATTCAATCAACGCAAGTCAACGATTTTGGCTGTAGGATACTTCTTGCGGTCAAAACGAAATGCACTGTCACTCACAGGTGTGTTGCGAATCTGGATTGACGGTATGGCTATGTTGGTGATGCTTCCGTCGTTTCCCTTAATGCTGATGGCCGATGGCAGCAGGGTAGATGATTTGAGAGTGACGGTTATCTGCGGCCATTCATTGGCTTTGCTTATCGCCTTGAGCAGGATAGTGCGGTAGCCCGGGGCGCTTTTGATGATTGAGGCCGTGTATCTGTTTTTCAGGCCGCTGATTATCGCAAGCGGATTTGATGCGGCAAGTTCCTCATCGGTAGGCTCTATTATATTGACCTCGGCTGTGGATGGTGCGTAAGTCCATTGTGTCTTGCCGTCATACCATGTTGTCATGGCATTGTTGGCAGTGGTGAACTTGTCGCCTGAAAGCAGCAATGTGCCTTTGATGCTGTTACCTCCCGATTGCAGTGTGTATGACGCACTTATGCTTTTGGCCGACTTGATTTTAGCGGCTGACTGGTCTAACAGTTTGGCGGCATCATTGGCGGCAAATGAGCTGAGGGGACCCATTGCCGTTACCACGAGAATTACTCTGAAAATGTGATTTAATAGTTTGTCCATGTCGTATTAACATTTCAGCGAGTGAAAAGTTACATATTGCCATGCCGGAAGATGTCATTTCTGAGACAGGATGGCATCTAACGACATCGGGTCAATCAATATCTGTCGAGGTTTGCCTCCTTGTGATGGTCCGACGATTCCTGCTGCTTCCATCTGGTCCATAATCTTGCCGGCACGGTTATATCCGATTGAGAAACGCCGTTGCAGTGAGGATGTGGATGCCACGCCCGAACTTAACACCGCCATGGCAGCTTCGTCAAAGAGAGGATCCCGTTCGCCGAATGAACCGGAAGATATTGTCTCACCTTCTTCGGGCAGGCATTCGGGCAGATAGAATGCATGCTCGTAGCCGGCTTGCATGTCTATTTCCTCGCATATCGCTTCTACCTCAGGAGTGTCGATAAAAGCACACTGCACACGTGAGATTTCACCGTCACGAGAGAAGAGCATATCGCCTCGGCCTATAAGCTGGTTGGCTCCGGGGCGGTCAAGGATGGTACGTGAATCGACCATCTGGGTCACCCTGAAAGCCACACGTCCAGGGAAATTGGCTTTGATGATGCCGGTGATGACATTGGTAGAAGGACGCTGGGTGGCAAGAATCATGTGCATACCCACCGCACGCGCTTTCTGGGCTATACGTGCGATAGGAGTTTCCACCTCTTTGCCGGCGGTCATTATGAGGTCGGCAAACTCGTCGACAATGACCACGATGTAGGGCATATAGTGATGTCCGTTTTCGGGGTTAAGGCGGCGTTGTACGAAGCGTGCGTTATATTCCTTGATATTCCTGAGGTTGGCCTCTTTGAGCAGTGCATATCGCTGGTCCATCAACAGGCATAGCGATTTCAATGTAGTCACTACTTTTGACGGGTCGGTGATGATGGCTTCTTCCTCATCGGGGAGTTTGGCCAGATAATGATTCTCAATTCGGCTATAAAGGCTGAATTCCACCATTTTGGGGTCAATCAGCACAAATTTCAGTTCGGCCGGATGCTTTTTGTAAAGCAGTGATGCTATGATTGCATTCAAACCTACCGACTTACCCATACCCGTGGCACCTGCGACAAGCAGATGGGGCATCTTAGTGAGGTCGGCAATGAAAACTTCGCCTGAAATTGTAGAACCCATGGCCATAGGCAGCTCCATGTTGCATTCCTGATAGTCACGCGATGTGATGATGGAGCGCATTGATACTGTCTGAGGCTCTTTGTTAGGCACTTCTATACCTATGGTGCCACGACCGGGAATAGGAGCGATTATACGTATGCCGAGGGCTGCAAGGCTTAGTGCGATGTCATCTTCGAGACGTTTGATTTTCGCGATTCTGACACCTTCGGCAGGGATTATTTCATATAGAGTAACAGTAGGTCCTACGGTAGCTTCGATATGTGATATGCCGATGCCGTAGTCGTTGAGCGTCTTGGTGATTCGTTCTTTGTTTTCTTCCTGTTCTGCGAGGTCTACATTGTTTTCCTTGACTTTGCGGTCAATCAGGCAGTCAATTGACGGGAAACGGTAACGGGGGAGGTCTGCAGTCGGATCATAAGGCTCTTGCTCTACAGCTTTTGCGACTTCTATCTCTCCGGTGCTTATGCTGAATGTTTCAGCCGGAGTGTCAGTAGCTTCCGTGAGATCTTCATAAACCGGGTCAGACAGAGCATCCACATCGTCCATGACGGCCTCTGCTGCATCTGATGTTGGGCGGTCATTGGCATTGTCGTAAGCATAGGGTGCTTCCTCAGTGACATCTATGGATGATGCCTGTGGATAATCTGATGGCGCGTAAGAGTTTAAGTTTACATCCGGCATGACATCAGGGACATCGGTGTCGTGTGAATCCGATGTGTCAGCACCCTTATAGGATGTAGTATCTTCTACAGGTTGTGATGCCGTAGATGTGGATGATTTCGGATGTTGTGCCGCATGTCGGGATTTTAAGGCCCTTATGCGTGCTGTGCGTTTCTGTATTTGAGTCCTGACGAAGTTCCAAGCATTCTGTAAGGTGGGGAGGAACACCAGAAGCATCAAGGCTCCCATAATCACGCTTATGGAGATAGCACCTATTATCCCGGAATATGCTATCAGCAGCTTGTTGATATAATAGCCGTGTTTGCCACCCCAATATATGAATCCTTCGTGGTCATATGTTACTAAACCGAGTATGATGGATACAGCAACTGTGGAGACAAGGCATTTGGCTGTCAGCGGCCAAAATCTGAATTTCTTCTCTTTCAGAAGCGTAAGGCTCAGAGCGGCGATATAAAATATCATTATGAACCCCGCGACACCGAGAGTGGATGAAAAGATTGCATTGGATATCCATGCACCTAAAGGACCGCCTGCATTCTTAACGCTATCACTGTCAGCGGCAAGCTCTGTCAACGAACTGTTTGTCACCGCGCTCTGGTCTATTGCTCCGGTGGTTAGATACCCTATAGTCGATATAAAGAGGTAAATAGCTGTAAGTGCCAATACGATACCCAAAAACATCTTGGCCCTGCCATCGGCAAACAACCGGTGTGTAAATCCTCGATGTGCATTTGCGGATTTATGTAGCGGCTGAGCAGTATCTCTCTTGTCGGAGGCTGTGTCTCGGGATTGAGACACTTTCCGACGAGTGGATGATGGCTTGCTTACAGTAGGGGAGTATGTGGTTTCATCCCCGGCAGGTGATGACGTGTCTCTGGTCTCAGACTCGGATTGTTGTGCATACGATAAGTCCATAGGGTCATCGCCGCCGTCGAAGGTGGGAAGATCCATATCGCTAAGTGAATCCAGACTGCCTGTCGTGGCATTAAATCTTGACATTATACTCGATGTGATGAGGGGTGTTGTGGGTGAATGTTCTGCTGGTCAAAAAAGGAGGGCTATAGGGCGATGGCGTTTTGTGCGATGTATTACAGATGTGTCAGCTGGCTGATTGTCTTCACCGGGTCGGGCGAATTAAACACAAAACTGCCGGCTACCAATACATCTGCACCTGCATCCACCAGGCGTCGGCCGGTCTCCAGATTGACACCTCCGTCTATCTCTATGAGTGCATCGGAGCCGGATTTCTTACGAAGCTCCACGAGCCTGTGGAGCTTGTTGATGGTATTCTCTATGAACTTCTGTCCGCCAAATCCTGGATTTACCGACATAAGAAGCACCATATCAACGTCGTTGATGATGTCCTCAAGCATGACCACGGGCGTGGCCGGATTGAGTGTAACCGCAGGGCGCATCCCGGCATCACGGATGGCCTGGACTGTGCGATGGAGGTGGGTGCATGCTTCGACATGGACGTTCATAAATTCCGCGCCGAGATCACGCACCTGTGATATATAGTTCTGAGGATTAACAATCATCAGATGCACGTCAAGCGGCTTTTTAGCATACTTGGCGATGGATTTCATCACAGGAAATCCGAAACTGATGTTAGGCACAAACACACCGTCCATGACATCGAGGTGCATGTAGGCTGTGTCGCTGTTATTGAGCATCTCGACGTCTCTGCCGAGATTGGCGAAGTCAGCCGAAAGCAGTGAGGGGGCTATCTTGACCATATGCGAGATTAGATTTCTTCGTTTTTAGCTTTGGGCTTGAATGCATTGAATAGGATTATACCTATGCAGATGACACCGATACCCAGACCTACGTAAGTCAGGTAATCGTTATATTTCTCCACTTGCGTAAACAAACCGTCAATATTGACATGCAGACCTAACCAGTAGCCAAGACCGGCGAGAACAGCGTTCCATACCATAGCACCAAGGCCTGTGTAAAGGACGAATTTCCATAGATTCATCCTTGCGATGCCGGCAGGGATGCTTATAAGCTGGCGCACCGCAGGGACAAGACGTCCTACGAAAGTGGAGATGGCACCGTGTTTGTCAAAATATGCCTCGGCCTTGATGACTTTCTCCTTGTTTATCAGACATGCATGACCTGCACGTGAATCAGCGAACCGATAAACAAGCGGACGACCGATCCATATTGACAAGCCATAATTGACCAACGCACCGACTATGGCACCGGCTGTGGCTACGAGCACTATAATATATACGTTCATGTCGGCGACCTGTATGGTGGTGCCGTGGTACTGGAGCTGGCGCACTGACTGGGCTGCAAGAAATGCGGCCGGAGGTACGACCACTTCGCTGGGGAAGGGTATAAACGAGCTTTCTACAGCCATGAGCAGGAACACAAGCAGGTAGGACGCATTTTCAACTACCCACTGGAAGATGGCCGAAGCATCAAAAATCGAACAGGTTATAACATCCAGGATCATCAGTGTTGTCTAATAATTTGGTGATTTATAAAGAATTGTTAGATGTTTACAAATGCACACTCCATATGGAATATACTTTATCTGCAAATTTACATCTTTATTCAATCCACACAAAATAAATACTGCGTATATTTGCATATAATATATCACGAATATGAAGAAGTGGAAGGTGCTTTCATCGGAATATCTGTTTAAACGGCCATGGCTGACAGTGCGTAAGGACTGTCTGCAATTGCCCAACAACGCAGTGATAGATGAATACTATGTGCTTGAATACCCGTCATGGATCAATGTCATAGCGATTACCAAGGATGGGCGGTTTGTCATGGTGGAACAGTATCGTCACGGATTAGGCGAGGTCTTTACGGAACTTGTGGCCGGTGTGGTGGAGAAAGACGAACCGCCGCTGGAGGCAGCCAAGCGCGAGCTGGCTGAGGAGACCGGTTTTGGTGGTGGTACATGGTCGCTTCTGACCGTGCTGGGACCCAATCCCGGCAATATGAACAACCTTACATACTCATATCTGGCAACAGGTGTCGAGCTGCTCGGCAGTCAGCATCTGGACGAGACCGAGGATGTCGGCGTCAGGCTCATGTCAGAGTCCGAGGTGCGCTCGTTGCTTGACAATGACAACATCAAACAGGCACTGATGGCAGCACCGCTGTGGAAGTATTTCGCTACACGCAGATAATCTCAATAGATAACATAGATAATATTAAAGCCTCCGCCGGCCGATATGGCTGCGGAGGCTTTTAGTATCCCCGTGGGGAGTCGAACCCCAATCGTTGGAACCGGAATCCAATATTCTATCCATTGAACTACGGAGACATCAGTCAAGACCGTGAAATGGCCTGATTGTGGGCGCAAAATTACGTTTTTTTTGGCAGTTTACCAAACACCCTCTAAATAATAGTTAACAGTCGGAATTTTTTGGCGAAAAATGAGTATCTTTGCATGCAATAAAAAACATACCCAAGTACTGATAACATAATAATCCTGTCATCATGTCATTTATTGCCGATAGAGTAAAAATGGACGGCCTTACATTTGACGACGTCCTGCTTATTCCAGCTTATTCAGAAGTATTGCCACGTGAAGTAGACCTTCGCACTAAGTTTTCGCGTAACATCACCCTAAATGTGCCTATCGTTTCAGCAGCGATGGATACAGTTACCGAAGCCCAGCTTGCCATAGCGCTTGCACGCGAGGGTGGCATCGGTGTGATACACAAGAATATGCCTATTGCCGAACAGGCCCGTCAGGTGCATGCGGTGAAACGTGCTGAAAACGGCATGATCTATGACCCTGTGACCATCAAGCGCGGCAGCACTGTCAGCGATGCCTTAAATATGATGAAAGAATATCATATCGGCGGCATACCTGTGGTTGATGACGAAGGCCGTCTGGTAGGTATTGTCACAAACCGCGATTTGCGTTTTGAGCGTAATCTCGACCGTAAGATCGACGAGGTTATGACCAAAGAAAATCTCGTAGTGACCCATCAGTCGACGGATCTTGAGGAAGCAGCCCAGATACTTCAGGAACACAAGATTGAGAAGCTGCCCGTTGTCGACAATGATGGCCGTCTGGTAGGTCTGGTGACATACAAGGATATTACCAAGGCTAAGGACAAGCCTTATGCCTGCAAGGATGAAAGAGGCCGTCTGCGTGTGGCTGCCGGTGTCGGAGTAACTGCCGACTCGATGGATCGAGTGGATGCTCTTGTAGAAGCCGGTGTCGATGCCATCGTTATTGATACCGCCCACGGACACTCAAGAGGTGTAATCGGCGTCCTAAAGGCTGTCAAGGAGAAATATCCCCATCTTGATGTTGTCGTAGGCAATATTGCCACGGGAGATGCCGCAAAATATCTCGTTGAAAACGGAGCTGACGGCGTGAAGGTCGGTATCGGCCCGGGCTCAATCTGTACTACCCGTGTGATAGCCGGTGTCGGAGTGCCACAGCTTTCAGCTGTCTATGATGTTGCAAAGGCTCTTGAGGGCACCGGTGTGTCTCTGATAGCCGATGGCGGCATCCGCTATAGCGGTGACATAGTAAAAGCACTCGCTGCCGGCGGAAATAGTGTGATGCTCGGCGGCATGCTTGCAGGTGTCGAGGAATCTCCCGGCGAGACCATCATATTCAACGGACGTAAATACAAGAGCTACCGTGGCATGGGGTCGCTTGAGGCGATGGAAAAGGGCTCAAAGGACCGCTATTTCCAGGCTAATGAGACCGATGCCAAGAAACTCGTACCCGAAGGTATCGCGGCTCGTGTGCCTTATAAAGGACTCCTCTATGAGGTGGTATATCAGATTCTTGGCGGTCTTCGCTCAGGTATGGGATATTGCGGAGCACGTGATATCGACGCACTCCATAAAGCCAAATTCACACGTATAACCAATGCAGGTGTCGCCGAGAGCCATCCCCACGATGTGGCAATCACCAGCGAAGCACCTAACTATAGTAAAGCTAACCAGTAATATCATGGTCTGACCATGCCATGAGACACTTCGTCATTTTCCCTAAATGAAAAAATATATCCTTCCTGTTGCAGCGATAGCGGTTATTGCTATCGCTGTTTCAGCTAAACAAAAAGTCGCTCCCGACGCAACGCTGCTGACTGTCAACGGTAAGAATATCCCTGTCAGCGAATTTGAGTATCTCTACAACAAAAACAACAACCAGCAGATAGAACGTCAGTCTCCTGAGGAGTATCTTGATATGTTTCTCAATTACAAACTCAAGGTGGCCGATGCCGAGGCTCATGGTATAGACACTACCAAGGCGTTTAAAGACGAGTTGGAGCAGCACCGCATGGAGCTTGCCAAACCCTATCTCAAGGACATGGATGTGGAGAACTCTCTCATCAATGACATCTACAGCCACATGGACCGGCTGGTCGATGTCAGTCATGTGATGCTCCGCAAAGGTATGACCCCGTCACAGAATGACAGTGTCAAGCACATGCTTGACAGCATCCGCACTCTCATCGTGTCAGGTCAGGAGACTCTGGAAGATATGGCCCTTAAATATTCGATTGATCCGCAGGTCAAGCGTAATAAGGGACATATGGGGTGGATGAAGGCCAATACATACCCTTATACTTTTGAAAATGTGGCATATGCCACTCCTGTGGGTGAAATCTCGCAGGTGATGGAGACACCTTTCGGTTTCCACATTATCAAGGTCCACGGCTTTAAACCCGATCCGGGCAAGGTCAATGCAAGCCATATCCTCAAGCTGACTGCCGGTCTTGACAGCGTGGCTCAGGCCAACAAGAAAGCGCAGATAGACTCAATTTATGCGCTTATAAAAGGTGGTGATGCTGCGAAGTTCGCTGAAGTTGCCAAGATGGAAAGCGAGGATCCGGGAAGCCGTCAGAATGGCGGACAGCTCTCATGGTTCGGAGCAGGAGAGATGGTGCCTGAATTTGAGGCTGTGGCTTTTGCCCTCAAGGACGGCGAAATCTCAGCTCCGTTTGCTACCCAGTTTGGCTATCATATCATCATGCGTCACGGACATCGCGGTATCCCGTCGCTTGACGACGAACGTGAAGCCATCCTCCGCAACATGTGGCGTGATGACCGCCGCGATATGGCCAAAAACGCCAAGCTCTCGTCTTATCTCAAGTCCAAAAAGGCTTCGATAGATGAGAAAGGCATCAAAAAGGTAGCCCAGGCTTTAAGTAAGGATTCCGTGATGGATAGCGTGGCATATGCACGTGTCGCCGACATGGTAAAAATCCCTGTAGCGAAGATAGGCAAGCAGCATATCTATGCTTCGGAGGTTGCCGCCGGTCTGGCACCTGGCAGCAATATGCCTGTCTATAAATGGATGTCGCTTTTTAAAGAGCGTGTGAAGTCAGCTCTCGACAACAAGGCCACAGACATGATGATTGAAGAGCTGCCTGAAAAGTATGAGGACTATAGGAATATCCTCAACGAGTATCGTGACGGCATACTGCTTTTTGAAGTAAGCAACCGCAATGTCTGGGATAAGGCTCTGAATGACACTGCCGGACTTGATAAATATTTCCAGGAACACAAGGACGAATACAAATGGGACAAGCCTCATTACAAGGGAACCATCATATTCACTAACGGCCCGTCAATCACGGCCGAGGTAAAGGAATTCCTGAGCACATATAATGGCCCGGCTTCTAATGTCCCTGCTCTTATCAAGCAGAAATATGACCGTAGAGCCAAAGCCGAACGTGTCCTGGCTGCCGAGGGTGATAACAAGATAGTGGATAATGTGGCTTTCGGAGGCGAGCGTCCCGACCTGTCAAAGAGCCGCTGGACTGACTATTTCAGCTATGAAGGCACCATACTGTCGCAACCCCAGTCGGCTCAGGATGTCAAGGGACTTGTCAGCACTGACTATCAGCAGGTACTTGAGCAGGAATGGATCAAGCAGCTTCGCGACCAGTATCCTGTGGTGGTCAACACCAAGATTTTTGAAAAGATAAAAAATGATTAATAGTTTTTCATCACGTGAAATATAATCTTGAAAAACTCGCGATAATGCCGGCCGTGATTGCCATGGTCGGTATCGTCGCATATGCCCGTGACAACAATATCGTGGAAGAAGTGGCATGGGTGGTCGGTGACGAACCTATATGGAGGTCACAGATAGAGGAGGCCTATGATCAGTATAAGTATGAGAATACCACTATCGACGGCAATCCGTATTGCTTCATCCCCGAAAGAATCGCAGTAGAAAAGCTGTATCTGCATCAGGCTGACCTCGATACCATAGAAATCCAGGAGTCACTGGTGGCAAGTCAGGTAGAATCACGTATCAATTACTTCACGGCCAATCTCGGTACCCGCGAGAAGGTGGAGCAGTATTTCCGCAAGAGTCTGCCGGATATACGCGCGGAGTTGATTGAAAACATGCGTAACTCGTCACGCATACGTCAGGTCCAGGATAATCTGACCAGCGACCTGAAGGTGACTCCGAGTGATGTGCGCAAATATTTTGATGAACTTCCCGAAGACAGCATACCTTATGTGCCCACACAGGTCGAGGTGCAGATAATAACCATTAATCCCGTGATTCCACGTGAGGAAATAGAGGATGTCAAGGCCCGTCTGCGTGAGTATGCCGACCAGGCCAACAGGGGCGAGAAGGAATTCTCGACGCTTGCCATCCTTTATAGCGAGGATCAGGGCAGTGCGGTGAGAGGCGGAGAAGTCGGCTATCTCGGCCGTGCCAATCTTGACCCTGCATATGCTGCTGTGGCTTTCAATCTAAGCGACCCTAAACGTGTGTCGAAGATAGTCGAGTCACAATATGGCTACCATATCATACAGCTGATTGACCGCCGAGGTGACCGTGTCAACACACGCCACATCTTGCTTCGTCCGAAGGTGTCCGAACAGTCGCTCACTGATGCTCTGGGGCGTATGGACAGCATACGTGCAGACATGGTCGACAACAAGAAATTCACCTTTGAGGAAGCTGCGCGATATATCTCAGCCGACAAGGACACCCGAAACAACAACGGCGTCATGGTCAACGAGGAGACCGGCAATGCTCGTTTTGAGATGAAGCAGTTGCCTCAGGAAGTATCCCGTAAAGTTGCGGCGATGCAGCCGGGTGATGTGTCCGAACCGTTTATAATGAAGGATCCACGCAAAAACAGCGATATCATAGCCATGGTAAAGCTGACAGCACGTATCCCGGGTCATAAAGCCAATATCGCCGATGACTTCCAGACAATCAAATCCATGTATGAGGGTGCCCAAAAGACCAAGATTCTCAAGGACTGGCTGGATAAGAAAATAGCCTCGACATACATAAGGATTGAAGATGGCTGGCGTGACTGCGAATTTGAGCATAAAGGCTGGCTGAAAAACACCCAGCAGAGCACAACATATTAACTCGCCTCCAATATAGCATAGAAAATATGTATCAAAGGCATAACCGCAATACTGACAATCATAGTGGCCGCAACGCTTCCTGGGGAATCGTTGCGGCAATACTTGCTTTATGCCTCCCTTCGCTTGCTGTCAATACCAAACCGCAGCAGACAAAAGATGCGCTAACCAAGCGGAGTCAAAATGCGACGGCACAGCAGCCCATCCGACCTACGATTCCTTCGGCTGACCGTCATCAGCCCGGCAAGGTGTTTCTTGAGCATGCCGATGTGCTTAACATGGATCAGCAGGTGAGCGGCGGCGAATATCAGATACTCAAAGGCAATGTGGTGTTTCGCAAAGATAACATGTTCATGTACTGTGACAGTGCTTATTTTTACGACAAGACCAATTCGCTTGATGCTTTCTCAAATGTCAGGATGGAGCAGGGCGATACACTGTTTGTCTACGGTGACGAGCTTAACTATAACGGGCCGGAGGAGTTTGCCACTCTCTATGGCTCTGCCGGACGGCCTGTGCGGCTGATTAACCGCGATGTGAAGCTCGTGACGGACATATTCTATTATGACCTCGGACAGAACTATGGTTTCTATGATGTCGGAGGCGTGCTGACCGATAAGCAAAACCGGCTTGAATCAATGAGAGGGGAGTATTATCCCGACACCAAGGATGCCGATTTCTATGATGACGTGGAACTTAAGAGTCTGCGCCAGGGTGATACATTGTTTATGTACACCGATATACTGCATTACAACACCAATACGCATATCGCGACCATTTCGGCTCCGACACGCATCATTAACCGTGATGGCCGCATCAACACGTCATCGGGCTATTACAACACTAACAGCGGAGTAGGGGACTTGTACCACCGTTCCACTGTGTACTCCAACAAGGGCAACACACTAACGGGTGATACCCTGTTTTATGACCGTGCCAAAGGTTTCGGCGAAGGTTTCGGAAACGTTATCCTGACGGACTCGGCACGCAAGAGCAGTCTGCTGGGTGATTACGGCTATTACGATGAACTTCGCGACAGCGCTTTTGTCACAGGTCGGGCTTTGGCCAAGGAATACAAGAATGGAAAGGATACCCTTTATCTCCACGGAGATACCATAAATGCCTATCTCGTTTTGCCCGACAGTGTGCGTCTGACCAATGCGTTCCACAATGTACGCTTCTACAGGTCAGATTTTCAGGGTATATGCGATTCACTGAGCATGGCGGATGTGGATTCAACCATGCGTATGTATTATAATCCTGTGATCTGGAGCGGCGAACGTCAGATTTTCGGCAATCTGATAGAGGTGCACCTCAACGATTCCACCGCTGACCGTGCCCATCTGCCTGATTTCGGTATGATGGCTGAGTTTATCGGTGAGGACTGCTTCAATCAGCTTTCAGGTGACAAGATGACCGCATGGATGGCTGACTCTACGTTACGCCGGCTGTATGTAGAGGGCAGCGTGCAGACCATTATGTTCCCGATGGAGAAGGATTCGGTATATAATAAATACGCATTTACCGAAACCAGTTTCATGGATGCGTATTTTAAGAATGGCCAGGTGGATACGGTCAGGATGTGGCCCGAAACCACCGGGACAATAACACCGCTGTATCTTGCCGCCAAGAATTCCTATTTTTTGCCTAAATTCAAGTGGCTGGAGCGTTTTAAGCCTACATCGCCGCAATCTGTTTTCCTGACGGTAGAGGATAAAGAAGGACTCCTGAAGCCGGTGCCCACCGCTAATGCTGCCGCTCTCTCTAAGGAAGCTCCATGGAGAGCGTTGCTCAAATCCAGAACGGCGCAGTCTGCCGACAGCGTCGCAGGCGATTCTGTCAACTCCGGCTCTGATTCAATCGCATCGGAGGTGCTTCCTGAGATGTCAACTGCTCCTGACCATATCGAGCAGATACAACCTATGAATAAGACCGAGAGAGAGTCCCCTGCTGACGATAATGCCGTAGAAGAGAAGTCTCTCGCCACGCCTACTAAGTTAGAGGAGGAAAACGAACAGTGAGTGATATAATCCATTTATTGCCTGACTCTGTAGCCAACCAGATTGCCGCCGGCGAAGTAGTGCAGCAGCCTTCATCAGCCATAAAGGAGCTGGTGGAGAACTCGGTGGATGCCGGAGCAAAGCATATCACCATTTATATCAAGGACGCCGGCCGTACTCTGATTCAGGTCATTGATGACGGCATCGGCATGAGTGAGACTGATGCACGTATGGCTTTTGAACGCCATGCTACATCGAAGATTGCCAAGGCCGATGATCTGTTTACATTACATACCATGGGATTCCGTGGAGAAGCTCTTGCCTCCATCGCAGCTGTAGCCCAGGTGGATATGAGGACCCGAAGGGAGTGTGATGAAATCGGGTCACGTATAGAAATTTCGGGAGCAAAGGTTGTAGCTACCGAGCCTATTGCCTGTCCTAAAGGCACGAATCTTGCTGTCAAGAATCTGTTTTTCAATGTCCCGGGCCGTCGCAAGTTTCTGAAGAAGGATTCGGTGGAGTTTGGCAATATCGTCAAGGAGTTTGAGCGCCTTGCTTTGGTTAATCCCGGAGTAGAGCTGACCCTTATCCACAACGATGTGACCGTGCACAGGCTTGCAGCAACTACCATAAAGCAGCGTATCATAGATTTATTCGGAAAGTCGATGGCTACGCAGCTCATCCCTGTCAGCACCGAGACTCCGCTGGTAAAACTGTCGGGCTTCATTTGCATGCCTGAATATGCGCGTAAAAAGGGAGCTTTGCAATTTCTGACAGTCAATGGCCGCAATATGCGGCATCCGTTGTTTCAGAAAGCCATACAGACATGCTATGAGAATCTGATAGCACACGATGCCAAGCCTAATTTCTTTCTGGATTTCGAGGTTGAGCCGGACACTATAGATGTAAATATACATCCGACAAAGAAGGAAATTAAGTTTGTCAATGAGTTTGCCATCCGGCAGATAATCATTGCGGCTATCAGGGAGTCGCTCGGACGGTTCAACGCGGTACCGGCCATAGATTTCGAGTCTACCGATGTGCCTGACATCCCTGCGTTTACCCCTGACTCGGATGCCAACCATGATGTAGATTTTGATCCGTCATATAATCCGTTTGCCGAAGTCGACGACGGCTACAGACCGCCTGTGTCAAGCGGCACGCCGCGTAATGCCTCTGTCCCGTCAGGCATCACAATGCCTTCTCATGGAGGAAGGAGTAAGGTGCTCAATGACTGGGAGAAATTATATGAGAGCTTCAACGTCAATAATCCTTCTGTTCCTGACGAGGATTTGACAATGCCTAATGTGACAGCCAGTGCCATCAACAAAGATATGGGCACAGGTGGTGACATGCTTGACATGGAGGTCGAGACTTCTATACCCGGTGCTTTTCAGGTGCGTAACAGGTTTATAATCACTCCGTCGCATGAGGGTATTCTGGTTGTCGATCAGCATAGGGCACACCTCAATGTGCTGTATAATAAGTACATCTCCGAGATAGACCGTAAAGGCATTTCGGGCCAGACACTGCTGTTCCCGGAAACGATAGAGCTTTCTGCGTCTGAAACACAGATGTTGGATTCCATCATCGACAAACTGTCGGAGTTGGGGTATGCCTTGGCTTATTTAGGTGACAATACATGGAGCATCAACGCTGTCCCGTCAATGCTTGCAAATGTCAACGCGGTTGATTCCATAAGAAAGATTCTTGATAATGCCGCTGAGAGCGGAGGAGATGTTGAAGCGGACGTTGACAGCATGATTACCATGGGAATGGCAAGAGCTGCTGCGGTAAGGGCCGGACATAAAATGACTCAGAAGGAGATAGAACACCTTCTGAGTGAATTATTCAAGCTCAAATCTCCGGCTATGACCCCTGACGGCCTGACCGTGATGACTCTTATATCAGGAGAGCAGGTCGCCGCGCTGTTTGAGTGAGAGCCTGTATCGGTCTGACATCAATGGCATCAGATTATGCCCTTGATGTCTGCTATGTCGCGGAAATTGTGACGGTCAAGATAATCGTTGATTTCGTCAATGATTTTCACGGTGACGGCAGGGTCTATGAAGTTTGCTGTGCCGACTTCTATGGCCGAAGCTCCGGCCATTATAAACTCCAAGGCATCCCGGCCGTTCATGATGCCGCCGAGTCCGATGACGGGTATATCTACAGCTTTGCTTACCTGCCACACCATCCTGACCGCAACCGGACGCACAGCCGGACCTGACAAGCCGCCGGTGATAGTGGAGAGCATCGGACGGCGACGCTCCACGTCGATAGCCATGCCCAGCATTGTGTTGATGAGCGATACCGAGTCGGCTCCTTCGGCTTCAACCGCTTTGGCTATATCCGTTATGGAAGTCACATTAGGCGACAGTTTTACGATAAGAGTCTTGTCCCAGGCCTTTCGCACGGCAGCGGTCACTTCGGACGCACCCGAGCAGGTAGTTCCGAAAGCCATACCTCCCTGCTTCACGTTGGGGCAGGAGATATTGACCTCTATGGCATTGATATTGTCACAAGCTTTCAGTTTCTCGCATACGGCCACATAGTCAGCCACAGAGGCTCCGGAGACATTCACCATCACCTGGGTGTCAAGATCCTTGATGCGTGGGTATATATGATTGATGAAGTAGTCCACGCCCTTGTTTTGCAGACCTACGGCATTGAGCATACCGGACGGAGTTTCGGCCATGCGAGGATAGTCATTGCCTTCGCGTGGGTTAAGAGTCGTGCCTTTGACTATGAAACCTCCGAGTCTTTCAAGGTCTATGAAATCCTGAAATTCTTCGCCGTATCCAAATGTGCCTGATGCGGTAAGAACAGGATTTTTGAGTTTCAGATTGCCTATGTTTACTTCAAGATTAGCCATCGTTGTAATCAAAATTGTTTAGTTACCAGGTAAGTTCGGTCGTGTCAAATACAGGCCCTTCGGTGCAGACGCATACATTGCCTCTGACCGTTTTTTCAACGCAGCACAGACATGCTCCGAGGCCGCAGGCCATCATGTTTTCTAATGACACTTTGCAGGGCAGACCGGCCCTGTGGCACATCTGCGCGATGGCTTTCATCATAGGAGCCGGGCCACAGCAATAGACTGATGTCCATTTTTCGTTCCATGCGGTTGACGCGGTCACTAAGCCTTTCTCGCCCATGGTGCCGTCTTCAGTGGTCACGAACACATCGCCCCACTGCTGCAGGGACTTAAGCTGGAGTACATCCGCTGCACTTCGGGCTCCTACAAGGAATGTCGGGCGGATGGCATGTTGCAGACTCATACATTTGCCCAGATACAGCATAGGAGCAATGCCCACGCCGCCGCCTACAAGCAGAGGACGGCGGTCAGAGCCGTCAATGTCGGCAAATCCGTTGCCGAGAGGAAGAAGCAGATTGACGGTATCGCCCTCTTGACGTTTCATAAGCCATCGTGAGCCTTCACCGGCATTTCTTACCAGAAGACTCAGAGTCTGGCGGTCACGGTCAACGTCATTGACCGATATAGGACGGCGCAGAAATGTCCCGGCGTTGTCAATCCTTACCTGCACAAACTGTCCGGGTATAATTTCCGGCAGATTGATTTTGGGGTTGCTTGGTGTAAGTGTCAGCAGTGAATAGAGCGCATGTATCGCCTCAGACTTTTCCACTCTGAAATCTAAGCAATATTTCTTCATATGTGGTATAATTTGCAATATCGGTTATCGCTGGCGTATATTTCTCATATCAAAGCGTAGTCTATGACCTCTTTGACATTTTGCACGTATATGAATCTGAGGCCGTCAACATATTCCTGTTTGATTTCCTCAATGTCCTTGCGGTTTGCTTCTGACAGTATTATGGTGTCGATGCCGGCACGCTTGGCTGCGAGAATTTTCTCTTTGATGCCGCCGACAGGCAGCACCTTGCCACGCAAAGTGATTTCACCTGTCATGGCGATGCGTTCCTTCACCTTGCGGCCTGTCAGGATTGAAGCTATCGAGGTCGCCATGGTTATTCCTGCCGATGGACCGTCCTTGGGTATGGCACCTTCGGGCACATGGATATGCAGGGTGTTCTTGTCAAAAATTTCAGGGTCTATAGACCACTGTGAAGCATGCGCTTTGATATACTGCAATGCTATGACAGCTGATTCCTTCATAACATCGCCGAGATTTCCGGTCAGGGAAATTTTTTCGGCTTTGCCGGGGGCAAGTGATGACTCAATGAATAATATTTCGCCACCGGCCTGTGTCCATGCAAGACCAGTCACCACGCCGGGGTATTCATTGCCCTCGTATTTATCCTTGATATAAGGAGCCGCACCGAGATACTGCTTGATGTCAGCAGAGTCGATGGAGATTGCGTTGGAGCCGTTGCGCATCTTGTTGAGCACGGATTTGCGCAGGAGCGATGCCAATTTCTTTTCAAGCTGACGCACTCCGCTTTCGGCAGTGTATGACTCAATGATGGTGATTATGGCTGCATCGGTCACAGTTACGTCTCCCTGCTGGATGCCCATTTCTTTCTGTAGGCGTGGGAGTAGATGACGTTTGGCTATCTCGAGCTTCTCTTCAAGCAGGTAACCGCTGATTTCGATTACTTCCATGCGGTCAAGCAACGGCTGAGGTACTCCAGTGAGACTGTTGGCTGTGGCGATGAACAGCACATGTGACAGGTCAAAGTCCACATCCACGTAGTTGTCATGGAAACGGCAATTCTGTTCGGGATCGAGCACTTCAAGCAGAGCTGCCGACGGGTCTCCACGGTAGTCGCTGCCGATTTTGTCTATCTCGTCAAGCAGCATCACCGGATTTGATGTGCCGCATCGTTTCAGCGCTGATATGATGCGTCCGGGCATAGCCCCTATATAGGTGCGTCTGTGACCACGGATCTCGGCCTCGTCATGCAGACCACCCAAGGCCACACGCTCATATTTACGGCCCATGGCGCTCGCAATCGATTGCCCCAGGGAGGTCTTGCCTACACCGGGTGCACCAACCAGACAGATAATGGGTGCATGGCTGTCGGGCGCATTCATTATTACAGCCAGCTGCTCCAGAATGCGCTCCTTGACCTTCTCCAATCCGAAATGTTTGCTGTCAAGTATTTCTTCGGCCTTATGGAAATCCTTGTTGCCTTCATCCTCTATGCTCCACGGAAGCCCTAACAGAGTCTGGAGATAAGAATATTGCACTGAGTAATCGGGACTTTGGGGCTGTATGCGCTCCAGTTTCTCAACCTCCTTGTCAAATGTCGCTCTGACATTTTCAGGAAAGTTCACAGATTGTGACTGTTCTTTGAGCTGAGCTATATCTTCATCCTCGCCGTACAATTCCTCCTTGATTGTGTCAAGCTGGGCGCGTAGAAATGCTTTGCGCTGATGATCATCAAGCATCGCTTTTGTGCGGTCCATGATGACCTTGAACAGCACTGATTTCTGCTCGTCACGCGAGAGGGCCACCATCAGTTTGAACGCACGTTCCTTGAGCCGGCTTTCGCGCAGAAGCTCTATCTTGAAATCGGAGCTGAAAGGGGCATGCGTGCTGATGAGATTGATAAGCATATTGGTGCCCTCGGCATTTTTTATGTTTATAGCCAGTTCGGCCATCGCTGGCCCTGAATTTTCAATCAGAGCGAGCGTGGTCTTGGTTATGCCGTTTATGAGGGCCTTGAATTCCTTGTCTGACGGACGAGGTATTGTCTCCTTGATGATGCGTACCTGGGCTGAAACCGATGCTTCAGGCAAAGTCGCGCCTTCCGACGGACCGATCAGCTTGAATTTTTCAAACGCATGAACTATGGCCATCTTGCCGCCATCGGGCACATCAAAAATCTGAAGGATGCGTGCTGTCACGCCATATTGGCGCAGCTGATGCACTGTCGGAGCCTCGATGTCGGGCGAACTCTGGCATACTACGCCGATTACCACATTCTTGGCATGAGCGGCTTCGGCGGTGCGCAGCGATGTCTCTCGGCCCAATGATATCGGCACTGTGATACCCGGAAACAACACCATGTCACGGGTAGGCAGAATCGGCAGGTCCGATGTCTCAGGCTTGTTTTTAAGCATTTCGGAATTAAGGTCTATCTGACCGAATGAAACTATCTGTTGGGAGTCCTGACTCATCAAATATCTGTTATTTCAAACCAAAATCCAGGTTGGCATAAAAAAAGTAAATGCGCAACTTGTTACATGCAAAGTTACGCATTTAAATTATTAGCTACAACTGCTATCGGCAGTGTATCTGCATGCTATTTCAGCACAGACAGTGCGCCCTCGTAATCGGGTTCGTTGGTGATTTCCTCGACGAGCTGTTGATAGAGGACTTTGCCGTCTGTGTCGATGACTATCACGGCTCTTGCAAGCAGTCCGGCCAACGGGCCGTAACAGAGCTGTACGCCGTATTTCTGTCCGAACAGCGGTGAGCGGAAAGCAGATGCCGGTGTGACGTTTTCGATATTGTTGATAGTGCAGAATCTTGCCATCGCAAATGGCAGGTCCATAGATACGCATACTACTGCGACATTGTCGAGCTTGGCTGCTTCAACATTGAATTTCCGCACCGAGCGGGCGCATACGTCAGTATCAAGACTCGGGAATACGTTGAGCACTATGCGCTTGCCTTTGAAGGTCTCGCATGTTATCTGGTCGAGATTGATGCCTGTCAGATGGAAGCAAGGGGCTTCGCTACCTACCTGGGGCAGCGAACCGTATGTATGGCACGGTGTGCCTTTGAAATAAACTGTCTCCATAGAAAATGATGTATAGGGTCTTTATATCTATCTTTAACTTAAGATGTAACAAACGGTCAGGCTTTTTTGTTGTGGTGCGAGCATAAAAGCAAACTCCTGTCTTGAACACGGTCACGACAGGAGTTACATCTTGTCAGCTCTACGAAATGGCAGGCTGCAAAGACCAATCCCCATCCTCTAAAACAAACAGTTATAACGTGATAAAATTATAACAAAAAGCATCCGTAAAAGTTTATAGATATAAGAAGGCTGCACCGTGACATACGATGCAGCCTTATACTTGATATGAGTATGAGTTCAGTTGACTTACTCGGCTACTACCTCAAAAGGTATTTCCACTGAAACTTCCTTGTGGAAACGGATGGTAGCGTTGTATTTGCCAAGCTCCTTAACGCTCTGCTTGAGAGAGATGAGCTTGCGGTCCACATTGTGGCCGAGTTTCTCGAGAGCTTCTGCAATCTGGATGTTGTTGACAGAACCGAAGATAGTGCCGGTAGAGCTGGCTTTTGCTCCGATGGTGAGCGAAACATCCTTAAGTGCCTCAGCTGCAGCTTCAGCATCAGCCTTGATTTTGGCGAGCTTGTGAGCCTGCTGGCGCTGGTTCTCAGCAAGAACTTTAAGAGCCGACGGTGTGGCGATTACAGCTTTGCCCTGGGGAATGAGATAGTTGCGGCCATAGCCGTTCTTCACTTCCACGACATCATCCTTGTATCCAAGGTTGTTGATGTCTTCTTTAAGTATAATCTTCATATGATGTGTACTCGTGGCTTTAAAGTTATTTCATCAAATCGGTTACATAGGGGAGGAGTGCGAGGTGACGGGCACGCTTAACGGCCTGAGCCACGCGACGCTGGAACTTCAGCGATGTTCCTGTGATACGACGGGGAAGGATTTTGCCCTGCTCGTTGAGGAACTTCTTGAGGAATTCGGGATCCTTGTAATCGATATACTTGATACCTGCACGCTTGAACCGGCAGTATTTTTTCTTCTTGACGTCAACCGAAAGGGGTGTCAAATAACGGATTTCTGAATTAGCCTGTGCCATGGTTTAGTCCTCCTTTGTTATTGTTTCTACTTCTGCTACTACTTCAGCAACGGGCTCGGCAGCCTTGTTGGCTTTGAGGTTGCGACGCTTGATAGCATATTCATGAGCATACTTGTCAAGACGGAATGTGAGGAAGCGGAGAACGCGCTCGTCACGGCGGAAAGCTGTCTCGAGCTTGCTTACAACCTCGGGGTTGGCGTCAAATTCGACAAGTGTGTAAAAACCGGTAGATTTCTTCTGGATGGGATAGGCCAGCTTGCGAAGGCCCCACATCTCGGTGTTCACGATGGCAGCACCGTTGTCGGTGAGTACCTTGGAGAACTTTTCTACCGCTTCCTTCATCTGTTCGTCAGATAAAACGGGAGTTAAAATGAAAACGGTTTCGTAGTGGTTCATTTTGGTTGATAATTGATTTGTGATATATGATTTTGTGAAAAATCTGTGCAAAGATACGAAATCTGCGCGAGATAAACAAGAGCAAAGAGAATTACTTATGTGAATTAATTTCACAAATGGCATTAAATTAATAGAATGCCATTGGTTTGTCAGAAAACTCGTACTTCAAATTCTTATTTCGTGTCCCCATTTTGCGAGCTGGTATGCCAGCGACTATGGAGTAGGGTTCGACATCTTTTGTTACTACGGCTCCTGCGCCGATTACCGCTCCTTCGCCTATGGTGACCGAGTGGAGTATCGTAACTCCAGGCCCAACCCAGGCGCGGTTGCCTATAGAAACCTTGAAATCCGGTGTGCTTGTGCATCTAAAATATGGGTCTCTGTGGTCATGCTGTTCAGTCCAAATATGTACATCTGAACTGAAATTAACATTTTCCCCTATGACAATTCCGTTGCGGGCATCAAGTATCGCACGGTCGCCGATTATGGAGCCACGACCGACCGTTAAATCCATCGGAGAGCGAATTTCGGCGCCATGATAAATTATTGCACCCGGCATCAATTTTACTCCCATTATTTTGCGGTATATGAAATTACGGATTGTATGGGACGGAATCAATCCTATTTTGAAGTCCATGAATCGCAGATATCCAGCCAAATAATGGTTTATAAGACGCATTATTCTTTGTAAATAGCTGTCTTTTAGCAATTTAACCCTCCCTATATTACCTGTCTCTCCTTCGTAGGCAGGACTGAATTCCTTTTCTCTCTGACGCTTTACTCGCTTGTCTCGTGATTGAAATCTGAAATATGCTGGAAGTATCGGGCTTAAGATTATAAAAACAAACCATTTAAACGAATTGATAACAAGATAAATAATAAATGCAACAGCGACAATTGTCAGAATTGTGTTGGACATACGGGTAATAATATGGAGGTGTTAGTTTAGTATGGTGTATGTGATGTCAAACAGATGCTTAAAGCTCAGTGGCTTTGAGCTTTTCGGCATTTTCGGCTATTATGAGGTGGTCGATGACATCCTGGATGTCGCCGTCGACAAATGCTTGCAGATTATATATGGTGTAGTTGATGCGGTGATCAGTGATGCGCCCCTGGGGATAATTATAGGTGCGTATCTTGGCCGAGCGGTCGCCTGTTGACACCATGGTCTTGCGCCGGGATGCTATGTCATCTATATATTTCTGATGCTCCTTATCATATATGAAGGTGCGAAGGCGGCTGAGTGCTCTTTCCTTATTCTTAGGCTGGTCTCGTGTCTCGGTACACTCGATGAGTATCTCCTCCGATATCCCGGTATTGGGATTTCGCCACATATAGCGCAGACGCACACCGGACTCCACCTTGTTGACGTTCTGGCCTCCGGCACCACCGCTACGGAAAGTGTCCCACTTGATTTCGCCCTCGTTGATTTCCACATCAAAAGGCTCAGCCTCGGGCAAAACAGCCACTGTGGCTGCCGAAGTGTGGACGCGCCCCTGGGTTTCGGTGGCCGGTACACGCTGCACACGGTGCACACCGCTCTCATATTTGAGGATTCCGTAGACACCCTCGCCCGACACTGACATCACTATCTCCTTATAGCCGCCGGCAGCTCCTTCGCTTGCGCTGGTGATGGCGACATTCCATCCCTTTGACTCGCAATATTTCATGTACATCTTGGCCAGGTCGCCGGCGAATATGGCGGCCTCGTCACCGCCTGTGCCTCCGCGTATTTCCAAAATGGCGTTTTTGGAATCCTCGGGGTCGGCAGGTATGAGCAGCAGTTTGATTTCCTCTTCAAGAGCCGGCAGGGCCGACGTGGCTTCATCAAGCTCTTCTTTGGCCATCTGCCGCATCTCTTCATCGCTCTCTGTCTCAAGCACATGCCGGGCCTCGTCTATGTTGCCCAGCAGATTCCTGTAATTGCGTGTCGTCGACACCAGTTTCTCAAGGTCTTTGTATTCCTTGGTGAGCCGCACATATCGCTTCATGTCGGCGATGACATCGGGGTCGGTAATCAGGGTGCTTACTTCGGCAAATCTTGATTCAATGCCGTCAAGGCGTGAAAGCAGCGAGTTGTCAGACATCAGAACAATAGGATAGTCGGATTGTTTGTAAATATAATGTTGCAAAGTTAAGAATAAATCGCCATACTCGTCAGCCGCTGTGCAAATATTTCATAATTTCAGCTCCTGAATTGCTAATGTTAATTTGAAATATTAATTTTGCACCTTGAAATATACGGATTAAAGGAATTCTATATATACAGATATTTAAGACACAATGAACTTAACATTTGACAAACAGGACAATAACAAAGCCCTGCTTACTATCGATGTCGTGGAAAGCGACTACGCTGACAAGGTTAAGAAGCAGTTGAAGCATCTCGGTGCTACACATTCACTCCCCGGATTCCGTAAGGGTCACGTACCTTTCGGTATGCTGGAAAAGCGTTTCGGCAAGGAAGTGGCTTCAGACGTTATCAACAACGAGGTATATGATGCAGCCATCAAATATCTTCAGGATAACAAAATCGACATCCTCGGAGCTCCGGTGCCTGTAGATGTTGTGGCCCTCGACCTTGACAACAAGAAAGACTATACATTCAAGTATGAACTTGCCATAGCTCCGGCTCTTGACATAGAGGTGGACAAGAACGTGACACTTCCTTATTACACCATCACTGTCTCTGACGAGATGATCGATGAGCAGGACAAGGCCCTCTGCAAGCGTTTCGGCGCACAGGTGCCCGGTGAGGAATTTGAATCGGATTCTCTCGTCAAGGGCAGCATCATGGAACTCAACGAGGACGGCACTGTGAAGGAGACCGAAGACGCCATCCAGGTAGTTGACGGCATCGTTGCCCCCATGTATTTCAAGGACAAGGCTCAGGCTGAGAAGTTCGTCGGCAAGAAAGTAGGTGACAAGGTGACATTCAATCCTTGGGCCACATGTGAAGGCGATGCTACCGAGCTGTCTTCTATGCTTCAGATTGACAAGGAGAAAGCAGCCGATGTCAAGGGCGATTTCGAGCTCGCTATCTCTGAAATCATTGTGCTCCGCCCGGCCGAGCACAATGAGGAGTTCTACACCAATGTATTCGGCAAGGACAAGGTAAAGACCGAAGACGAATACCGCAACGCTGTCAAGCAGATGATTGCCGACCAGCTCCGTGGCAACAGCGAAAACCTTTTCCAGGACGATGTATATAAGTACTACACATCGCGCTACGACAATGACATCGTAGTGGCTGAGGATGTGCTCAAGAAATGGTACATGAGCATCAACAAGGATGTCAATGACGAGAATATCGATAGCGTGTTCGCCCAGCTCATGCCCGACCTCAAGTGGCAGCTTATCCGTGACAACATCGCCGAAAAGCTCGGAGTCAAAGTCGAGGAAGCAGATATGCTCCAGTTCGCCACTATGATGGCCCGTCAGCAGTTCGCCCAGTATGGCATGTCAAACCTCTCCGACGACGTGTATGCCGATTATGCAAAGCGCATGCTTGCTGACAAGAACTCACGTTCGCGTCTGGCCCAGCAGGTCGGCTTGCTGAAGATTTTCGAGGCTGTACGTAATGCTGTTACAATCGACAACAAGGATGTCACAATAGACGAATTCAAGTCGCTCGTTGAGCAGCGCAATGCTGCTGCCAAATAAACAGCGGTTTTATAAATAGTTTTAACGCCGAGGTTTCTGATAAAGGAACCTCGGCGTTTTTTTTGCCCGGGCTGAAACATTATAGCCCACAATATGGTTATTAATATTGAAAACTTTTAACTCAACCTCTAATACTTAATTTTATTTACTATGCATCTAACTCCTAAAGAAGAAGATAAGCTGAAACTGCTTACTCTCGGACTGATTGCAGAACGACGACTCAACAAAGGTCTCAAGCTCAATTATCCGGAAGCGGTAGCTTACATCACTTCATGCGCTCTCGAAGGTGCGCGTGAGGGTAAGACTGTAGAGGAAGTTATGCACGATGCCACCCAGCGGCTCACCAAGGAGCAGGTTATGGAAGGTGTCGCCGACATGATTAATCTCCTGCAAGTAGAGGCTGTATTTACCGACGGCACACGTCTGGTAAGTATCCACCATCCTATCAAGTAACCTGCCACCGGCCGGTTACCACCCAGATTTCTTTCACATTACCAAAATTCTAATCGACATGGCAATTCAGCAATCCTATACGACTCCCATTGGAGTTTACCAAGGAAGACCTCAGATCCAGTATCCTGAGACTCCCGGATTCAAACCTGACACATATGTGCCTGTCGGCGGTGTCATCCTGGCTAAGGATGATCTGGAGTATAACGTCAACCGCCGCACAAAGAAAATAACCGTTCGCAACACCGGCGACCGTCCTATACAGATCGGCTCCCACTTCCACTTCATGGAGGTCAACCGATACATGGAGTTTGACCGTGCGGCAGCGTTTGGTTACCATCTCAACATCCCGGCTACCACAGCCATACGTTTTGAGCCTGGAGAAGAAAAAGAGGTTGAGCTTGTCAGCTTTGCCGGCAAGCAGCGCATTATCGGATTCAATGACCTCGTGGACGGTTACGCAGGTCTTGAAGATACTCCGGTCTACTATCCGTTGAAAGAGCGTGCTATACGCCGCGTCAACAAATACGGATTCCGTACTATTTCAGAGGAGGATGCCGAAGCAGAATACACACAGAATCAGATTTCTCCCAAACAGACTTCTACGACTTCCAAATAACCCACAGATAAAGATATGGCAACTATTTCAAGACAAGAAAACAATAACTTGTTCGGCCCTACAGTGGGTGATAAAATCCGCTTAGGAAATACGGACTTGTACGTAGAGATTGAAAAAGATTTACGTGTTTTGGGCGATGAAGCTGTCTATGGCGGCGGCAAGACCCTTCGTGACGGCATGGGCACAGCCAATACCATCACCAGCGATGGCGGTTCGCTTGATCTCGTCATAACCAATGTCACCATTATCGACCCTATCATAGGCGTAGTCAAAGCCGACGTCGGTGTCAAGGATGGCAAGATAGCAGGTATAGGCAAGGCCGGTAACCCCAATGTCATGGAAGGTGTGACCCCGACACTGTGCACAGGCCCTTCTACCGATGCTATTTCAGGTGAGCACCTCATACTGACCGCAGCCGGCATTGACGGCCACGTACATTTTATCGCTCCTCAGCAGGCTTACGACTGTCTGTCTAACGGTATCACCACTCTTATCGGTGGTGGCATAGGCCCGACTGACGGCACAAACGGCACAACCATAACATCAGGCCGATGGAATCTCGAGCAGATGTTTAAAGCTGCCGAGGGACTTCCTATCAATATGGGCTTCCTTGCCAAAGGCAACTCTTCGGTACGCGAGACTCTTGACGAGCAGATCGTGGCCGGTGCATGCGGCTTCAAAATCCACGAAGACTGGGGTTCCACACCCGCAGCAATCCGCGCATGTATGGCCAGTGCCGACAACTATGATGTGCAGGTGGCAATACATACCGATACACTCAACGAGGGCGGTTATGTAGAGGATTCTATCGCTGCAATCGATGGACGTACCATCCATACATATCATACCGAGGGTGCAGGTGGCGGCCACGCTCCCGACCTTCTGAAAGTGGCCTCACTCGAAAATGTGCTGCCGTCGTCGACCAACCCGACACTGCCTTTCGGCGTCAATTCTGAAGCAGAGCTGTTTGACATGATTATGGTGTGTCACAACCTTAACCCGACCATCCCGTCAGACGTAGCTTTTGCCGAAAGCCGTGTGCGTCCTGAGACCCAGGCTGCCGAAAACGTATTCCATGATCTTGGTATCATATCCATGGTGTCATCTGACTCACAAGCCATGGGACGTGTAGGCGAATCGTTTATGCGTACATTCCAGATGGCAAGCTACATGAAGACCGCACGTGGCAAACTGCCCGAAGATTCCGATCAGAACGATAACTTCCGCGTGCTCCGTTACCTCGCCCAGATTACCATCAACCCGGCTATCACCTACGGTATCAACGATATCCTCGGGTCGGTAGAGGTAGGCAAGATGGCTGACCTTGTGCTCTGGGAACCCGCCTTCTTCGGTGCCAAGCCTAAGATGGTGATAAAGAACGGTCTGATCAACTGGGCCAACATGGGCGACCCCAACGCTTCTCTGCCTACTCCTCAGCCGTGTATCATGCGCCCGATGTTTGGTGCATTTGGCAAAGAGCTCGCCGAGACACGTGTTACATTCGTCTCTCAGGCTGCCGCACAGGCCGGACTTAAGGAACGTCTGGGTCTTAAGAGCCAGATTTACGGCGTCCACGGCATGCGTCAGTTGTCGAAAAACGATATGGTACGCAACAATGCCACTCCGCAGATCGAGGTTGATCCCGAGACATTCGAAGTCACCGTCGACGGTGTGCTTGCCACAGTGCCGCCGGCTAAAGAGTTGCCGCTTGGCCAGCTCTACTGGTTCAGCTAACAGCCTTGATATATCCAACATAGAGACGGGGCAATCCCGCCTCTATGTTGATTTAAACTTAATCCAAAACATTACATTCGCCACATTATGATTGTATATGATGAAGTTCTCGGAAACATTCACGAGACTCCCTGGACTGACAAACTCAACGATGCCGTTATCGAATCCGTTTTCCTTGACCAATGGACTGCACAGAAAAGCAGATTCCTTGCCAAAAGTGACGAAGGAAATGATGTGGCTGTAGCGTTCAAGCGCCATACAGAAATCAAGGACGGAGACATTATTTCATGGGACGATGAAACCCGTCATGCCATAGTGCTCAGACTGAAACTTAACGATGTCCTCGTAATCGACCTCAAAAATTGGGCAAATCTCTCGCCGGACGAAATCATACGCCACTGTGTGGAATTAGGACATGCCATAGGCAACCAGCATTGGCCGGCCGTAGTCAAGAACGACAAGGTATATGTCCCTCTTACAGTCGATAAGAAAGTGATGCTCGGAGTGATGGATACACATCATTTTGAAAACGTCACTTACGAATTCGAGCAGGGTCAGCAGGTGATTCCCTATATGGCTCCTGACGAAGTACGCAGACTTTTTGGGGGTGCCGGCCATGAAAGCCACCGCTTAGGAGGTCACCACCACCACCATCACGACCTTTAGGTCTGATATACACACTACCGTAGAATACGCATTTTTATGAAGGCAGCAAATGACATAACAGCATTGATGCAACTGCTCCAGATGAGTGACTCCACTTTTCCGGTCGGTACATTCTCGTTTAGCAACGGTCTTGAGACAGCAGCATATGAGAAGATGGTGCATGATGCCGATACGCTGAAGCAATATGTCACTTCCGTATCGCTTCAGGGAGCATATACTGACGGCATAGCATCAATACATGCTTACCGTAGCGCCCTCAACGGCGAACTGGAGACACTCAAGGAGATAGACCGCAAGCTGATGATGTGTAAGCTCAATGATGAAGCCCGTCTGATGCTCATACGCATGGGCAAGAAACTCAGCGAGCTTGCCGTGCGTCTGGTCCCCGGCAACGGACTGCTGGCCGGATGGCTGGAAGCCATCAATGCCGGAGAAATATCGGGCAGCTATCCTGTCACTCAAGGCATAGTGTTTGCTGTCAAAGGGTTGTCAGAGGAGGCCCTGTTTGCGTCCCACCAGTATGGTGTCATCAACATGGTGCTTGGAGCGGCATTACGTCTTGTCAGGGTCAGCCACTATGATACCCAGCTGATTCTCGAGGAGATGTCATTGCAGATACCTGAAATATATGAGCATGTCAGGACATTGAGCATGAATGACATCAATTGTTTCGTGCCTCAGATGGATATTCTCGCATCCCTCCACGAAAAAGGCAATATGCGTATGTTTATGAATTAATTCACACATTATCCTGTACATAACTTCCATAACCACAACTAATTACTATGAGTACCTGTAGAATAGGCATAGGTGGCCCGGTAGGATCGGGTAAAACCGCTCTGATTGAAGCCATCACACCCAAACTGCTTGACCGTGGGCTGAAAACGCTTATCATCACTAATGATATTGTGACCACCGAAGATGCAAAGCATGTGCGCAAGACCCTCAAAGGCGTCCTTGCCGAAGACCAGATAATCGGTGTCGAAACCGGTGCATGCCCCCATACAGCAGTCCGTGAAGACCCCTCGATGAACATCGCCGCCGTAGAGGAGATGGAAGCCAAATTTCCTGATGCCGACGTGGTGCTGATAGAATCCGGCGGTGACAATCTGACTCTGACGTTCTCACCTGCACTTGTTGATTTCTTTGTGTATGTAATTGATGTGGCCGCAGGTGATAAGATTCCTCGTAAGGACGGCCCCGGCATCTCTCAGAGCGATATTCTTGTAATCAACAAGACTGACCTTGCCCCATATGTGGGAGCATCGCTTGAGGTTATGAAACATGACAGCGAACTGATGCGTCCCGGCAAGCCGTTTGTGTTCACCAACTCCATGAAAGGAGAGGGCATAGATGAGTTTGTTGATTTGCTCTTCAAGATGGCTCTCTTTGACAAAGTGAAGGACTGATACGCTCCCTCACTCGTTGACCCTCAAACCATAATTTCTACATTATTTCTATGGCTAATACTATCAATGACATAAAACCCGGATTTAAGCGTCAGTTTTCTGATGTCAAGGTGCCTGTATTCGACCATATACCTGAGATGACGCCATATCTTACCGAGCCGAAGGCCATGTATGTGGGTGTGCCCGGCAAAAACGGGTATCTGCGCCTTGGATTTGAACTGGATGCCGACGGCAAATCAATATTGCGTGACCTTGACCGCCGTGCGCCGTTGATAGTGCAGCAGGAACTGTATTTCGACGAGGAAATGCCCGACATGCCGTGTGTGTATATCCTCTCGTCGGGCGGCCCCAATGTAGATGGTGACCGATATAGCCAGAACATCCATGTCAAGAGGGATGCGATGGCATTTGTCTCCACAGGTGCGGCTACCAAACTTGCCGTTATGAAATACAATTTCAGCGGCATGGTGCAGCACATAAGGGTTGACGAAGGTGCATATCTCGAGTTTTTGCCCGAACCGGTATATCCATCGGCCCATACGCGCTTCATCTGTCAGACCAAGGCCGAAGTTGCCGAGACAGGCACGTTGGTATATTCAGAGATATACATGGGCGGACGTAAATACTATGCCGACGGCGAATTGTTTGAGTACGACATACTCAGCGTTGAGACCGAAGGTGCCCGTCCTGACGGAGATCCGCTTTTCAGAGAGAAGTTTATAATTGAGCCGGGAAAGCGTTCGGTCAGGGATTTGGGGTGCATGGGTCGCTTTGATGTCTTTGGCAATGTAGTGGTGATGCTTCCAAAGGATAAAGCCGAGGAAGTGTTTGCTGGCATACAGGCCGTCAACGACAGCGACATACCGCTGATGGCCGGCATCACCCGTCTGCCTAACGATGCCGGATTGCTCTATAAAGTTCTCGGCATGGAACCGGGACCGGTCAAGAAGGCTGTCAGAGATTTCTGTTCGGCGGTGCGAATGGCCGTAAAAGGACATCCTATACCAGCCGAATTTCCATGGCGATGACAGCCGGCGATGCCGATATAATCAGTATAATTCTTAATCATTTGACAAAATGGACAAGGAAAACAGTTTTTACACAGCGATACGCTCATGCCTCAGAGGCGTAGGACAGGTGATGTTCCAAAACTCAGCATGGACAGGCTTTTTCATACTTGTCGGCATATTCTGGGGCAGTTACGAGTGCGGTATTCCACAGGTAGCCTACGGAGCCATAGTCGGTCTGTTTGCATCTACCATAGCCGGATTTCTGCTTGGTGAAAACATCCAGGATGGCAAGGACGGTCTGTGGGGCTTCAACGGAATCCTGGTGGGATGTGCGTTCCCCACATTTCTTGAAAACACATGGCTGATGTGGGTGGCTCTGGTATTCTGTGCGATGTGTACTACTTGGGTACGTCAAGGCTTGAACAATGTCATGTTGCCGTGGAAAGTCAATTCATATACCTTCCCGTTTGTATTCCTGACTTGGGTTTTCCTGCTTGCCTCGCGTATGTCGCACGGCATGCCTGAAGCTACATTGTCAACCCCCGAATTGTCTGCGGCCATGACCACTCTCCATGATCCGTCATTTGGCGATCTAGTCATATACTGGCTAAAGGGCATCTCACAGGTGTTCCTCGTAAATTCATGGGTATGCGGTATCTTCTTCCTGGTTGGCTTGGCTCTGTGCAGCTACTGGGCTGCATTGTGGGCAGCAATCGGGTCGGCTGTGGCATTGGCTCTTTCGATTCTCTTCCAGTTCAATGGTGCGGACATTTCCGCAGGTCTCATGGGTTTCAGTCCTGTACTGACAGGTATCGCGGTGGGCATGACATTCTATAAACCGTCATGGCGTTCGGCACTCTGGAGTCTTGCCGCCATAGTAGCTACCGTGTTTATACAGGCCGGTATGGATGCGTTTATGATGCCGCTCGGCATACCTACACTTACAGGTCCCTTCTGTATAGCCACATGGCTGTTCATGCTGCCGGCCTATAAGCTCAATAAGAAGGAGACTGCTTAATCATACCGAAAAAATCATAGTATCATGACACCTGTAACATCAGCCCCGGTCCCTGTGGCAAAGCTCCCGTTTGGGCGCAGACATGTGTATTACCTTGCTGTCAGCAGCATGGAGCAGCTTATCGGGTCGGCTGTGGCGGCTGTGGTGGGTGTCATGGTGCCGATGATTGTATTGGTCGGGTTGCCGCATCTGTCATCGTTCATGCAGGGCATCTCGGCTGCGGTGTCGCTTGTGGGCATTGCGGTCGGTTCGATGGTCATAGGCCGTCTCAGTGACCGTCAGGGCTATTTGTTCTATTTCCGGTTATGCCCGGCATTGATTATGGCCGGTGCCGTTATCGAATTGTTTGCCGCCGATTCGCTTGCCCTGTTTCTTACCGGCATGTTTCTTGCCGGATTGGGGGTTGGCGGAGGCTATAGCCTTGACTCTGACTATATATCCGAGCTGATGCCGCAGTCACGAAGATTCATATGTGTGGGTATCGCCAAGTCTACATCTGCCATAGGATTTATACTTGGAGCTGTAGGATGCTACTTTATAATCAAGCTGACAGGAGATGCCGACGCATGGATCTATCTGATGCTTATAGTGGGCGTCCTCGGACTCGTCACTTTCCTGATGAGATTGCGGTGGTGGGAGAGCCCGGCGTGGCTGATGGCTCACGGCATGCCCGACAAGGCTGTCGCTGCAGCCCGGCGTTTCTTCGGCGACGGCGTGACTGTGCTTCCTGTCGAGAAGAAAACGGTAGCCAACGCTTCCTGGTCATCGCTTTTCAGCCGTGAAAATATGCCTCGCGTCATCCTCAGCGGCATACCCTGGGCATGTGAGGGGGTGGGAGTCTACGGTATAGGTGTATTTCTGCCTATGTTGGTGTCTGCTCTCGGACTGATGCCTGCCGATGCCCATGGATTACACCGCATAGAACTGTCGGTGGAAATCACGGCCTGGATCAATTTCTTTATTCTCCCCGGCTTCATACTCGGACTGTGCTATCTGCGACGCATGTGGCATATAACCATGCTGACAAGTGGATTCTACGTATGTGCCCTCGGATTGTTGGTGCTGCTTCTTGCCCATCTGCTGGGATGGCCGATGTGGGTGTCTATCGTGGGATTTTTCATATTTGAAATCTTCCTCAACGCAGGTCCGCACCTTGTCACCTACGTGATACCTTCGCAGATATATCCAGTAGCTATCCGCGGTGCCGGAGTGGGCATAGCCTCGATGCTCGGCAAGGTCGGAGCTATCATAGGCGTAATCATAATGCCGGTGATGCTCCATCTCGGCGGCATAGTGCTCGTGTTGGCAGTGTCGATAGCCGTGATGATTCTCGGGGCTGTGGTCAGCACCGTATATGGCCCGAAAGCTCTGCCGAATCCCCACCGCAGCGTTGCGCGTTAAAACGGTGCCTTCTCGTTAGGGTCGGTAGGGGTCAGGTTGGCGGTGCCTCCATTGAAGGGATTGCTCCCTACGTCGCCGAAACTGTCGTCGGAATTCATGCGGCTTCCTACGGTTGCGGCTGAGAATGTGGTGTCGTCTTCCCAGTTTTCAAATCGCGCATATTTGGCCCTGAACCGCATTTTGACATCATCCACACGACCGCTACGGTGTTTGGCCACGATAAATTCGGCCAGACCGCGGATGTCGTTGCCTGACGCATCGACGCCCGAACGGAGATAATACTCGGGGCGGTGGATGAAGCACACGATGTCGGCATCCTGCTCGATGGCTCCGGATTCTCGCAGGTCGCTAAGCTGGGGTCGTTTGCCGGCGGCACTGTCGCCGCGTGACTCCACCGAACGGTTGAGCTGTGACAGGGCTACGATGGGGATGTCAAGCTCCTTGGCGAGCTGCTTCAGATTACGCGATATCATGCTGACCTCCTGCTCGCGAGAGCCGAATTTCATGCCCGAAGCGTTCATCAGCTGCAGATAGTCGATTATGATGAACTTTACTTGATGCTCCCTGACGAGGCGTCGCGCCTTGGTGCGGAGCTCAAATATTGACAATGATGCTGTGTCGTCGATATACAGTGGCGCACCGTATAGCTTCTTGATGCGTCCCATCAGCTGGTCCCACTCCATCTGGCTCAGTTGTCCGCTCTTGATTTTTTCGCCCTCAAGCTCGGTGACGTTGCTTATCAGACGGTTGACGAGCTGCACCTTGCTCATTTCCAGAGAGAACACGGCCACAGGAGTGCTGTATTCCACGGCCATGTTGCGTGCCATGGAGAGCACAAACGCCGTCTTGCCCATGGCCGGACGGGCAGCGATGATGATAAGGTCGGAATTTTGCCAGCCCGATGTCAGGTCATCAAGTTTGTGGAAGCCCGATTGCAGACCCGACAGGCCTGACGTGCGGTTGGCTGCGGTCTGTATTGTTTCTATGGCCTGGGAAATCACCGGGTCAATCTGCACCACATCCTTCTTGACATTGCGCTGTGAGATTTCAAACAGTTTTCCCTCGGCCTCCTGAAGCAGGTCCTCCACATCGTTGCTTTCGTCAAAGGCCATCTGCTCGATGCGTGACGCAAACGAAATCAGCTCACGTGCGAGATATTTCTGGCTGATGATGCGTGCATGGAACTCCACGTGCGCCGCCGAAGTGACACGTGTGGTCAGCTCCGTTATGCGCAAAGCTCCACCGGCCTTGTCAAGGTTGCCGTCAAGACGCAGACGCTCCGTGACAGTCAGCATATCTATAGGCTGCTGTGAAGCACCGAGATGCTGTATGGCCTCATAGATGACCTGGTTTTCAGGCTCATAGAAACTCTCGGGCTTAAGCAGGTCGCAGACTATGGTGTATGCGTCCTTCTCAAGCATCAGAGCACCTAACACGGCCTCTTCCAGTTCCTTGTCACGAGGTGCCTTGCGTCCGGCTATTTCGGCGATAGCCTGTGCCTCTATGTTGTTGGGACCTTTCTTGTTGTAGTCGTTTCGCGGTTTGTTGGATTTGAAATCTCCGGGCATGATCGGTATGATGGGAGCAAAAATTATTGTACAAAATTAGCATAAAATGTTGTAACTTTGTTTGCTGATGATAACTTTTCCTAACGCTAAGATTAATCTTGGCCTGTATATCGGCCAGACATTGCCTAACGGCTACCATGAGATTGTAACGGCCATGGTGCCGGTTGACTGGTGTGACATCCTGGAGATGGTGCCGGCATCGTCAGGCGAAACGACTCTGACTGTCACAGGCCACTCGTTGCCGTGTCCGGCAGAGAAAAATCTCGTGATGAAAGCCTACCGGGCATTCTGTGAGGCTCATCCGGCCACACCTCCCATGGAAATACATCTCCACAAGGAGATTCCTGACGGTGCCGGTATGGGCGGAGGCTCAAGCGATGCGGCATTTGCGTTGCGTCTGCTCAACGATATGACAGGACACCCTTTCAGCCTCGATGAGCTTGCGGCTATGGCTGCAAAAATAGGGAGCGACTGCCCGTTTTTCATCTACAACAGACCTATGCTCGCCACCGGCACGGGCACGACGCTGACAGAGATTGCATTGCCGCTGGATGGTCTGGAAAATCTGTTGATTATCAAGCCTCAGGGCAGCGTGTCTACGGCAGAAGCGTATGCCGATGCCATATCAAGTTGTCGCACCGCCGAGGATTTGAAAGAAACGCTGACAGCATCTGATGGCATAGCGTCATGGGCTGGCCGGTTAGGCAACGATTTTACGGCATCAGTGGCTTCCAAAGTCCCGGAGATAACCGAAGCCATAGAGTGGCTCAGGGGTCATGGTGCTGTCTATGCCGAGATGACAGGCAGCGGTTCTGCCGTTTTTGGCATATTCCCATCTGCCATTTTGACAGACGGGATGTCTGAGCTACCGTCGGGTGCACGGTGGCGTGTATGCAGAGTCATCATACAGTGAACGTTATAATCAGATTGATTGTTATCTGATTAGATGCTTCCGGTTATTTGATGCGCAAGTAATTGCGTGGTCCGCCACAGGCATAATTGGCAATCAATTTGTTATACATATATTATATACACCATGTCAAAGAATAAACGAAACAAGCAAGATATGAGCGAAAATCACAATAATGCTGATTCCCGTCCCATGGACGATGTGGAGCAGCCGGAAATCATGTATGACATAGAACAGGCTGATGACCAGGAGATTTCTGAAGATGCAAAAAATGAGCTAAACGCCGAACTCACAGAAATCGAGGCCTTGCAGAAGAAATATGATGAAACTTCGGCAGCTCTCGAAAAAGAGAAAAAGGAATATCTGTTTCTCATGGCTGAGTTTGACAATTTCCGCAAACGTAATATCAAGGAGAGGGGAGAGCTGATTAAAAATGCCTCCGAATCGGTAATGAAGCAGCTTCTGCCCATAGTCGATGATATGGAGCGTGGCTTGGAGGCAACCAAGAATGCCGAAGACCCTCAGGCCATACGTGAAGGCATGCAGCTGATTTACAATAAGCTCGTGAAACTTCTGGAGCAGAACGGTGTCAAAGCCATTGAAAGCACCGGTGCCGATTTCAATCCTGAACTTCACGATGCCATAGCCATGGTGCCGGTAGATGACGAGTCGAAAAAAGGCAAGGTAATTGATACGCCCACCAAGGGATATATGATTAACGATAAAGTGTTGCGTCACGCAAAAGTGGCTGTAGGCCAATAATGACAATCACACACAATGAGCAATAAAAGAGATTATTATGAAGTGCTGGGCGTGCAGAAAAACGCCACAGCCGACGAGCTGAAAAAGGCATACCGCAAGCTCGCCCTGAAATATCACCCCGACCGCAATCCCGGCGACAAAGAAGCCGAGGAGAAATTCAAGGAGGCGGCCGAGGCTTATGATGTATTGTCAGATGCCGACAAGCGTGCCAAATATGACCAGTTTGGCCACAGTATGGGACCGCAAGGCTTTCCCGGAGGTGGAGCCGGAGGATTCTCTTCGGCCGGCGGATGGTCCATGGAAGATATTTTCAGCCATTTCGGCGATATATTCGGCGGCTCGTTTGGCGGCATGGGCGGATTCGAAGGTGCCGGCGGACGTTCGCGCAGCAACCGTACCCGTCGCCGCAAGGGCAGCGACCTCCGCATCAAGGTCAAAATGACCCTGGAGGATATAGCCAAAGGCGTTACCAAAACCCTCAAGATTCCTACTCTCGTCAAGTGTGACTATTGTAACGGCACAGGTGCCAAGGACGGCAAAGCGTTCACTACCTGTACCACCTGTAATGGCACAGGCGTAGTCATAACCGCCCAGCATACGCCATTCGGCACCATGCAGAGCGAGGCCGAGTGCCCCCACTGCCATGGCGAGGGAAAGATCATCACTGAGAAGTGCCCCCACTGCAACGGCGAAGGCGTGGTGCGCAAAGAGCAGCAGATAACATTTACCATTCCTGCCGGTGTCTCTGACGGGCAGGTGCTGACCATCCAGGGCAAAGGCAATGCAGCTCCTCATGGCGGCATCAACGGTGACCTGCTTGTAGTAATCGAGGAAATCAAGAATCCGGAGCTTATCCGTGACGGCAATGACGTCATCTACAACCTGATGCTTGACATGCCCACCGCTGTCCTCGGAGGCAGTGTGGAAGTGCCTACCATCACCGGACGTGCACGCCTGAAGATTGCCCCGGGAACTCAGCCGGGCAAAGTGCTCCGTCTGCGCGGCAAGGGTCTCCCCAGCACCGAAGGTTATGGCACAGGCGACGAACTTGTCAACGTGATGGTTTACGTCCCCGAAAACCTTACCGCCGACGAAAAAGCTACATTTGAGAAGCTCCAAGGCTCTCCCAACATGCAGGCATCCCAGTCGACCAAGGAACGCATATTCAGCAAGCTCCGCCACGTATTTGACTGATACCCTACAAATATACACACAACCGAAAAAGGTGGGACCGCAGCGGCCCCACTTTTTCAATATATCATGTTGAATTATTATATTTCCTATTTTGCACTCAAACTCAAATTTTGATATCGGGATACCTGTTTGTGACGCAGTCTACTGTTTAGTTTGCGCAACAATGAACCGTATCCATGAAAATGGTAATTTAGATTAATAATAAATAATCTTTTGCGTTATCAATACCGCCCGAGGCAGTGGCGGCATGACAATATCCATGGACGGTTGCCTCTATTTGACGTATTTTTCTTAAATTTGCAGTCATAAAATATACGTACACTTATAATCTTCTCACAATGAAAATCCTTATTACAGGTTGTAACGGACAGCTTGGCACCGAGATGCGCAACGTCCTTGAAGATAAAATGCCCGGTAAGACCATCTACACCGATGTGGCTGAACTCGATCTTACTGATGCTGACGCGGTCAAATCATTTGTTGCGGCAAACGACATCACTCATATCGTCAATTGTGCCGCATATACAGCGGTTGACAAGGCCGAGACCGATCAAGGACTGTGCTCACGCATCAATGTGGATGCCGTAAAGAACTTAGCCGACGCAGCCTATGAGCAAGGAGCCAAGGTGATACATGTATCTACAGATTATGTTTTTGACGGTACAGGCCACATCCCCTACAAGGAGTCGGATGCTGTACATCCCGTGAGCCATTACGGAGTGACAAAGCGTCAGGGCGAGGCTACGCTGCTGGCGTTGCTCCCGGAGAGCGTAATAGTACGCACGGCATGGCTCTATTCACCCTATGGCAACAACTTCGTTAAGACCATGCGCCGTCTCGGCCGCGAACGCTCTGAACTTGGTGTGGTAGCCGATCAGGTCGGAACTCCCACTGCGGCCCGTGACCTCGCCGACGCCATATATGCCATACTGACTGCACCACAGTGGATGCCCGGCATCTACCACTTCACCGATGAAGGGGCTGCCTCTTGGTATGACTTCACCAAAGCCATCCACCGCATCAGCGGCATAAAAGGCTGCAATGTCAAGCCTATCACAACGGCTGATTATCCCACTCCGGCCACACGTCCGGCATACTCCATACTTGACAAGTCAAAGATCAAAAAGACTTTCGGCATCACCATACCACACTGGGAGGAGAGCCTCGTCAAGTGCATCGAGACTCTTGACGAGATGGAGTCAAAGTGAAGTGTCAGCATATAGAATACATCAAGCTAACCCTACATCGATTTAAGTGTCACAGCTAACAGACGAAATATCACGCCGTCGCACATTTGCCATAATCTCGCACCCTGATGCCGGCAAGACCACACTCACCGAGAAGCTGCTGCTTTTCGGTGGTGCCATACATATAGCAGGTGCGGTGAAGTCAAACAAAATAAAGAAGACCGCCACCAGTGACTGGATGGAGATAGAGAAGCAACGCGGCATCTCCGTGGCTACCTCTGTCATGGGCTTCAATTATGGCGATTATAAAATCAACATTCTTGACACCCCCGGTCACCAGGACTTTGCCGAAGACACCTACCGGACGCTGACAGCGGTTGACAGCGTAATCATTGTGGTCGATGTGGCCAAGGGCGTGGAGCAACAGACGCGGAAGCTGATGGAAGTGTGCCGCATGCGCAACACTCCCGTAATCATTTTCGTCAACAAACTTGACCGCGAAGGCCGTGACCCTTTCGATATTCTTGATGAATTAGAGAAGGAACTGAAAATATCAGTGCGCCCTCTGAGCTGGCCTATAAATATAGGTGCGAAATTCAAGGGCGTCTACAATATTTTCGAGCATTCGCTGGATTTATTCACACCCGACAAGCAGCGCGTAAGTGAGCGCGTGGAGATTGATTCGATTGATGACAAGCGCATAGATGAAGCTGTAGGGGAGCACGATGCCGCCAAACTGCGTGAAGACATCGAGCTGATTGATGGCGTCTATCCCGAATTTGATGAGAGCGAGTATCTGCAAGGCAAAGTGGCCCCGGTGTTTTTCGGCTCGGCACTCAATACCTTTGGAGTGAAAGAGCTGCTTGACTGCTTCGTGAAAATCGCGCCGGCTCCCAAACCCGTCAAGGCCGAGGAACGCGAGATACGCCCCGAGGAGGAGAAATTCTCGGGATTCGTGTTCAAGATACATGCCAATATGGACCCGAGCCATCGCAGCTGCATAGCATTTGTCAAAGTCTGCTCAGGCAAATTCGAGCGAAATGCACCGTATCTCCATGTCCGTTCGGGCAAAAACATGAAATTTGCCGCTCCAACGGCTTTCATGGCTCAGAAAAAGAACATAGTTGACGAGGCGTATCCCGGAGATATTGTCGGTATCCCCGACACCGGCAACTTCAAGATAGGCGATACGCTTACATCCGGCGAGCAGCTGCATTTCAAGGGGCTGCCTTCGTTCTCACCTGAGATGTTCAAATATATCGAGAACACTGACCCCATGAAGTCAAAGCAGCTTGAAAAAGGCATCAAGCAGCTCATGGACGAGGGCGTGGCGCAGCTTTTCGTCAACCAGTTCAACGGCCGCAAGATTATCGGCACCGTCGGACAGCTCCAGTTTGAAGTCATCCAATACCGTCTGCTCCATGAATACGGGGCACAATGCCGCTGGGAGCCCATATCCCTCACCAAGGCATGCTGGATAGAGAGCGACAACAAAGAGCAGCTTGAGTCATTCAAGAAGCGCAAACACCAGTTCATGGCCATAGACCGCGAAGGACGCGACGTTTTCCTCGCCGACAGCGGCTACGTCCTGACCATGGCTCAGCAAGACTTCCCCGACATCCGCTTCCATTTCTCCAGCGAATTTTAGTCCCCCGAAAACAGCATCCCCACGGCATGCCCACGACATCGCGGCAGCACGTTAGGCCTTGAATCCTAACGTGTTGCCGTTTTCGTTTGTCCGTTCTCGTGTTGTTGCCATGTCGCATAAATGTCGTATATTTGTTACTGTTTTGTTACTCGGAGTCATTAGTGTCCACTAAAAAATCATAAGAGTTCTTTGAAATAACTGAATTTCAATCTGTTGCAAGAGATTTTGGAGTCAACGGATTTCAAATTACATTTGCGGTCATAATCAGACCTTTATGCATAAAGACTCATTCGTTTTCTCCCAATTAGTCCAGTTCATGGATAGAAATCACTTCAACTATCTTGTAAGGAAGTATGATGGAGACAAGTACGTAAAGAGTTATACTTGTTGGAATCAGCTACTTACAATGTTTTTTGGTCAGCTTTCAAACCGAGAGAGCCTGCGGGATGTCATCGTCGCTTTGGAAGCACATGCGGGCAAGGTCTATCACCTCGGAATCGGAAAGTCCGTGTCCCGAAGCAATCTTAGCAAAACCAACGAGCAGCGGGATTACCTCATCTTCGAGGAATTTGCCTTCTTCATGATTGCTGAGGCCCGCAAGCGGCGGATACAGAAAATCTTTGAGCTTGACGGTCATGTATACGCATTCGATTCAACCTATAAAATCCCAAAATCTGGCGTAATATGATTATAAATACCACAAAACCAGCCTATTGAAAATTTCAATATTATCCCAAGATGGAATATGCCCAGGAAGAATAGGGAATTGATTATCATGTAATTGTCGAATATTACGTCTATTTGAGGGATTTTATAGTTCAACCACCATCGCCCTGTGTCTGTCGGTGTTCGAGTGGGCTAAGTTCCGCAAGCATAAGGGCGGCATCAAGATGCACACGCTTTACGATGTGGAGGCTCAAGTTCCTGCATTCGTGCATATTACCGAGGCGAAAGTCCACGATTCAAAGGCTATGCCTGAGATTCCGTATGAGAACGGCGCCCATTATATCTTTGACCGTGGCTACAACGATTTTGGCAATCTTTACACGATAAACCGTATAGAAGCATTCTTCGTCGTCAGGGCGAAAACCAATGTCCGATTCAAGCCTGTGATATGGAAACGCAGGCTTCCTCCAAATGTGGTTTCGGATGCAATCGGTTACTTCATGGTTTATAAAAGCGCAAGGGATTACCCGGAAAAACTGCGGAAGGTGGTCTGCATCGACCCGGAAGACGGTACAAGATACATCTTCCTGACCAACAATCTGACGGCATCAGCCGAAACAATCGCCGAACTTTACCGTAATCGTTGGAGCGTGGAGCTGTTCTTCAAATGGATCAAACAGCGCCTGCGTGTCAAGAAGCTCTGGGGAACATCGGAGAATGCTGTCCGTATCCAAATCTATTGTGCCATAATCACTTATTGTCTTGTAGCAATAGCGCAGCACGACATGAAACTGGAGCGAAGCATCTATGAAGTACTTCAGATTCTTGGTATCTCGTTGACAGACAAAACCAGTCTGCGAGACCTCTTCGACAAATCGAATTTCAAAAATGTCAATGTCCTCTGTGATTCAAGTGAACCGAATTTATTTAATTTTTAACCCCGTCCATTTTTTAGTGGACAGTAGTGTTTTAGGTTATATACATTCATGTCCATTTATGTAAAAAATTCCTGCTGACCTTGT
>UQDU01000002.1 GCA_900539915.1 uncultured Bacteroidales bacterium | reverse complement strand
CTCACTGCTGCCTCCCGTAGGAGTCTGGTCCGTGTCTCAGTACCAGTGTGGGGGGCCTTCCTCTCAGAACCCCTACGCATCGTCGCCTCGGTGGGCCGTTACCCCGCCGACTAGCTAATGCGCCGCATGCCCATCCGCCACCGGATCGCTCCTTTGGCCGGGGAAGGATGCCCTCCCCCGGCGTCATGCGGGATTAGTCGCGGTTTCCCGCGGTTATACCCCTGTGGCGGGCAGGTTGCATACGTGTTACTCACCCGTGCGCCGGTCGCCGGCGGGCGCGTTGCCGCGCCCCCGCTGCCCCTCGACTTGCATGTGTTAAGCCTGTCGCTAGCGTTCATCCTGAGCCAGGATCAAACTCTCCGTTGTTGGTTATCTCGTTTGAAGATTTCCTTGGTGTTTGCCCCGGCGACAGGACGGATATTCCTTGTTTATCGGAATCTAACCTGTCTCGACTCGGTAATTGACGAGGCCTGCAGGGCTTGCGCCCTGCGGCTCTTGTACTACTTCATCTCTCTTGTCTATTGTAATCGTTTCAGTGTCCTCGGTATCCGGCCGGGCGTCCGCCGCTGCGGCCCCGTTTTTTTTCGCCGGAAAGGTTTTGCAAAGTTACGAATAATTTCCGTAACCGCAAATTTTTTCGCGGTTTTTGTTTCCGCGGTGCCTTCCTGCCCCGGAGCGCGGCTGCCGCCGCGGCCCCTTCGGGGAAGCTCCCTTCCCGAAAGCGAGTGCAAAGTTACGCTTTCCGTGCGTAACCGCCAAACTTTTCATGCGGAAATATCAGCAGAAAGGGTGTTAAAATGTGTTTCTGCACTGGATGGCAGGGGGTTATGCTACTATTATATAGTCGGCGGCGACCTGGGAGATGGCATCGGCATCGGGTTCCCACTGGCCGGGGGCTGATGTGCTCATCTTTATAAGGTCCATGATGGGATAGTAGTCGCGGTCAGGAATGTCGGTTTCAGGATCAACGAGAGCCACTTCAAGTGTCATGGGGTTGATTTCCATCTGGACATTGTCGGTGTATTCTCCTTCGTTATCGATATACTGGTTGACCACGTCGGTTATCTCAGATTCAAAAACTTTGATGTCTTTCTTTAGATTTTCCATAATATGGGGTGTTTGGGGGTTTACAAATGAAGTCGGTTAGTCCATGAAAAAGCAGAGAGCTTCATCACAGGCCCGGTGGAAGCTTGTTCTCTTCCTCTTCGTCGGCACTCTGCTGCGGCATGTCGCCCTCTTTGGGTTTGACCTTACGTATGTCGACAGGCTTCTGCATGTCAACAGGCAACATGTTTATGTCCCACGGCTGCTCTATGTCCCAATTCTTTTTCAGATTAATCTTTTTGGGGAAATAGTACACCTCATCGGGCTGCCGGAAACGGCCCTTGGATGCGCTGCCATTGCCATAGGTACCGGTGGCAGACTTGTCAAGGTAGAGACGTGCATAATATGTGCCCGGCTGCAGGTATCGGAAAGCGGCACGCCCCTGCTCAACCGGCAAAGTGCGAAGCACCTTGTCACTGCCGTCAAGCAACTCGACCACAGCCGGCACTGAATCCATGCCTGTAACGCTGAATATGATAGAGCCATAGTCACTCAGCGCCCTCGTGGTCAATTCCTTGCTCACCGGGCGGTTGTAGTCGCCATACATACCAACGACGGCTGCCGAATCGACTGTCAGACGATAGGTTGTGGCCGGTTGCCACTCATATTCGGCCACGAACTGCATGGGACGATTAGCCGACAGCTGCATCAAGACAGGCGAAGGAGCCGGTATCCACAGGGTATCTTTCTTCATCTCCATCCTGATGCCGGATGCCAAAAGGGTGTCGAGCGGTTCCGACGATTTAAACAGCAGCGGAGTATTGACGTCCTGAGTCGAGCCATTCACTATGTCAAACGAGATAAACCTCTCAGGCGCGGTCACCTTGGGCAACGAGTCGACAATACCGGCTATGGAGTCATCTATACGTTTCTGCTCACGCGCCTTGGCCAGTTCTTCCTCCTCCTTGAGCTGCTTTTTGCTCTTTTGGGGGGCTTTGTAGTTGAAATCCAGAGTGTCAGTCTTCCAGTACATGACATCGGCCGAATCAGGCTGATAGACAGCGAGTCGGATTCTGAGCGAATCCATCTTAATCAGAGAGGAGTCACGCAGCCACAGCTCTATGGTATCGCAGGTAAGCGACGAATTGACCACCGAAGCAGCCATAAGATTCACGTCGCCACTGTCAGTCAGCGCGATTATCTGCGGCAAGGAGTCGGTGGGAGCGCCCAAAGTGACAGTCAGACGGTTACGGTCAGGACGCTGATACTCCTTGACATACTGCGCACGGTAGTTTTCATTAAACCAGGCAAGCAGCAAATCGTCAGGCAGATAGCGTGGTATGCTCCTCATCACCACACTGTCACCGCGTGAATATCTGATAGTGTCGGCATACTCTATGTGCTCCACATCCGGAGTGACGGGGGTATCATAGAAAGCTATGTCCTCGGAGCGGTCCCAATGCTTGTCATTGTTGACATCATTGATAGCGAAGATGCGGTATGGGGCAGACTTGAGATTGCGGAGTGTAAACTGGCCCTTGGCGTTGGTTTTGGTGATGCGTTCAAACGGCAACGTCTCAATGGCGGAGTCAGCAAGATTGGTGTACGCGCCCACCAGAAAACCCACAGCCGGCTCAAGAGTACGAGCCTCAAGCACCATGCCGCTTATGCGCAACGAATCGATGAAATCGCCCGTTGAAAAGTCAGTAGCGAATCCATCGAGCACATTGCCCTCATTGAGATCCTTTATGGCGTCGGCAAAGTCTATAGTATAAGTGGTGTTGGGCAGCAACGTGTCGTTGAGTTCCACAGTGACCGTATGAGCATTGGCTCTGATGGTCGGATTCTCCTTCTGTGCCGGAGAGATGATGACCTTGCTGAAAGCCTGGTCAAGCTCCACGTTCTTGTTCATGGTCAGCGTCACCTTCTTGCCCGAGAAGTTAAGCGTGCCCTGGGGAGGATTGGTGCGCACCACCACCGGTGGAGTCACATCCTTGGGACCGCCCTCAGGCGTGCCCATAGTGGCACACGAAACCACAGCTATGGCCATGACCGCCAAGGGAAGCGTCCGCAACGCCTTATAATTATATCTGCCTCTGTGCATAATATATGTGTGTCAGGGTATATCAATCAGTTTATGGGTCTGAAGCGACAGCCTCCACCACGGGTGGGACTTGATGTAGTCAACGACAGCGGCGGTGTTAAGGCACGACACCGGCTGCAGCGAAAGCCTCGCACCGTCAAACAGCGAGGCCGCCCACTCCGGGTCATCGCCTGTAAAGACCAGTTTCACCTCATCGGCCCGCTGCACACGTATGTCCCTGTCCTTGGGGGAGCAGGTCACCCAGTCGATGCCCTCGGGCAGGGGAAGCGAGCCGTTAGTCTCAATATGTATGGTGAATCCGGCATCGTGAAGCGACGCCACCAGCTCATCGTCAACCTGCATAGCCGGTTCTCCGCCAGTCAGGACGACAATCCTTGACGGGAAACGTTCTACCGCAGCTACGATGTCAGCCGCAGACATCGGCGTGGACGATGCAAAATCAGTGTCACAGAAGCTGCATCTCTTATTGCATCCGCTGAAACGCACGAACACAACAGCTGCACCGGTGTGGACCCCCTCCCCCTGAAGGGAATAGAATATCTCATTGACACGATAGCATCTCATATCCACATCATAATAAAATCAGGCCACACTGTCAGGGTCATCAAGTTCATAGGAAGCGGTGTTATGTGCACTTTCCTGAACGTCAACCCTCCAGCAATGCTCCACCTGCTCACATACCCACCGGGCTATGTTCTCGGCAGTAGGGTTAAACGGAAGCAGCTCGTTGAAATTGCCATGGTCAAGATAGCCATGGATACGCTGCTTGATTTTGCTGAAATCCACCACCATACCCTCGGCATTGAGCCGTCGAGCGCGGCAGTGGATTGTTATAATCCAGTTATGTCCGTGCAGACGGCTGCATTTGCTTTCATATGGCAGCGTAAGGCTGTGAGAGCCGGATACTTCTATATGCTTGGTGACGTAATACATCGTGTGGGTTAGTTATCGTGGTTATCCAAAAGAGGCAGCCCCATCTCGGCCGCTTTCTCTATGACCAGCCTTCGGGCCTCCTCAGGGTCATTAGGGTTATCGCTGTCAAGCAGATGCTCCTCCATATAGCTTTTGATCATGCCCACCTCGCGGCTCTGCGGCAACCCGAACATCTCCATAATCATACAACCATCGATCGGCGGCCGCCAGGCGCGCAGACGGTCCTTGGCCTCAATCTCCTGCATTTTTGCGACCACATGATCGAAATTTTCAAGATTCCGGCGCACTTTTTCAGGATTCTTTGACGTGATGTCGGCCCTGCACAGAGTCATCAGGTCGTCTATGTCGTCACCTGCTTCTACAAGCAGGCGGCGCACAGCCGAGTCTGTAACCGTATCCTCCACCAGAGCTATCGGACGCATATGGAGCTCGACAAGTTTGCTGACGTATTTCAGTTTGTCGTCCTGTGGAAGCTTGAGCCGGCGGAAAAGTTTGGGGAGCATCTTGGCTCCGAGAAAATTATGGTTGTGGAATGTCCAGCCGAGGCTGTCGTCCCACCGCTTGGTCACCGGCTTAGCTATATCATGCAGGAGTGCCGCCCATCTGAGCCACAGATTGTCAGAGTTACGGGCCACATTGTCAAGCACCTCAAGCGTATGATAGAAATTGTCCTTATGGCCACGGCCACGCACCGTCTCCACTCCACGGAGAGCGGCGACTTCGGGGAATATCAATTTCAGAAGCCCCGTCTCAAGCAGCAGCACCCACCCTATGGACGGACGCGGTGACAGCATGATTTTCTGCAACTCGTCAGCTATGCGCTCGCGAGTAATGATTTTGATACGCTCAGCATTACGCTTTATGGCCTCAAAAGTCTCAGGGGCGATGTCAAACTGGAGCTGAGTGGCAAATCTGACTGCGCGCATCATCCGCAGCGGATCGTCGCTGAAAGTGATGTCAGGGTCAAGAGGAGTGCGTATAATGCGTCGTTCGAGGTCACCGACACCGTCAAAATTGTCGACCAGACGGCCAAAGTCATCGGGAGTGACACTGAGAGCCATCGCATTGATGGTGAAGTCACGTCGCGATATATCATCGTCAAGAGTTCCGGCACTCACCTGCGGATTGCGCGAATCACGACGGTACGACTCCTTACGCGCACCGACAAACTCCAGCTCCACGCCACGGTGCTTGATCTGGGCCGTGCCGTAGGTGCGAAAGATGCTGACGTGGGTACCCTTGCCGAGGCTTGCCGCCACGGCCTCTGCCAACTCCACTCCTGAGCCGACCGTCACAAAATCAATGTCCTTGCTGTGGCGTCCCAGAAACAGATCACGCACGTATCCGCCCACCACATAGCACTCCATGCCTAATCGCGCAGCCGTGTCGCCCACGGTATGTATCACCGGACGGTCAATCTTGCGCCTCAGCGTATCATTATCAGGTAATACCATTGACAGAATCTCTATAGATGGAAATGTGAATGAGGGGTTGTATCAAAAATCTAATTAGAATGTGTATGTGGGGGGAAGCAGGTCAGGTAAGGGAGAGAATCTCTACAGGTGCATTAGTGATGCACTCCAGGCCATCGTCCTGCACGATAAATGTGCTCTCTATGCCCACGGCACCCACATGCGGTATGACGAACTTCGGCTCAAGCGCTATTACATTGTGACGCTGCAATATGTCACGGCTGCGAGGAGCTATGACCGGCAACTCATTGACTTCTATGCCCACACCATGGCCTATGAAGCCGGCATGCTGGCGGTGTCCCATAAAATATGTATGGAGCTGACGCTCTGTAGCCATCTCCATGGCCACATTGTAGAGTTCAGCAGCCGCGACTCCCGGTTTGCCGAGAGTGACGAGACGGTCTATGATGTCGATAGAACACTGATGGGCATCCATAGCGAGCTTCTCAAGCGACTCGAGAGCGAATGTGCGGCTCATGTCGGTCATATATCCCGTGAAATTGCCACACAGGTCCACCATGACAGAGCAATGCGGCTTGATGAGTTCGCCACACGCGCCGGTAGGAATCGATGGGTCAAGACCTGCACCGCCCATAGCGAAGTCATAGGGCGAGGGCTCGTCGGCATTATCGCCTGTAATCAGGCTGCCCATGTGGGTCTCCATCGTGTCGCCGCTGATACGGAACTGTCCGAGATTGCCGTCAAGACGCAATGCCTTTTCTATCTCTATCTCAAACTCGATGTCGGTCATCCCCTCGCGATAAAGGCGGGGGATACGGCGGTAGACCCCTTCGTGCAGGATGCCGCTTCGGCGCAGCAGATGAAGCTCTGCCTCGGTCTTGACAGCACGGGCCGTCCGCATCACCCCGGTGCAGTCAGCAATCTGCGCACCCGGGAATATCTTGCCGAGGCGCCCGGCCATATTATAGCTCATCAGGTCAAGCTCCAGACCGAGCACAGCCGGAGTGTCAAGCAATATGCTTTCAGCCATCTGCTCAGGCTTGCGGATATTGACCACTCCGTCACCGCGCAGATTCTCCATGCGCTTGACAAAATACATCTGGTCACCGTCGCGGTTTCCGATATACGCATAGCCCGAATACACACGTCCGGTCAGATAATACAGGTTGGCGAAATCGGCTATCAGCATGGCATCAAGCCCGGCTTGCCTCATCAGTTCGCGCACACGCCCCAGACGCAGCTGCTGCTCGTCATGGCTAAGTAGTATAATATTATCAGTCATAGTGATATATCAACGTTTGGCGTCAGTCTATCGTTCAACATCCGTGGGTAAGGACATCACGTCAGTCAGTCAGTCAGGCAGCGCATCCGCGGTAAATATGATTCCGGCCTGGACTATGCCGCGCAGAGTGTCAGTGCGCATTATCTGACGCAGATACACCTCGCAGCTGTCACGCAGCGTGACCCGATGGCCGAGGGTGGCTGAATTTTGATATGACGAGCCGAATCCCTGCCCTGTCCACCGGCCATAAGGGTCGGCTACAGCCATCCTGACGGTATCGCGGCGTACGCGGCGATCAGCGGAATCAGTAGGATTCAGAGGATATGACACCTCGAGATACAGGTCGGAATATGGGTAGCTGCCGTCATGTCTGACAGCTACCATAAGCCGGCCGGTGGCGATGGAGTCATCCATGCGTGGCCGGAACTTGAGCGTGTCGCCATAGCACCAGCGCGATTTCGTCAGGGTCTCATACTCGCTGGCATCATCGGGGTTGGGAGCACAGGCCGTCAAAAGCATGACTGCCACAGCCGACAGCACGGCTGCAATGCCTGATTTTATAGTCAACGAGGGTGCCACTGTCAGTCCGTATTATTATCCTGTGGCTGCGGCTGGGAGCCGTTGCCTTGGTTCTTATTGCGGTTACGGTTGCGGTTACGGCGCGGCGACGGTTCGCCTGGTTTTGCAGGCTTCACGTCATTCGGCTTGCTGCCGCCACCGTTGTCGGGAGTCTGCGGCTTGTCAGGCTGGGAGCCCTCGGCCGCCTTACGCGCTTTGTCAGCTGCCGATTTCCGTTTCTTGTTTTTCTTCTTTGCCTTGTCGAAGCGGGTCAGGCTTTCCTGTTCCACGAGGTCCACCACCCTCTTCTCGTCGGGCTTCTTGGCGCCGTCGGGCAGCAGAGTCACCGGCTTCTCCCCTTTCTTGTTGAGAGCCATGACCTCAAACGCCCTTTTGGCACTGATAGTCACGAGATTGGCCGGGACATTCTTGTCGGTCGAATAGGTGATTTCCTTCTTGAATATGTCGGTCTTGAAGTGGTAGTAGGTGCCGTCTGCTGTCTCAAGGGTGACATCCTTGCGCGGAAGTTTCTTGACACTCTCTACATAGGCATCCACCTCAAAGTTAAGGCAGCACTTGAGTTTGGCACACTGTCCGGCCAGCTTCTGGGGGTTGAGCGAGAGGTCCTGAAAACGGGCTGCGGCAGTGCCCACCGACACGAACGACGTCATCCATGTGGAGCAGCACAGCGGACGGCCACAGGGACCGATGCCCCCGATGCGCCCGGCCTCCTGACGCGCACCTATCTGCTTCATCTCGATGCGCACCTTGAATGCGTCGGCAAGCACCTTGATAAGCTGGCGGAAGTCCACGCGCTCGTCGGCTATATAGTAGAATATGGCCTTGTTGCCGTCGCCCTGATACTCCACATCACCGATTTTCATGTTGAGATGCAGGTCTTCGGCTATCTTGCGTGCGCGTATCATCGTGTCGTTTTCCTTGGCCTTTGCCTCCTCCCACTTGTCTATATCGGCCGGACGGGCATGGCGGAATATGCGTTTCAGCTCGGAGTCGGGTTTCACATTGGCTTTGCGCATCTGCTTTTCGACAAGCAGACCGGTCAGGGTCACCTCCCCGATGTCATGGCCCGGATTGGCTTCCACGGCCACGATGTCACCGATATTGAGTTGGAGGTTTGACGTATTGCGGTAGAAACCCTTTCGGGTATTCTTAAACTGCACCTCCACGACATCCGAGGTCGTGAAGCTACCGGGAATGTCGTCAAGCCAGTCATAGCAGTAAAGCTTGCCACGCGGCTCCCCCCTGCGACGGCAGCAACCGCCGCCACAAGAAGCCTGACATGCCTGGCCGCCGTCAGCCGTCTCCCTGTCAGCCAGAGTGTTATCACCCTCCGCAGACCCTGGAGCCGCCGCCTTTGATGGTGTGGCTGAGGCATTGCGATTCTTTGATTTGTCCATTGGGAGCAGACGTATTTTTTACTTGGCGAAACTTACCGAACGGGTCTCACGTATCACCGTGATTTTGACCTGTCCGGGATATGTCATCTCATCCTGGATGCGCTTGGCTATTTCCTCAGAGAGCTTTTCGGTCTCCACATCGTCAATCTTGTCGGCTCCGACTATCACGCGCAGCTCGCGGCCGGCCTGGATGGCATATGTCTTAACGACCCCGGGATATGAGAGAGCGAGCTGCTCAAGGTCGTTAAGACGCTTGATATAAGCCTCGACAATTTCACGGCGTGCGCCGGGGCGTGCGCCAGAGATGGCGTCACATACCTGCACGATGGGAGCGAGAAGCGATGTCTGCTCTATTTCATCGTGGTGGGCGCCTATAGCGTTGCATATCTCAGGTTTCTCCTTGTATTTCTCGGCAAGCTTCATGCCCAGCAGTGCATGCGGCAGTTCGGGTTCCTCATCGGGCACCTTGCCTATGTCATGCAGCAGACCGGCACGACGCGCCTTCTTGGCATTGAGACCGAGTTCGGTAGCCATGATGGCACAGAGATTGGCTGTTTCACGTGCATGCTGGAGCAGGTTCTGGCCGTAGCTTGAGCGGTATTTCATCTTGCCCACCATGCGTATGAGGTCGGGATGGAGACCGTGGATACCGAGGTCTATGGCTGTGCGCTTGCCGGTCTCGATGATTTCCTCCTCAATCTGCTTGCGCACCTTGCTGACCACCTCCTCGATGCGGGCCGGGTGTATGCGGCCGTCGGCCACGAGCTGATGCAGAGCCAGACGGGCTATCTCGCGACGCACAGGGTCAAATCCTGAAAGCACGATGGCCTCGGGGGTGTCGTCCACTATGATTTCAATGCCCGTGGCAGCTTCCAGAGCGCGTATGTTGCGGCCTTCACGACCGATGATGCGGCCTTTGATTTCATCGCTGTCGATATGGAACACGGTCACCGAATTTTCGATAGCTGTCTCTGTGGCCACACGCTGTATGGTCTGCACGACGATGCGCTTTGCCTCCTTGTTGGCTGTCAGCTTGGCTTCGTCCATGATGTCATTGATATAGCTTGCTGCCGCGGTCTTGGCCTCGTCCTTTAGCGACTCCACCAGACGCTCCTTGGCCTCCTCGCTTGAGAGGCCGGATATGTGCTCCAGTTCCTCCTGGGCCTTGAGGCGCATCTTCTCCACTTCGCCCTTGCGCAGGTCAAGCTGGGCCTGCTGGGCTTCGAGGTTGGCGCGGGTGTTCTCTATGTCGTTGCGCGCACGCTGGTTTTCGCTCTGCTGCTGGTTGAGCTGCATCTCGCGCTGCTTCATCTTGCTCTCCATGTTCTGGAGCTTCTGCATGCGCTGGTTAGCCTGACGCTCGGCATCGCCTTTTATCTTAAGCTCCTCTTCTCGCGCCTCGAGGAGTTTGTTCTGCTTTATGACATTGGCTTCGAGATGAGCCTCTTCGATGATAGACTTGGCGCGGGTCTTAGCCAACCTGCGCTGCAAGATGATTGTAACTCCGGCTCCGATGGCTATGGCTACCAGGCCTACGAGAATGGGAATGAATACGTCCATATTCGTGTTGGATATATGTGTAAAAAAAAACAAAAAGCACTCTACGCTGGCGGCACATCTGCGTCTCGTCGGATTTCATCAGGCATCATGGGCGCGGGATAGTCATGATGACCTGCGTATTAAGACGAAAGGACGTTTACGCAGATGACTGCAGATGTAGGTGCAGGGGTAACAGTAGTGTGATTTTAAGGTTTATCGCATGAATGTGATGACGAGCATAACCCTCTGGCAGGGTTCAAGGCTGCATGTCAAGGAGCTTTGTCAGAGCGGCATCTGTCGATTCGGCGGCTGCCTCTGCAGCCTTGACATCGGCTTCCTGTGTTATGTTGAGCCGTGCAAACTGCCACGCCACGAGGGCGAGCAGTTCTGCCGACGGCCTGTCGGGGTAGCGTTGCCTCATAATGTCCCATAACTGGTTGACATGCGACTCCGCTTTCCTGATATTCTCCTCGTCCTGTGGTGACACAGTCATCGGAAAAGGGCCTTGGTCGGCTATACGTAGTGTTATGTTCAGTTCGTCTTTCATCGCATCAGTGTGTTAAATCATTGATGCACTGGTCGATTTCCCGCACCAATCCTGTCAAGAGTTCCCGTGCGTTTTGGCGGTCATGCTCAGTCGGGGCTATCGCATCGGCCAGTTTCAAGGCTCTGAGTTCGCCGTCAAGACGCGCTATCTCAGCCTTCTGCCGCTCTATCTCCGACTGCTGGCTTCTCATCATGGCATCGGCTTCGCGCTTGTAAGCGAGGAGCTTCTCATAGCGCTCTGTCAATATCAGACATTTTGCGCGGATGCTTTCAGTGCATTGCCTAAGCGATTGGGACATTCCTTTCAGAATTTCTGCAAATATAGCGAATTTTCCGTTAGAAAGCCATCTTTGATGCAATAAATCTCACTCCCAGACATGTTAAATTGGATAAATGGAACAGCGGCGACATTTCACAATGTCGCCGCTGTCATGTATGCTTTAATCTAAAAACACATCTTTCTTACCAATTCTATTATTTCTTGCATTAACCTAAAAATATCAGTCTGAAAAATGAAAGTCAATCTAAACATGTGTGTCATTGACTGACACTGCAAAATTACGACGAGTCCACACCCTCCACAACAAAATACAAACAAAATATAGATTATATAACCTGAGATATTTTTGTATTAATCTGATTAATAGCAAAATAATCATTATCATCATTTATAAAAATATAGATACATATATGGTCAAATCAAGCAAAAATTCGCCCCGAAAGCACTGGGAAAACAGGGTTTGCACTAACCGTAGATGAGCCACTACAGGCGATTGGACAGGACGATGTCATCCTGCTACAAATGTAAATAAATTAACTCTGCAGCAGGGACATCCCATGGCATGTCCCTACTACATATGAACGTCATTCAAGCATTAACGCCTGATTAAGTTCGTGACATATCGTGTCACACATAGTGACCACACGCTACAGGGCTGCTGCCTCCGTGGGAGGTACAGATGTTAGGCCAGTGTCAGACAGACCGTAGGTCTGGCTGGGATACGAAACGCGCTGCGGCCCGGGGGCGCAGCGCGTTTTTATCTGACAGATGCGCCTCGGCAGAGGAGGCGCAGTCATGGTTATATGCGTTATCGTTACATCAGCAGAATTTGGCGTTACGCATGTCGCCGGTCTCGATAAATGCCTCGTGGAAAGCGAAAGCATTGTGGAGCGAATGGGGAGTGTGAGCGTTGGCTCCGCGAGCAAGATAGTCACGCAGGAGAGGACGATAGTCAGGATGTGCGCAATTCTCTATGATTTCATGCGCACGCTGAATGGGCGACTTGCCTCGCAGGTCGGCGATGCCCTGGTCGGTGATGATGATGTCTACGGAGTGCTCCGAGTGGTCAACGTGTGACACCATTGGGACGATGTTGCTGATAGCTCCGCCCTTGGTCACCGAGGGGCACGAGAATATAGACAGGTAGGAGTTGCGTGTGAAATCGCCGCTGCCGCCGATACCGTTCATCATCTTGGTGCCTGTCACATGCGTAGAGTTGACATTGCCGAATATGTCAGCTTCGAGAGCGGTGTTCATGGCAATGATGCCGAGTCGGCGCACCACCTCGGGAGAGTTGGAGATTTCGCCCGGACGAAGCACGATGCGGTCATGGAAGAAGTCCATGTTGGCAAATACATGATCCATCATCTCGTCGCTGAACGACATGGAGCATGCGCTGGCAAACTTACACTTGCCGCTCTCCATGAGACCTACTACGGCATCTTGCACCACCTCGGTGTACATCTCAAAAGCAGGTATGTCATCACGTTCGGCGAGGCCGAAGAGCACTGCATTGGCCACATTGCCCACACCGCTCTGCAGCGGAAGGAACTCCTTGGGGATGCGTCCGGCGCGGAGGTCGCTGGCCAGCAGGTCACATACGTTGGCAGCTATATGCTGGCTGACCTCATCGGGAGCAGTAAAGGTCTTGGCACCGTCCTTGGCGTTGGTCTCCACGATACCCACGATTTTGGCCGGGTCAATATGGAGCACCGGAGAGCCGATGCGGTCAGAGGCCTTATAGATGCCGATTTCGCGACGGTAGGGAGGGTCAAGCGGCAGCACGATGTCATGTACACCGCGCATACGCGGCGACACCTCATGGTTGCGCTCTATGATGATCTTATCGGCCATCATGGCTACAGTGGGGCTCATGCCCACGCCTGTGCCGAGCACGGCGTCGCCGTTAGGCTCTATGTCAGCCACCTCTATAATACCCACATTCATCGGGCCATAGAAACCATAGCGTAATTTCTGAGCCATCTCTGACAGATGCAGGTCGAAGTAGTTGATGTCACGGGCATTGATGCCTTTGCGAGAGTCAGCAGTGCTCTGATAGGGAGCGCGCTTGTCTATCGCGTTGGCACGGCCGAGAGCACCGTCAACGTAATCGTTTGTCGAGGCACCGGTGAAAAGGCTCACCTTGAAGTCACGTCCCTCGGCGTGTTCCTTTGTGGCGATTTCTGCCAGAGCCTCGGTGACAGCTTTGGGCGTACCGCAGGCAGTAAATCCTGATAGACCGATGTTGTCGCCGTTCTTTATGTATTGAGCGGCTTCAGTGGCTGAAATTACGGGGAATGACATGATTTTCTCTGTTTATAATATGATGTTAATGTGAGTATTTTAGTAAATTTGCATACGACAACCCTTTGCGAGTTGCGACAGTCGCGCTATGGCACCTACCATGTTGGGTCATAAGGCTTTATTTCCGATTTGCAAAGATTGCTTTTCTGTTTCCGCAAAATTACGAAATACTTTTATGAAGTGCAACAAAGAGTTGCACACTTTTAACCGATGAGTGCAATCGAATCACACCCTGTAACCGATAAAAAACTATATATTGAGACCTACGGCTGCCAGATGAATGTCGCCGACAGCGAAGTGGTGGCATCCGTAATGCAGATGGCCGGCTACAGCCTGACCGAAACCATAGACGATGCCGACGCAGTGCTACTCAACACATGCAGCATACGCGACAACGCCGAACAGAAAATCGTAGGACGCCTCGAGGCTCTCAACGCCATGCGCCGCAAGCGTCCGCGTGACCGCCGCATGCTTACCGGGGTTATAGGCTGCATGGCCGAGCGCGTCAGAGACACCCTTATCAACGACTACAAAGTCGACATAGTGGCCGGTCCGGACAGCTACCTTGACCTCCCTGCCCTCTTTGCCGCAGCCGAAAACGGCGAAAAAGCCATCAACGTAGAGCTGTCGACCACCGAGACCTACCGCGACATCATCCCCGTGCGTATCGGCGCCAACCGTGTCAGCGGTTTCATAAGCATCATGCGTGGCTGCAACAATTTCTGCTCATACTGCATAGTGCCCTACACCAGAGGGCGCGAACGCTCGCGAGAGCCACGCAGCATACTCGCCGAACTTGACGACCTGCGCGCCAAAGGCTTCCGCGAAGTCACCCTCCTGGGGCAGAATGTCAATTCCTACTCATTCACCGATGCCGCCACCGGGGAGACCACAGGTTTTGACCGTCTGCTCGCCATGGTGGCCGAACACGCGCCCGAGATGCGCATCAGGTTTACCACCTCACACCCCAAGGATATGAGCGACGACACTATATCGGTCATCGCGTCGCACCCTAATATCGCACGCCACATCCACCTCCCTGTGCAGAGCGGAAGCAACAAGGTGCTCAAAGCCATGAACCGCAAATACACACGCGAGTGGTATCTCGGCCGCATAGCCGCCATACGCAGCGCAATCCCTGACTGCGGCATATCCACCGACCTGTTCACAGGATTTCACGACGAAAGCGAAGATGACTTTAACGAGACCCTGTCGCTGATGAAAGAGGTGGGATTCGACTCGGCTTTCATGTTTAAATACTCCGAACGCCCGGGGACATTGGCAGCGCGTACTATGCCCGACAACATACCCGAAGACGTCAAAATCGAACGCCTCAACCGCATGATAGCCCTGCAAAACGAACTGTCGGCTGAGAGCAACCGACGTGACATCGGCAAAGAATTTGATGTGCTTATCGAAGGTGTGTCAAAACGCAGCACTGACCAACGCTTAGGCCGCAACAGCCAGAACAAGGCCGTCATCGTGCCTCGCGGTGACTATAAAATCGGCGATACAGTGCGTGTACGCATCGTATCCTCCACCTCAGCGACCCTTATAGCCGAGCTGGTATAAACTGCACCTACCGGCGCACAGGATTGAATCTCAGGGGGAGACCGAGGGCTTCATCATGCGCCTCTACGCCGTCAATAGAGCTATAGGCCACACGTCCGTTGACGATTGTGGCATCTACCTTATAGTCCGTAGTCATCCCGTCGAGAGGTGTCCAGCCGCATTTGCTGAGCACCTCCGAGTCCTTGATGACATGGGGTGAATCCCGCCGGGATACGAGCACAAGATCGGCATACATCCCGACATCGACGAATCCGCGCTCCTCCACACCGAACAGGCGCGCCGGGTTATGGCACATCTTCTCCGCCGCCAATGCCGGTCCAAACAGGTCAAGCATCTTTACAAGCGAAAATTGCACCATCGGCATCCCTGATTTAGCTTTCAATGCCCCACCCTCCTTGTCGGCAAGCAGGTGAGGAGCATGGTCGGTGGCTATCGTATCTATCAGTCCGGAGCGCACGGCCTCGCGCAGAGCATCACGGTCAGCCGCCGACTTGACAGCCGGATTGCATTTCATACGCGCACCTCTCGCAGCCCAGTCCTCATCGCTGAAAAGAAGATACTGCGGACATGTCTCGGCAGTGATGCGCTTGCCAAGCAGAGGACCCGATGACAGTAGCGACAGCTCGGCTGACGTGCTGACATGGGCTATGTGTAGCAGAGCGTCATGCTTGAGAGCCATCTCTACTATGGCACGAGAGGACTCGTAACATGCCTCAGCCGTCCTGAGCCGCGAATGGTATTCGACGGGGAGGTCAGCAAGTCCCTGCGGATTAAGTTTCTTAAGATTGTCCTGGATTACCTTCTCGCTTTCGGCATGCACCACTACGGGGCAGGGAGCATCGGCAAGCAGACGCTCTATCAAAGTGCCGTCGGACACCATCATGTCGCCTGTAGTCGACCCGAGAAACAGTTTTATCCCGGCCACACGTGTATAATCGGCAGCCAGCAGCTGATCCATATTGTCGGTTGCCACGCCTATGAAGAAAGCATAGTTGGTCTTGGAGCGACCATCAGCATGCGCCATTTTATCTTCCCAGCGCGTGATGGAGGTGGTCTGCGGAATCGTGTTGGGCATGTCGATACATGCAGTCACGCCGCCGGCCACAGCTGCGGAGCTTTCAGTGGCCATATCGGCCTTGTCGGTCAGGCCCGGGTCACGGAAATGCACATGGGTGTCTATCACCCCGGGCATCAGATATGCACCGTTTCCGTCGATTATCACCGCATCGGGGTATTTCTCTTTGATTCCCTCAGGCAGCCGACCATCGGTCGCATATGACACAGCGGCGATGCGCCGGTCATGTATCGTCACGACGCCGCGACGTATGAGACCTCGGTTGACAACCGCCACATTATATATAATCATCCAGGTTTCCATAGTCATATTTCAAGATAGCACCGCGTAGAAGAGGCATGTCGCGCCCCTGCCGTCACTTGCCAGGGGGAAGCTCACGGTGCGGACGCGAGTAGTCGGGATAGTGCTTGAAGAGGCTATCCCATTTCAGGCGCAGCACGCCGAACATGGCCTCGCCGAAGATACCCGAATTCATCTTGCTTGTGCCGAGCACGCGGTTGACAAATATGATGGGCACCTCCTTGATAGAGAATCTGTAGTTATACACGGTAAATTTCATCTCTATCTGGAAAGCATAGCCCTTGAACCGTATATCGTCGAGGGGCAAAGCCTCAAGCACACGCCGCGTGTAGCACACGAAGCCGGCTGTAGTGTCATTGACAGGCATGCCGGTGACTATCTTGACATACTTGCTCGCGAAATAGCTCATCATCACGCGACCCATGGGCCAGTTGACCACATTGACCCCGGTGACATACCGCGACCCTATGGACATGTCATGCCCTTCTACGGCACAAGCATCGCGCAGAGCTATCAGGTCAGCCGGATTATGGGAGAAATCCGCATCCATCTCAAATATGTACTGGTATCCGGGACGCTCCAGAGCCCATTTGAAGCCCATTATGTATGCCGTGCCCAGGCCGAGTTTCCCCGGCCGCTCCAGCAGGTGCACCCTGCCCGGATGCTCCGCCATCTTGTCTCTGACTATCTGGGCGGTGCCGTCAGGCGAGTTGTCATCAATTACGAGCACATCCATCGGATGCGGCAATGCAAACACCGCTTCGATGATGGAAGCAATGTTCTCACATTCGTTATATGTAGGTATGATGACGATGCTGTCGTTATGAGGAGTGTCCATAATATATATGTGTAGCCGTATGTTTTTCGGTCAGTTGATTATTTCATAAGAGAGAGAAGATGCATCGAGAATCTCACACAGACTGCGGCGCGGAGACACCAGCACCCTCCTGATATCCGGCAATAAAAGCAGAGGCAGATCATCGACATGGTCAGTCACCACCACCCCTATCTCGCCAAGATGTTCGGCTGCTGCCATGCTCCTGGCAGCTTGCAGTTTTGACTCCGAACGGGTTTCGGGGCCCATGGTCCCTGCGGATGGGTCAAAATCCGTAGCCACAAGGTATCGCAGCCCCATACGCTCCACAAGGTCTTGCAGGCAAAACCTCAGTCCTGCCGACGCAATGATGACACCGCCGCCGTCGGCAATCCAATGATTGATGACACGCCGCACCGATGGCCTCACCTTGGCCAGCATTTCAGCCGTAAGAGCCTCAAAGTCATCGGGAGTCAAGGCATCGACAGCCGAGACACATATCTGCCGTTTTAGATCCACATGTGATGACATGCGGCATATGCGCTTGAATATCTCCCAGCCCAGCAGCGACAATTGTTTCCACCGTCCCCGCCTGATCTGACACCTCAGCGTGCACCAGAGAAGCATTTTGAGAGAGTTTCCACACAGGAGAGTGTCATCTACATCAATTACCGCTATTTTGCCCTTTTCCGTCATGCCGACACCCGAGATAAAGAAGCGTTATACTTAATCAGAATTTTGGCGTTGGATATTTATGTCCGGGCTTGAAGTCGACCGACCAGGGATAGCGCACGAGCGTCCCGGGACGGTACAACGACACATCAGGCTTGCATATGGCGTAACGGCGAGTGACCGCAATTGTGGCGGTGAACAGGGTTATGTCCGGATTAAGAGCTATCAGCCGCTTGGCTGCGCTCCCGAGGGTGGACCCTCCGTCTACGGAGTCATCCACGAGGAGCACATGCTGTTTGCCGAGTTCTTTGACCTCTGCCGGTATTTCAAATTTGCGTGACAGAGTGTGTTTCTTTGTCGAACGGCCTGTCTCCTTGAGTTCCCGCAATTTTTTCAAGAGCCATTCGGGTGTGATTCGGAAGAGCACATTGAACAGCTTACGCGATGACGGCTTATTGTCAAGAGGCTTGATGTAATAAACCTTGGCCTGAGGATAGCTTTTGGCGACTTCGTCGGCTACGTAAACGCCGGCGGAGCGTATGCCTATGATGACGTCCGGCCGAAATTGCATGTGCTGCACTTTCTCGGCCAGTTTTTGGCAAGCGGTCTTAAAATGTTGCTCTTCGAGAGTAACTAATTCCATTTATATAGTGTCACTTTCTCTGACGCACAAGGATGGAGGCGTAGGAGTTCAGAAAAGACGTGTGTTTTTATTGCCACAAATATACAAGTTAATTTTGACAAAACCATAAATGGCCCAATATTGTTAGAAAAATAAGTAACAGCACATCTCTTGTCGCCATGTCATCACCCTCCCACAATAGACTATCGGCCCTTACTCCCGGCCAACAGCGCATCACCGGAATCCTCAATGCCACGGTATTGATTTTATCGGTACTGCTCATAGTGTTTATCTCGGTAGACACATTCAAGGGCATACCGTTTCTCGACAACCACACCTATATGACGTTCCAGTTCTGGGTATGCGTGGTGTTCATGGCTACATTTTTCATCGAGCTGTCATTTGCACGCAACAAATGGCGCTATATACGCCGCCGATGGCTGTTTTTCATACTCTCCATACCTGTACTCAACATCATCAATCAATTTAATCTCAATCTGAGCGCCGAGACGGTCTACTTCCTCCGCTTCATCCCTCTGGCACGCGGAGGGCTGGCCATAGCCATCATCATAGGATTTTTCGCGCATAACCGTGTGGCATCGGTATTTGCGAGCTATACCTCCATACTTGTGCTGGTGGTTTACTTCTGTAGCCTCATCATATTTGAGCGCGAGCAGCCTGTCAACCCCCAGATTCCCGACTACTCTTCGGCCCTGTGGTTCTCATGTATGGTAGTGACTACCATCGGGTGCAATATAGCTCCTATAACCATCGCGGGCAAGGTATTACAGATAGTCCTGTCAGGCATGGGGATGATCATGTTTCCGCTGTTCACGGTGTTCATCACCTCGACGGTGATACGTCTGCGCCAACAGCGAGCCGACAAAATCGCAGCCCAGACCCATTCGACAGCTCCATCCGCGGCCAAACCCGAGGCTTCAACACACACCGCCGGGACAGACCCGACACATCCGTCGCAACCGTCACAACCGTCGTGAAATCAGGTGGTACGGACCTGTAATGTTGCCATATCGGGGAAAAATGGCTATATTTGTCGGTCTTATCACACTTGAATATCTCAGATGGAATCATTCCTCATAAAGGCGGCGCAACTTATAGCCGCACTTGCGTTTCTGGTAGTCATACATGAGTTTGGCCACTATATCTTTGCGCGCATATTCGGCATCAAGGTCGAGAAGTTCTACCTGTTTTTCAATCCGGGCTTCTCGCTGGTGAAATGGAAACCCAAAGCCAAGAACAAGGCTGCCAACGGACGCGCCACATGGCGTGACACGGAATACGGCATAGGATGGCTGCCTCTCGGCGGCTATGTCAAGATAGCCGGCATGATCGACGAGAGCATGGACAAGGAGCAGATGGCCCGTGAGCCGCAGCCGTGGGAATTCCGCTCAAAACCGGCCTATCAGCGTCTGCTGGTCATGCTCGGAGGCGTGCTGTTCAACTTCATCCTCGCCATCCTCATCTATGCCGGCATCGCCATCTACTGGGGCGACAAATACGTGCCACTGGACAAGGTGACCGAAGGTTTCGACTATGTGCCGACGGCGCAGCAATACGGATTTCGCAACGGCGACATCCCACTGAGTGCCGACGGCAAGCCTCTTGACGCTGCCGACCAGCAGTTTGTGCTCAAACTTGCCGAAGCCCATGAAGTCAAGGTGCTCCGCAACCACACCGACACTGTGACCATCAAACTCCCCGACGACTTTGTGCTGAAGCTCAACAATGACCGCGGACTGCTTGCTCCGCGAGTGCCGGTATATGTGGAGCGTCTCGTGGCCGGAGGCCCTGCGGCTGTGGCAGGTCTGCGTGAGGGCGACCACATCATAAGCGTAGGCGGCGAAGCCACGCCGAGCTTCACCGAACTATCCCCTGCCCTGCGTGCCAAGGCCGGACGCGCCACCGACATACGTGTGGTCAGAAGTGCCGACACCCTGACATTCAAGGCCACGCCTGACGAATACGGCAAGCTCGGGTTCCAGCTCCGTTCGCCTCTCGATATCTACGAGACGGTGACGGTCCGCTATGACCTGATAAGCGGATTCCCTCAGGGATGGAAGATAGGCACAGAGACCCTCGGAGCCTATGTAGGCTCCCTGAAGCATCTGTTTTCAGCCGAGGGCGCTCAGAGCATCGGCGGCTTCGGGGCCATGGGCTCGATGTTTCCCGACTCATGGAACTGGTATGCCTTCTGGCAGATTACGGCATTTTTCTCGGTGGCTCTCGCCATCATGAATCTGCTGCCCATCCCTGCGCTTGACGGTGGCCATGTGCTCTTCCTGCTCTATGAAGTCATCACACGCCGCAAGGCTCCCGAAAAGGTCATCGAGATAGCCCAATACATAGGCATGTGCTTCCTGCTCTGTCTGCTGCTGTATGCCAACGGCATGGACCTGTTCAGAGCCTTGTTCAAATAACCCTGCACTCCGCGACACTATGACACAAACAGCATATCCCACAATAACACTCCGCCCCGGCAAGGACGAATCGCTTATGCGCTTCCACCCCTGGGTATTCTCAGGAGCAATCGCCTCGATGCCCGACGGCATAGAGGAGGGCGACATAGTCAGGGTGGCAGCCGCCGACGGCCGTCTGCTCGGCACAGGCCACTATCAGATAGGGAGCATAGCCGTCAGGATGCTTACGAGCGATGCCGACACCGACATCAACGGTGATTTCTACCTCAAGCGTCTCACCAGCGCATGGCAGTTGCGCCGTACACTCGGACTGCTACGCGATGACAATGACGCATTCCGCCTGGTACATGGCGAGGGCGATTTCCTCCCCGGACTGATTGTTGACATCTACGGCGACACCGCGGTCATGCAAGCCCACTCGCCGGCCATGCACTATGCCCGAAACACCATAGCCCAGGCACTTACCGAACTGCCGGAGGCACGCATCAAAAACGTATATTACAAGTCGGAGACGACGCTCCCCTACAAAGCGAGCCTTGATCCGCAGAACGATTATATCCTCGGCCACGACACAGGCAACATCACCACTGAAAACGGCCTGAAATTCCACGTCGACTGGCTCAAAGGACAGAAGACCGGCTTCTTCATAGACCAGCGCGACAACCGCGCTCTGCTCGGCCGCATGGCTGCCGGCCGACGTGTACTCAACATGTTCTGCTACACAGGCGGTTTCTCTGTGTATGCACTGGCCGGTGGAGCTGACAGAGTGGTGTCGGTAGACAGTTCGGCCAAAGCCATAGCTCTGACCGAAGCCAACGTCCGCATCAACTTTGCCGGCATGGAGGCCGAGCAACGCCACACCTCGGAGGCTGTAGATGCCTTTGACTATCTGTCGCGTATGGCCAAGGATGAATTCGACCTGATAATCCTTGACCCTCCGGCATTTGCCAAGCACCGCAGCGCCATCCGCAACGCCCTGCGCGGCTACCAGCGTCTCAACGAGAAAGCTTTCCGCAAGATAGCCCCCGGCGGCATCATGTTCACCTTCTCATGCTCCCAGGCCATCACTCGCGAGCAGTTCAGGCTGGCGGTATTCTCGGCGGCGGCACAGACAGGGCGGCGTGTGCGCATCCTCCACCAGCTGACCCAGCCGGCTGACCACCCGGTGAGCATCTACCATCCGGAAGGCGAATATCTCAAGGGCCTTGTGCTCTATGTGGAATGACAAACCCCTTATACACACACGATATAACCAACACAATACGCTATATCCATGAAAAAGTCAACCTTGCGTAACGTAATAGCCGGCATAGGAGCCGGTGTATCATTAATGTTATCACCCACAATCATGGCAGACATTGACAACAACGATAAGCATGACGCCTTTGACTACAAGGTGGACCGCTTTGCCGACATACAGGTGCTCCGCTACAAGGTGCCCGGATTCCAGCAGCTGTCACTTGACCAGAAACTCCTCATATATTATCTGACCGAAGCAGCCCTGGCCGGCCGCGACATCGTATGGGACCAGTACGGCAAATACAACCTCGCAATACGCGACCTCATAGAGAACGTCTATCTGACAGCACGCGAAAAGGACGGCAAAAGCGCCGACTTCAAAGCGCTGGAAAAATACCTCAAGCAAATAGAGTTTGGCAACGGCATCCATCACCACTATTCGATGGACAAATTCACCCCGGAGTTTTCGCGCGAATATTTTGACGCCATGGTACGAAATCTCCCGGCAGAGAAGCGTCCCGAAGGTCTCGCAATGCTTGAGGAAGTCATATTCAACCCCACATACATGGCCAAGAGGGTCAACCAGGCTGACGGACAGGACCTCATAGTGACATCGGCGGCCAACATCTACGAAGGTGTGACCCAGCCCGAGGTGGAGGCTTATTACGCAGCTCTGCGTGACACCACCGATCTCACTCCCGTAAGCCACGGACTCAACAGCAAGATTGTGAAACGCGACGGCAAGGTGGTAGAGGATGTCTACAAGCAAGGTGGCCTGTATGACGCAGCCATCAGCCGCATCATCGACAACCTGACCAAGGCACAGCAGTATGCCGAAAATGACCGCCAGCGTCAGGTGATACAATCGCTGGTGGACTTCTACCGCACAGGCGACCTCAAGAAATTTGACGAATATTCCATCCTGTGGGTCGGCGACACCGCTTCGCGTGTGGACTTCATCAACGGCTTCATTGAAAGCTACGGTGACCCCCTGGGCATGACCGGCACATGGGAATCGATAGTGAACTTCAAGAATCTTGAAGCATCACACCGCACCGAAGCCATCAGCGACAGCGCACAGTGGTTTGAGGACCACTCGCCGGTAGATCCGCGTTTCCGCAAACCCCACGTCAAGGGTGTGACTGCAAAGGTAATCACTGCCGCCATCCTGGCCGGCGACGCATATCCGGCAACCCCCATTGGCATCAATCTTCCTAATGCCAACTGGATACGTGCGGCCCACGGTTCGAAATCGGTAACCCTCGAAAACATCACCCAGGCCTACGATGAGGCCTCACACGGCGACGGATTCAACGACGAGTTTGTCATTGACGCCCCCACCGCCAAGCTGATGGACAAATACCTCTTCATCACCGATAATCTCCACACCGACCTCCACGAATGCCTCGGACATGCTTCGGGACGTCTGTTGCCTGGAGTTGACGAAAACGCTCTCGGAGCTTACGGCTCCACTCTGGAGGAGACCCGTGCCGACCTTTTCGCCCTCTACTATCTTGCCGACCCCAAGCTGCTTGAACTCGGACTGCTCGACAATCCTGAAGCATACAAGGCCGAATACTACAAATATATGCTTAACGGCCTGATGACACAGCTCATGCGCATAGAGCCGGGCAAGGACATAGAGGAAGCCCACATGCGCAACCGTGCACTCATAGCCTACTGGGTTCTTGAAAACGGCAAAGCCGACAATGTGGTGGAATTAATCAAACGCGACGGCAAGACCTACGTACAGATCAACGACTATCACGCGCTGCGCGGCCTGTTTGCCAAGCTGCTCGCCGAAATCCAGCGCATCAAGAGTGAGGGCGATTTCGCCGCCGGACGCGCACTGGTGGAGACCTACGGTGTCAAAGTCAATCCCGAGCTCCACAAGGAAGTGCTTGACCGCTACGCCCACCTTGACATAGCCCCCTACAAAGGCTTCGTCAACCCCGTGTACAGCCTCGTCAAAGACAGCAACGGCAACATCACCGACGTGACCATCGACTACACCGAGGGCTACATACCGCAGATGCTTCGCTACTCGCGCGAATATTCCACACTACCTCGCTAACACACCACAACGACACATAAATGAATCTGTTAAAACAAGCATTAAGAGCAGCCGCACTGGCAGTCGTCATCTTAGCCATCGGAACTACTGACGCCCACGGACAAATGCGCTGGGGAGCCACCGCCGGCGTTTCCCTGACCGACATGCACTTCAAGCAGCCGCTTGTAACCGTCAAAAAGACTCCGGGCTTTGCAGCCGGCGTAATAGGCGAAATGATATTCCCCGGCGTAGGCTTTGGACTCGACATCGGTGCTCAGTACCAGATGCTCGGCGCGAAAGTCAACCTTGGCGAGAAACTCATGTGGAGCTCACAGGGCTACGGCAACCAGCGGTTTTATCTGCACACGCTCAGCATCCCCGTGCACCTGCGATTCAAATACACACGCCTCAACGGATTTGAGGAATACCTCGCGCCCTTAGTGTATGTCGGACCGTCGTTTGACTTCCTGCTGGGGCATTCCAAATGCGACGCATTCTCGTTTCCGTTCGGCTCCATAGGCATCGACATGGGCATCGGTGCTGAAATTTACAAGAAGTGGCAGGTCACAGCTTCTCTCAATTTAGGCATGACATATGTCACCAAAGCCGACATACTGACCGACTACAGCGCACAAAACCGCGTCTGGAAGCTCTCAGTGTCATATTTCTTTGGCCGCGACTGACCATATTGTCCAAAAACGGCATCCCTTAGCCAGCATTTTTTGGTTATCACAAAAAATCTGACTACCTTTGCACCGTCATGACTGGGACAGCCGCCGGAGGCGTCCGCAACACAGGTCAGCGACATTCGGAGTGTAGCGCAGTCCGGTTAGCGTACCTGCTTTGGGAGCAGGGGGTCGCGAGTTCGAATCTCGCCACTCCGACACCACCAAACGAGCATCGGTTCCCCCGATGCTCATTTTTTATTTGCCTATATCCCTTTACTTAACTATCGGCACGCCATGCACAGAGGTTATTTGTTGACGCTACATTTCAATCCCGGCAACTGGGCGCACAGAAGCAGGAATACAGGGAGGACGGGGACTAAGAGGCGTGAAAAATCATAGGGGGCGCCGAAAACCACCACAACGATATTGCCCAGAAGCATGAGCGTCAGAAAGGCCGCGAACGACCAACTGCGCACATCCATGCAGCGTCGTTGCGACTCTGACCTATTACGCATGTAGGCCACGAACCGCCCGATAAGGATTGGCAACATGGCAAGGGCCACAATCAGCGGTATCCACCAGGAAATGCCTATGCCTACAAGGAAACGGCCTGTGGCTGCACGGAACTCATATTCCGCAAATTCCCCACGGTCTGTGCCGGGATATACAAGGGATTCAGACAGGCCGTTGCACAGCTTATGCAGAAAGTAGTCATTCCATATGTCGGCATGCTTCTTTTTGCTTTCAACAACCGTGCGCTTCAAGGCTGCATGATCATATTCGTTGGTCAGGTCTATGGCCTCTATCCAAGCCTTGCCATCAATCTCGTCAATAGTCGGACGAGCCTCCATTTTTTGCTGTAGGACAGCCTTCAGTTCCGGGTCGGGACAACACTCAAGGTCCAACACTCCCGATAGTCTTGCTTCGTAATAGGCATTGCGGAGACTGACAGTGGACGGTGTGAACACACCCCATTTTTGGTAGACTCCGAAGCTGTAGCCCAGCACACATACGATGCCGAAAACTCCTGTTATGACCAATCTGAGCGAGAATATACGGAGTGGAGCTTTTTCACGCATGAAACCGACAAACACACCCACCATGAAGACACTGACGGGCACAAACAGGAACGCCGGTTTCACGGCAAGCAACAACATCATCATCGCTGTAAACGCACCCCACAGCCACACTGACGGATTATAAGACATGCGCCAGAACAGATATACGGCCAACACCACAAATGACACAGAGAAACTTTCTGTGCCCAATTCAAGCGGCAATATGTCAAACGAGGGATAAAAAGCATACAGCAATCCTAAGCATAAGCCCAACCAGCCGCCTGTAGTGATGGCCATGCGAACAAATGCCGCCACAGACAATACATATATCGCTACAGGCACAAGTGTGACCGCCATCATGGTAGGCACGTCTGTATTGACCTTCATGCCGCAAGCCTTCAGAAACAGGGGATAAAACGGAGGGCGCAGCGAAAAGCCGTCCATGATATACGACTGGGTGTCCGGCATGTAGAAGCCCCACCAGCCGGTAGTGGCGTGGTGGTAGAGCATGAAGCCGAGGCATTCAAGCAGACACAGTGCTGCCACAACCAATGGAATCCATGACGAATATTTTTCCAGACTTGTATTCAATCGCATATCTGATGAAGGGCAATGTGATGAAAAAGGCAGCGCTGCCGGGATTATCGGGCGGCGCTGCCGTAAGATGTTGAGTCGGAATTCAGATTATTTGAGACCGAGCTGCTTGCGGACGTCGGTGGTCACATCCACTACATCCTTGCCAACGTAGGCAGGGACTTCGCTCGTGAAGATGAAAGTATAGTTGCCGAGTTCGCCTACAGTCTTGATGGCGGCGACCACCTTCTGCTGTACGGGGGCGAGAAGGCTCTCCTGCTGACGCTGGATGTCCTGCTGGGCATTCTGGCGGAACTGCTGATACTTGTTGGTCATATCCTGGATTTCCTGCATACGACGCTCCTGGATAGCCTGGGGAGTGTTGGGGTCATTGCGCATGGTCTTCTGCAGGTCGTCATACTTGAGCTGGATTTCTGTCTGGAGCACGCTGTCCTCCTTCTGATATTTTGCAGACACTGCTTCAAGCTCCTTCTGAGCCTTGGCAAGCTCGGGGAGATCTCTCATTATGGCGTCGGGATTGACGATGCCGAATTTAGACTGTGCCATAGTGCACACGGGGAGTGCTATAGCAACGACAGCAAGCACTGCAAGAATTTTCTTGATCATAAGATTAGATTAGTGTTATGGTTAATTTGTGTAGTATATCTTAGTTTGATGGATTGTGTCAGTTGGCATAACCGAGTTTCGACAGCACCTCGCGGCTGACATCTATACGCGGCGAAGCAAATACCACATCGGCCGACGATGCACGGTCAAATATGGCCTGATACCCGCGTTCCTCAGCCACCTTTTTGATGGCATTGTAGACATCGTCCTGTATGGGCTTCATCAGATTCTGGCGACGCTTGTAGAGTTCGCCTTCCGGCCCGAAATACTTGTTACGCAACTCGGCAGCGGCTTTTTCCTTGGCCACTATCTCCTCCTCGCGCTTCTTCTGCATTTCATCGGTCAGAAACACCTTCTCGTTCTGGTAGTTCTTGTATGCGGTCTGAGCATCGTTAGCAGCCTTTTCAAGTTCCTTCTGCCAGCGGAGCGAGAGCTGGTTGAGCTGCTCGTTGGCCATCTCATATGCAGGTACGTTTTTGAGGATATATTCCATATCCACCATCGCAAACTTCTGGGCATGGCCGGCAAGAGCTGTAATCACGCATATCGCGGCCACCAGTATTATCTTCTTCATAGTTGCTTGATTCGTTGGTTAAGAATTATACAGTTAACAATTTGACACTTAGGACAAATGTTTGGTTTAACCCAAAGATGATAATATATGTTAATTAAAACTCCTGTCCGAGGATGAAGTGGAAGTGACTGCCGCCCTTGACACCATAAGCCTTGTCAAAGCCGTAGCCCCAGTCGATACCCATCATACCCACCATCGGGAGGAACACGCGGACACCGGCACCGGCACTGCGCTTGAGATCAAACGGGGAGAAGCTGGCCACATCGGTCCACGCATTGCCACCCTCTACGAACACGAGACCGTAGATGGTGGTCGACGGCTGGAGCAGGAACGGGAAATGCAACTCGGCGCCGAATCGTGCATAAGCATATCCAAGACGGTTGCCCGGAGTGAGCGCACCGTTGTCATAACCGCGGAGAGCGATGGTCTCGGTAGCATAGGTATATGAACCCGACATACCGTCACCGCCGACATAGAATGTCTCAAACGGAGTCTTGACCCAACGGTTATAGTAACCGAGCAGACCGATATCGGCACGGGTCATCAACACGAGAGTGTACTGGCCGGTGGGGTCGGTAAGCGGAGTGTATGTACGTGACTTGAAGCGGAGTTTCCAGTATTCGATCCACTGATACAGCTGCTTCTTGGATTCTTCGGTATTCTCCTCATAGAGCTGCTGCCAGTTTTTGTTGCGGAAGAGGCTCCACGGCGGAGTCAGCTGGAGGTTGAGCGAGAATGTAGAGCCGCGGCGTGTGTATGTGGGATTGTCGATACTGTTACGTCCGAGAGTCAGACCGAGCACGATAGAGTTTGACGTTCCGTTGCTCATCTGGAAGAGGTACCGCCAATTTTTAAGGTAGTACCAGTTGTAGCTCAGATCAGCCTGAAAAGTGAAGTAATCGTCGGGCCAGCTGAGACGCTTGCCGAAACCTACAGTCACACCGGCCATCTGAAGCACCTGGTTGGGGTCATAGGCGTTTTCGTAGGTATAATTGTAGTTATAGTTGTTGTTATTGTTGTTCCATGAGCCACCGAGGCCGTAACCGTACATATTGTTCCAGTAGTTGCTGTTGTAATATGACGAGTTGACGCCTGTCTGACGGCTGAAGAATGCCGATACGCTCAGAGAGTTAGGACGCTTGCCGCCGAACCATGAATCAAGGAACGACACGCTATAGCTCTGATAGTAGCGTGCATTGGTCTGTGCCGAGATTGTAAACTGCTGTCCGTCGCCTTGGGGGATGATGCCCTTGTAGCTACTGGGATGAAGCAGATTCTGTATGGAGAAGTTGGTAAACGACAGAGCCACCTTACCGATTACGCCGGTCTGGCCCCAGCCGAGCGAGAACTCTATCTTGTCGTTGTTTTTCGATTCGAGATTGAAGAGGATGTCCACTGTGCCGTCATCCTCGTTGGGCTGAGGACGGATATCCATGTTCTCGGGGTTGAAATGGCCGGTAGCGGCGATTTCACGCGCCGAACGCATCAGGTCTTCCTTGCTGAAAAGCTCACCGGGCTTGACGCGCAGCTCGCGGCGGATGACACGCTCATACAGGCGGTCGTTACCGTTGATGATTACCTGATTGATACGCGCCTGAGGGCCCTCCATGATGCGCATCTCAAGGTCTATGGAGTCATTGCGCACATTGCGCTCTATAGGCACGAGATTGAAGAAGAGGTAGCCGTTGTTCATATAGAGATTGCTCACCGCATCGTCATCCTCGCGTATGCGTTTCTCAAGACGCTTCTGGTTATAGACATCGCCGGGATTCATGGACAGAAGGTCCTGGAGCACCTCTGTAGGATAGACGGTGTTACCTACCCACTCTATGTCGCGGATATGGTACACATCTCCCTCCTCGACGTCAATATAGACGTCCACGCGGTTTTCGCTGTAGGGCACCACGCTGTCCTTGAGTATCTTGGCGTCGCGGTAACCGCGCTCGTTATAGGCCTGGATTATGCGGTTGAGGTCATCCTGATAATCGCTCTCCACAAACTTCTTCTGTTTGAACAGATTCAGGATGTTGCCGTTTTCGTTGGTCTTCTTCATGGCACCCTTGATTTTTCCGTCAGAGAGTGCTTTGTTGCCACTGATATAGATCTTGTGTACCTTGATCTTGTCATGGCGGTTGACCACGATGTCCACGGTCATGTAATTAGGCTCCGAAATATCCTCGGCTGTAGATATGGTCACATTGGCGTTGGGGAAACCCTTTTCGTCAAAGTATTTCTTTATGATCTGCTTGGCACGGTTGACGATATTGGGCGTTATCTGGTTGCCCTTCATCAGCTTCAGACGGTCCTCGAGGTCTTTCTGCTCCCCTTTCTTAACCCCATGGAAATTGATGGTGCCGATACGTGGCTGCTGACGCAGGTTGAGGCGGAGCCACACCTTGTCACCGACAAATTTGTCGACAAGAATCTGCACATTGGCAAACAGGCCCTGGTCCCACAGACGCTTGGCCGCATCGGTAATGTCCTTGCCGGGAATCTCTATGCGGCTGCCCACACGGAGTCCGCTGTAGCCCACCACCACCTCGCGCTGATAGTTGGGAGCACCGTCCACGGTGATACCGGCTATTTCATATATGCGTGGAGTGGTCGTATAGACGATGTTGGGATTGAATACGGTATCAGCCGGCATCGTCACGCTCTCCAGGACAGGGTCAGCCATGACAGCCACGGAGTCCTGAGCCATAATCCCATCGGAAGCAAGCACTACGAAAGCTGTTGCCACTACTGCCGCTGCGAGAGAATTGCGTGACAGCAGATGTTTTAACATGTCGGTCAAATATGTATATGTGAAAGTGATGTATCGGAGCATCTAATGTATATAATGAAAGGGGTATGTGCGGATTTGAATTGATATGGTTACATCGGGGACACCTTCGGTTCGGGACTATGGAGTATCGCTGCCGTCGTCCATCGATAGCTGCTCGGAGGTCAGCCCGAATCGGCGTTCACGTCCGGCATACGAGCCAAGGGCCTCCATAAACTGCTCTTTGGTGAAATCCGGCCAATATACCGGGGTGAAATATATCTCGGCATAGGCAATCTGCCACAGCAGGAAGTTGCTTATGCGCTGGTCTCCTCCGGTACGTATGAGGAGGTCGGGATCAGGCATAGCCGCTGTGGTCAGGAAATCAGACACGGCGCGCTCATCTATGTCAGACACAGCGATGCGTCCCTCGCTGACGGCCTGAGATATGCGTCGGGCGGCTGCGGTCAGTTCCCAGCGTGATGAATAGCTCAGAGCCAGGCACAGCGTCAGGCCGGTGCAATGCGCCGTGGCATCAACGCATCTGTTGAGCCGGGCAAGAGCCTCGTCAGGCATCCGGGCTGTATCGCCTATCATCGTCAGCCTGACGTTGTTGCGTATCAGGTCTGGCGTCTCGCGCTCTATGGCTATGCCGATGAGGTGCATAAGGGCATCGACCTCGGCCTGTGGGCGGTTCCAGTTTTCGGTAGAGAAAGCGTAGAGAGTCAGGTAACGTATACCGGCCTCTGATGCAGCTTCCGTGATACGGCGCACTGTGTTTACACCCTCTACATGTCCGGCCGAACGGTCAAGTCCGCGGGCTTTAGCCCATCGGCCGTTGCCATCCATGATTATGGCTACATGCACGGGGACTTTGGCGCCCTGTGCAGTGTCAGATATATGTGGGGATGTTTTTACAGTCATATTTGCCGGATGATATGTCTTATTCATGACGGTTACATGCCACGCATCTGCGGCCAAACTCGTATGTGAAATAAAGCTGTATGGTAGATACCCAATCGGTATTGCGCAGGAAATCGGTGTTGATTCCTGTCAGGTTCTCGTATCCGTCGACCTTGTCGCCGAACACCTTCATGAACGTCCACTCCGCTCCGAGATTGACGCGCTCGGAAATCTTGTATTTGACACCAAACGACATCGGGATGGTCATGGCCACATGGTTCTCCTTGTTGACACTTGACATGGCAGCTCCGAGTCCCAGCCCGAGATAGGGGGTTATGCGGCTAAGCTGCTTATATGTCTCACCCATGCCGAAATTGAGGAAATTGAACTCGGCACGGGCATCCAGAGCATAGAAACCTCCTGAGAACTCCAATTCGCCGGCCGGCACTACATTTTCTGCATTCTTGTTTGAGCCATTGAGCTGTGCTCCGGTAAAACTGCCCCTGATGAGCCATCGCGCATCAAAACGGTAATGAAACAAAGCCGAGGCAGCCAGACCGGGGTCCGAAAACATGTTGCTGCTGAGGTCGCCCCAATAGCCGGCCATGCCCATGGCAAGTCCGAAGTCAAACTTATATGGTTCTTCAAACGACTGCCACGACTGCGCGTTGACGCGCTGAGGAAGCGCCACGGCAAGCATGACCGCTGCAAGAGCAACCATCAGAGCATTGCGACGACGCATACTGATTATATGTAGAAGAGAGGTTATCATTTATTGCAACGGCTTGAACTTCAGTCGGTTTATCACGCCTCGCCATATATTTTTGTCTATCGCACCGTCCGCGCCATAGCCGCCGATGAGATAGATGTACGGGCATTCCCACTCTGTGATGGGTGTCACACCTGTCTCATCCTTGATATAGTTGCGGCTGATCCAGAGGGGCATCTCATTTGATGCCACAGCCTCCCAAGCGGAGGTAGAAGGCCGGTCATCCGACATGGTCTGCGAATACACCAGGCCTGATGCACCTGTAAAGGCAGGTAAGGCGTCGGGCAGCTGCAACGGAGCATCAGCCTTGAGCCAATGCGCACCGAAGTCAGTCGATACATACACCTCCTTGCTCAGAGTGCCGTCAGGATTCGTACCGCCCATGGCAAGAAAAGCTGTCAGCTTTGTGGTGACCCAGCTGGTAGACGCTGTGCGGTACACGAAATACGGCACAAGAGTGACACCGGTCCGTTTCGGCGCCGGTGTTACGGCTATATTGCACCACGTCGTACCGTCATAGGCCCAACAGGCATCAGTCAGAGAGCCGTCGGCGAGGGAGCCGCCCATCATCATGCTTATCGGAGATTCCATCCACAGCTTCTCGTAAGCAAGCATCTGTGAAGTGCCGCTGACAGGGAAACCGGCCGGCATGGCAGAGGTGGTGCCGGAGGGATATTCCACGAGGCTATAGTTGCCTGACGCATCCTTGAGATTGCCGAGCAGACGGTCACCGTAGGTACCATATATATAAGTCATGGGGCTGTCTGCCACGCCCCACTGACGACCGCCGTCAGACGATGTAAGCAACAGGTTGTCACCGGCCGTCATGTACAGATCGTCGCCGCACACCGTCAGTGTGCTGACATTGACCCTGCCGTCAGGAGTATTATACGGCATGACAGGTATGGTGTAGGTCCACTGGGGATTGTCGATGTCTGCACATGTGGCTATACACAGGCCGCCCTGACCGTCAGAAGTAAGCACGAGCGGCTGTCCGTTGTAATCCACAGCCTTGGCTGCCTTGACATTGTCTATGCCGAGATTGGTAGGCAGTTCGGCCCGTGACGCATCGTCCCAGGCGAGCAGATCGGCATCCACGTCATACACGTTGACAGTAATCTTGTATGAGCGAGTATGGTTGCCGTCGCCGCTGGTGACGGTCACAGTGGCCGGGCCATGCGAGAAATTGATTTTTGCACTTGAATCGGCCATATAGTCGATGGTCTGGGTCGCGCCGTTGTCATCAATATATGAGATATTGATGGCCGAGAGCACACCGGTACCTATAGTCACGCCAAGTGACGATACCTTAGTACCCTTAGGCAACGGCTGGGCATTGAATATCAGCGCATTGTCAAGGTCTATGGTGAAAAATACCGTGTTAAGGTCACGCAGCACCTCCTCATCTTCAACGAGTGAAAACGAGCTGATGACGGTGCTTGTATAGCTGATGTTTTGACCTTCCTGCTCATCATCGCTCTTGCTGTTACAAGAGGTTGATAATAAAGCTATTAGGGCTATCAGCGGAAGAGCCAATAGATATTTGTTCATGGATGAATCAAAAAATACGTACTTTTTCAACGTGCAAAGTTAACAACAATTTCTTAACGATGCCGGCCACAGGATGAGTATTGGACGTTTTTATATGATTTTTAACACACAGCCGACATGCTGACAGATGTATCATCACGTCCGTTTTGCCAAAGTAGAGACACAGAAACCACGTCCGTGGCACTCACGGCATGACACGTCTCTACAAACTTCTATAGTTCAACACCTTATGGCCGTCAATCGTCGCAACCGACTCAGGCATCGCAGGTATTATGGGAGCTTTTGTGCTGCCCCTATCGCCTAATTCTTCCGGCGCGACTTCTATACGGGCCTCGTCCCACAGACCGCTGTCGATAAAGCTGCGCAACAGAGCCGCCCCACCCTCCACGAGCAGAGACGTCACCCCCTCGGCCCGGAGGCGGCACAGCATCTCGGCTACGCTCTCATGGCCGTCGGCTATGATGCGGCGCGGATTGCTGCCGGCCCAGTACCTGACAGTCAGCGACGGACGGTCAAGTTCCGCAGTATTCTTGCCCACCATTATGGCATCATGGGTGGCACGCATACGGTGCACTACAGCACGATGGAGCGGCGTGGAGAACACGAATGCCGCTTCCGAGGCATCGCGCTTCACATCCATGTATCCGTCGGCACTCTGCGCCCATTTTAGCGTCACATAGGGACGGTCAGTGGAAAACGCCTTCATAAAATGCGGATTGATGGCACGGCACTCCTCCTCGAGCACTCCCGTGACCACCTCTATGCCGGCCTCGCGAAGCATGGCCACACCGCGTCCGTTGACCTTGACATTGGGGTCGCCTGAACCTATGACCACACGTTTCAACCCCTTGTCAATAAGCAGCCGTGCACATGGCGGCGTTTTGCCATAATGGCTGCACGGCTCCAAAGTGACATAGGCGGTAGCATCTTTCAGCACCGACTCGTCAGTCACGGATGCCACGGCATTGACCTCGGCATGCCCCTCGCCGCAACGGCGGTGGTAGCCCTCGCCTATAATCCTGTCTCCTACGGCAATGACGCACCCTACCATAGGGTTGGGCGATGTATCCATGCGTCCGTTTCGGGCAAGCTGTATGGCCCGCCGCATCATCTTACGGTCAATAGCGGTTATCTCCGGCATAGTGAATCATCGGGGGTCAACCCACTGCCCCTCACGTTTGAGAAGTTGTATCAAGCGAGGTATGGCCTCTTCCTGGGGGATATTTTTTTCGACAGGCTGTTTACCCTTATACAGCGTGACGTGTCCGGCCGAAGCCCCCACATAACCGTAATCGGCATCGGCCATCTCACCGGGGCCGTTGACTATACAGCCCATGACACCTATTTTCAGATGCTTGAGATGCGATGTGGCGGCCTTGATGTCGCGTAGGGTCGACTGCAGGTCAAAGAGGGTGCGTCCGCAGCTCGGACAGGCTATGTATTCGGTCTTGGAGAAGCGGAGACGTGTGGCTTGGAGTATCGACAATGCCAGTTTGTGGCACTGCTCCGGGGTCAGGCAGTCAGCCGTGATGCTGACGGCATCACCTTCGCCACGCAGCAACGGTGTGCCTACATCCACGGCGGCGCGGACAGTAACCTCCTCGGGTGTAAAGCCATGATAGTCAACCGACAGCACCCTGTCAGCCATCGCAGCGGCCTCATCCTCCGTCATGTCCATACCGACCACAGCCGGCACCTGCCTCTCGCGTTTAGGAGCCGACAGCCTCACAGGGTCTGTGGCCACATAATCCACAAGCATCTTAGCTACAGGAATCTCGGCCTCCGGCTCCTCGCTTAGCGACACCCTTATGGTATCACCGATGCCGTCAAGCAGCAGCGAACCGATGCCAACGGCACTTTTGACGCGGCCATCTTCGCCGTCACCGGCCTCGGTCACCCCGAGGTGCAGGGGGAAGTGCATATCTTCCTTATCCATAGCTTCCACGAGCAATCGGACCGTGCGCGTCATCACGAGCACATTGCTCGCCTTGATGGATATGATCACATCGCTGAAATTCCTCTTGACCATGACACGCAGAAACTCCATGGCGCTCTCCACCATACCCTCGGGGGTGTCGCCGTAACGGCTCATGATGCGGTCAGATAGAGACCCGTGGTTGACCCCGATGCGTATGGCCGTACCGTGCTCGCGACACAGCTCTATGAATGGTGTCAGAGCCTCGTCGATGCGGGCAAGCTCCATGGCATACTCCCCGTCGGTGTACTCCAGCTTCTTGAACGTGCGGCCGGGGTCTACGAAATTGCCCGGATTGATACGCACCTTCTCCACTCGCGGAGCGGCGGCAAAGGCAGCCTTCGGATTGAAATGGATGTCGGCCACAAGGGGCACATCCACCCCGTTTTCCCTGACCCGACGGCGTATCTCCTCAAGATTGACAGCCTCACGCTCGCCCTGGGCCGTGAGCCTTACTATGTCGGCTCCGGCTGCTGCAATGCGGAGTATCTGATTGACACTTCCCTCGGTATCCATGGTGGATGTGGAGGTCATAGACTGGAGAGCTATCGGATGTTTGCTCCCGATGTTGACACCGCCGACCCTGACGGAGATGGTTTCACGCCGTTGCATATCAGAGATAATGGTTTGGATTATGTCGCTTGGTTAGAGTAAATCAGTTGGTCTTGAAATCGTAGTGCACCTCGGCAAGGCTTGCATTGGCCTTCTCAATCTTAGAGGAGAGTCCGCTGCGGTACACGGCAAAACGCCCGGCAACATCGGCATCGCTGAGGGCTATGATCTGTGTGGCCATGATAGCCGCGTTCATGGCTCCATTGATGCCCATGGTGGCTACTGACACACCCGGAGGCATCTGGACGATGCTGTAGAGTGCGTCGCGGCCATCGAGGGTGGAGTTGATGGGCACTCCGATTACGGGCAGCGGAGTCATGGCGGCGATAACGCCGGGGAGGGCGGCGGCCATGCCGGCGGCAGCTATTATGACCTTGATGCCGCGGTCCTTGGCCTCGTAGGCAAACTTCTCGACAGCAGCCGGGGTGCGGTGGGCCGAGAGAGCGTTCATCTCAAACGGTATCTGCATGTCGTTGAGAAACTTGGCGGCTTTCTCCATGATGGGGAGATCTGACGTGCTCCCCATGATAATGCTTACTATTGGCTTCATAATGGTCTATATATATGCTTTTTAGAAAAAGAAATCAGTCATGTATCCTATTGTATCATCGTGATGAAAAATACACATATGAATCCGCAGGCTGTACCGGCAAGCACCTGCCACAGGTCATGCCGCTCGCGATAGATACGCGCCGACCCTACTATGCCGGTCAGGACTATCGCCCCGACAATCCACCACTGCATGTCATATATGGCAATGTGGGAGAGCTGCAAACGGAACATCAACGCCACCAAGCCGCCCATGGCGGTCATGTGGGCACTGATTTTCCACCACCGGGTGATTACCACATTGACTATCATGGCCACCATGGCGGCGGCAATGAAGAGCCAGAGCCAGTCAGGCGAATGCACCTTGAGGAGATATATCGTGGCTGCAAGATAGCAGACCGCGCTGATCAGATATGGAGGCGTGCGCTCGTTGCGCTCACTCAGGGAGTGGTCGCTCACAATGCCGAGCCGCTTCATCACCATAATAGACCCGGCAGGGATGACGGCAGTCATAAAGAAGAGCATCCCGACAGTGAGCCAGCGCGTTGCCGGAGGCAACAGAGCCAGGAAGGTCAGCGACATCGCCAATATGACACCGTAGGTAGGGACAAGCAACGGACTGAACACCGTAGACACTGCCAGGAAAAACTTATTCATACTCTGATTACATTATAGGCAGGTTGACATACATCTGCGATTCATATATCAAGATAACGAGCCCCGGACATGAAATGTTGCATCACGAGAGGCCACGGCGGAGACGCGAGGTGGGTATGCCCATACGCTCGCGATATTTGGTAACTGTGCGCCGGGCTATGTTGAAACCTTTGGCGGCGAGGGCATCGGCTATCGCATCGTCACTGAGCGGTCGGCGCGGGTCCTCGTCCTCTATCAGCTGCTTCAGTGCTGCCATGATTTCATGGGCGGTGGCATCGGAGTCATCGGTGGCACGGTCGTTGAAGAGCATCTTCAGCGGATATATGCCCGAGGGTGCCGCCACATACTTGCCGTTTGTGGCCCTTGACACCGTGCTGATGTCATATCCCGTCAGGGCTGCGATATCCTTGAGCAGCATCGGACGCAGGTCAAGCGTGTCGCCGGAGATGAAAAACGCCTTCTGCAAACCTGTGATGGCCTTCATCACCGCCAAGAGCGTCTGCTGCCGCAGCTGCAATGCCTTGATCAGCGTGGCGGCCTCCTCGCGGTACGGAGCCATGGCTTCGGACTCCTTGCGCTGGCGCGGCTTCATGGCCGATGCCTCATCCATGGCAAAGGACTCTGACACGGCGAGCTCGGGCAAGCGGTTGGGGACGGTCACGGTCAGACGGTTGCCGTCATTTTCCACCACGAAGTCCGGGGATACCACGTTGACCCTCTCGGTGTATCCCGGTGCTGCCACCGCCGCCCCGGGCTTGGGATTGAGCGAACGTATCTGCTCCAGCGCGGCGTGCATGGCCTCATCGCCGAGTTTCATGCGCGAGGCTATGCGGTCGAGGTGCATCAGGGCAAACTCGTCGTAGTGGTCCGACACTATGGCAAGGGCGTTTTTCAACGCTTCCGACTCGGGATTTTCCGCCACACGGCGTTGCAGCTGAAGCATCAGGCACTCACGCAGGTCAAGCGCTCCCACGCCGGCAGGGTCAAGATGCTGCACCACCTCAAGCATACGCCTGACAGTGGCATCGTCCACATCCTCGCCCGTATGCACCATCATGTCAGAGGCCATAGCCCCGACTGACCGGGTCAGATAGCCGTTGTCATCTATGTTGCCGATGATATACCGGGCTATGTCGGCATCTCTCTGCGTGAGGTCAAGTTCGCTGAGCTGCTCCTCAAGCAGCTCCTGGAGGGTGGCGACAGGAGATTCCTGAAAGGACTCCCACGGAGTGTAGTCGCTGTCATATCCTCCCGACACATAGGGTATGAGGCGTTCCGGCTCATGCACAGGCACAGGTTCGGCATCCTCTACGACCTCTATGGCAGGATTCTCGTCAACGGCTGCCCGCACTTCGTCCTCCACCTCGTTGGTGGTCATCTCAAGCAGACGGCCTAAACGTAACTGCACAGGAGACAGACGCTGGGCCAAACGTTGGCCCAGCTCCGTCCGCAGTGCTATGTCATGTCTGTTGGGCAATATTTCAGAACGGTGTTACCTCTGCAAGCGACATGCCCTTGAGGTCTTTGGGGCTGAGAAGCATCTCCTCGCGGGCTATGGGCCAGTTGACGGCCACAGTCTCGTCGTCAAAGCGCAGTGTGGCCTCCGACTGGGGAGCATACACGTTGTCGACCTTGTACTGGAACTGTGCCTCATCGCTCAGCACGAGAAATCCGTGAGCCATGCCACGGGGTATGAAAAGCTGACGGGCATTGTCCTGGCTCAGCTCCACGGCCACATATTTGCCGTAGGTGGGGCTTCCGCCACGCAGGTCCACGGCAACGTCAAGCACCGCGCCACGGCTGACGCGCACGAGCTTGGCCTGGCTGAACTCCCCTTTCTGGAAATGCAGACCGCGAAGCACGCCGCGGGTCGACATCGACTCGTTGTCCTGCACGAATGTGATGTCGCCTATATGCTTGCGAAATTCCTCAAGCTTGAATGATTCCATGAAATAACCGCGCGCATCGCCAAACCGCTTGGGCTCCACGATCCATACGCCCTTGATATCTGTCTCGATAAAGTTCATATCCAATAAGTGTAAATCAGATTGGTACAAATTACTCCCGGCAAAATTACTCATTTCCCCTCACCCATGCAACCCCCAAATAATGCACCCACCAGAGCAGGTATATGCCATGAACGGTAATTGCGGGATTGTAGAATTAAACATGAGTAGGATTTCGCAAATTTTAGTACATTTGTGGGATAGCTAATCTACTTGGAGGAAGGAGACATGGATCAGTCATATCGCTTTGCGCTGTTTGAGCCTCACAATTTCGACATCTTTTTAGTTGTCATGGCTGTGACGGCCGTGGCGGTGTTTGTCGCGCTACATTTCGTCAACGCCGGATACGGGATCATGCGCGGAAAGCGATGGGGGCCCTGCATCCCTAACCGCATCGGGTGGGTGGTGATGGAGGCACCGGTGTTTGTGGCAATGTGTGCTCTGTGGTGGTGCTCGTCGCGCCGCTTGGACGCCGCGCCGCTGGTGATGTTCGCGCTCTTCCAGCTCCACTATCTGCAACGCTCCTTCATATTCCCCCTGCTGATACGCCGCAGCAGCCCCATGCCCGTAGCAATCATCGCCATGGGGATGATATTCAACACGCTCAACGCCCTTATGCAGGGTGGATGGATATTCTATGTCAGCCCGGCTGACCGCTACCCGCTGTCATGGCTGTGGTCATGGCAGATGATAGCCGGCACTGCCATTTTTGCGGCAGGGATGGCCATCAACCTCCACAGCGACTATATCATACGCCATCTGCGGCATCCGGGCGACACGGCCCACCATATCCCTCAGGGGGGCATGTTCCGCTACGTGACCTCGGCCAACTATTTCGGCGAATTTGTAGAGTGGACGGGCTTCGCCATACTGACATGGTCATGGGCCGGAGCTGTCTTCGCCCTCTGGACGTTTGCCAACCTCGCCCCACGCGCACGCGCCCTGACCCACCGCTACGCCACGGAGTTCGGCAGCGAATACACCCGGCTCCGACGCCGCCACATAATACCGTTTATCTACTGAATATCATCATGCAAGATACCGACCGCTACCCCGACTCGCTACTGTTTACGCCGGCCAAGATAGGACCGGTGACACTGCGCAACCGCACAATACGCTCCGCGGCCTTTGAGGGAATGTGCCCCGGCAACTCTCCCTCGCAGATGCTGCTCGACTATCACGAGAGTGTGGCACGCGGAGGCGTGGGGATGACCACGCTGGCCTATGCCTCGGCCACGCGCAACGGGGTGTCGTTTGACACCCAGCTGCTTCTGCGCCCCGAAGTCATACCCGACCTGCGACGCATCACCGATTCCATCCACAGCCACGGCGCCAAAGCATCAATCCAGATAGGCCACTGCGGCAACATGTCGCACAAGAGCACTGCCGGCGAGACCCCCGTCTCGGCCTCAGGAGGCTACAATCTCTACAGCTACAGCCCTGTACGCGCACTCCGAGCCGATGAGCTGCCGGGGATGGCACGCTCGTTCGGCGATGCAGTGCGCATGGCCATAGACGCCGGGATGGACTGCGTGGAAATCCATGCCGGCCACGGCTACCTCATCAGCCAGTTTCTCTCGCCCTACACCAACCGCCGCCGCGACAGCTTCGGCGGATCACTTGACAATCGCATGCGCTTCATGCGCATGTGCATGGAGGAGGTGATGAAAGCCGCCGACGGCAAGGTAGGCGTACTCGTCAAGACCAATATGCGTGACGGCTTCAAGGGGGGCATCGAGATAGACGACGCTCTCGTCATAGCCCGTGAACTGGAGCAGTCGGGTGCCGATGCGCTGGTGCTTTCGGGTGGATTCGTCAGCAAGGCACCGATGTATGTCATGCGCGGCCCGATGCCCATACGCTCCATGAGCCACTACATGCACCCCTGGTGGCTGCGCTGGGGTGTACGCTGGTTCGGAAAGATGATGGTGCCTACCGTACCCTACGCCGAGACATATTTCCTTGACGATGCACGCATATTCCGCAAGGAGCTTAAGCTGCCCCTTGTCTACGTGGGCGGATGCAGCACCCGGTCAGGCATAGAGAAGGTGCTCGGCGAGGGCTTCGAATTCATACAGATGGGACGCGCCCTGCTGCGCCGCCCCGACTTCGTCAACCGCATGGCTGCCGGCGAAGAAGCCGCAGGATGCGACCATGTCAACTACTGCATAGCGCGGATGTATTCGCGCGAGATGGCCTGTCACCACTGTGTCAACGACATACCGCCCTCTCTCATCCGCGAACTTGACAGTCTCAAACGCCGTTACCCTTCTACATGACCTCCACGAGCCGTAAACGCCGCTATCCGTGGCGACTTGCCGTAATCACCGGGGCCGCTTCAGGCATAGGCCGATGCTTCTCAGAGGCTCTGGCTGCCGACGGCTGCCGGCTGCTGCTCATCGACCGCAACGAGATCGCGCAACTTGAAGGTTACGGAAGCACCGGGGAGCAGCATACCTGCGATTTAATTCAAACTCTGCGTCTTGACCTGACGGATGCCGATGCACCTGACAGGGTGATGTCATACCTTGACGCCCGAGGCCTTAACCCCGACCTGCTCATCAACAATGCCGGAATCTTTGACTTCAAGGCCGTAAGCGACCTCACCCCGGGGCGCATAGACACATACATAGACCTGCATATGCGCGCTGTGACCCACCTGTCACGTCAGATGGCAATGCGCATGGCCGCACATGGGGGCGGCAGCATCCTCAACATGTCGTCCATGTCGTGCTGGATGCCCATGCCAGGCATAGCGCTTTACGCTGCCACCAAGGCTTATATCAGGGTGTTTTCACGCGCTCTCAATGTGGAGATGCGCGGCAGCGGAGTGACAGTAACCGTAGCTTGTCCCGGAGGCATAGCCACCGACCTGTTCGGGCTGCCACGGAGCTTGCAGCGTCTCGGCGTCAGAGTTGGAGCGCTCACCACGCCCGAGAAATTCGTCCGCAACGCCCTGCGCCGATGCGTGCGCCGCAAAGCCCAGTATATCAACGGACTGCTCAACCGCATAGCCATCCCATCCGTGGCTGCGCTTCCCACTGGCGCACGCCACATGATAAAAACCCGACTTCTTGACCATCAGCATAAAAAATGATTGACATAGACAATTACAAGCCCTCCCATGGAGCCGTGGTAGTGACAGGAGCCACGGGCGACATGGGTCTCGCGATAACCGAGCGGCTCTACCGCGCCGGACAACCTGTGATCATAGCAGCATGCCGCCAACCCGAACGTATGCGCCCCTACATCCATAACCTTGATGTCATGTATCCTCAGTCACCGAGCCTCATCATCCCGGCACGTCTCGACCTTTCGACCTCATGGCAGGCACGCCGTGCCGCAACCGAAATCGGAGCGATGGGCCATGACATCACAGGGATAATAAACAATGCCGGGGTGATGCACATAGACCATACGGAGACGAGCCCCGACGGATTCGAGATGGCTCTGCAGGTCAACTGCATCTCCACTTTGGCGTTTACACTGACCCTCCTTCCCAAGTTGCGACAAGGAGCTGCCGTGGTGATGACCTCGTCACTGATGCGGCGCTTCCCCCTCCCTCGCCGCGACTTCGCGACCAAGGCCATCTACGCCACAAACTTCGCCCAGCGATTCAACAACTACGGACGCAGCAAGCAGATACTCACATGGGCGGCCACACTCCTGGCCGAACGCATCAACTACCGCGGCATCCGCGTCAACTGCGCCGACCCGGGCATAGTCAACACACCCATGACGCGCCTCGGCTACGGATGGGTCGACACCATTGCCGACCACATAGCCCGGCCTCTCATGTCAACCCCCATGCAAGGCTCACGAGCAGCCCTACAGGCCCTTGTCACCCCTTGCACCTCCATGATGGCCACCCAACGCACCCTCACCCCTCTTCCACGCCTAACCTCCGCCCAGACCGAGATAGCCACCGAAGCCCTCCGCCTCGCCATCCCCTGAGATAAATATCGCTAATTGTGAATCTCCAAAAATTTATATCCATTAAAATGAATCATGTGTTCAGGACTTTCGGCTATCCACACCTCTGTTTCCCATGCAATATCAACAACCCACAGCCGAAAATCCTTCTTACTCAAAAAAGCTGTTATAAATACCGGGATGGCGGTACAATCATTTAGCTGTCTTTTCAATTTACGCACCCTTATTTCACTCATCGGGCCAGCACTGTGGACTGCCTCAATCAAAAACAACAAATTCTTTCCCCTACAAAAGGCCACAACATCGGGAAGTTCATCATGTCCCAATGTAAAGAAACCAATCTCATCAAGTGTAGCCTTATCCATATAAAGATATTTGTCTGATGTGTCACCGATATACAGCACCTCTGCACCCATACCAAACATCGTCAGGAAATCCTCTACTATAGCTTTCTGCAACACATTATGCTCACCTGCAGAAAGTTCCAATACAATTCCGGATGGCAATCTTACTGGAACACGCTCCAAAAGGCGTTTCCGTTCTAATTCCTCGTTTAACGAGGTGACCTGTGCAAGATATTTTTGCAACCCCTCATTCCACCCGGAAGTGTCATAAGAATGCAATAAATCTGCAAACAATGGGTTAAGAGCATAACCTCTTGTAGGATTATTGGTCGCTTGTACATCCATATCTGCGGTACTAATCACGATATGAGCCTGTAGGGGCATCAATAAATCTTTTCTTCTTATATCATCATAAGACCCAGATGAGATGTTCTCTCCATAATATCGGTTTTCAAATGCGATGATTTCTCTGGTAGTGAGAAAGCAGCCATCAACAGAAGACCGTGCTTCCGCGAAATCCGATTTTATATTCCCAACAGCCATACAGGCCATTGCCATTCTCTCCAATCTCCGGTCTGTCCCAATCATGGGTACACCAACACAACCAAGTATATCAAGAAGATTAGAAATAAGTTTTTTAATGTTTTCGCTCTTGTTTCCCTTGTGTTTAATATTCATATTTCATCAAATAAAGAGAGTGGTATTAGTTGGCGCGTTATTTCATCATTGTCCTTTATAGGCAATCTGTATGTATCCTTGACACAAAGAGCAAGCTGATATGCCAATAGAGGGGGGACTGCATTGCCTATCTGATTAAACTGTTTGATTTCAGACCCATCAAATCCAAACCAGTCCGGGAAACTCTGCAATCTGGCAGCTTCTCTCACCACCAGCCTTCTACGACGACCATCCTGCAATCTCACTCGTTGCATATCACTCGTACATCCAGCCAGATTACGACAAGTCAAGGTACGAGCCGGTCTGTCCTTATAAAGGTCTCTTGGATTTATACACGCAGATTTTTTCTCATAAACTGCGATATATTCATCTTGCCGCGGTGTCAAGATTTTATTTTCATCCTGCACCGTATCAATCAAATCACCGATAGCCTCACCCACAGTGGTTATATGAGACGACATCTTTGGATATGTAAATGAGGACTTATGACCTACCACAATAAGGCGTTCCCTGTTTTGTGGCACTCCATAATTGACAGCATTAAGACAGTGATAAGTTATAATATAACCTATCTGTTCCAACTCTTTACGTATCAGTTCAAAGTACCATTTGTGCGAATACGCAAGATTACGCACATTCTCAAATAGAAATACCTTGGGTTGCAACTGCTTGATTGCATCAATAAATATCGGGAAACCGTCTCTGGCATCTTCCATACCCTTTTGGTTTCCAAACACACTGAATGGTTGGCAAGGTGGTCCTCCAATCACTATATCAGCATGTGGATATTCAAAACCCACTTCCAATTTCTGCAAATGGCACCTTCCCTTAAGATTCTTATTATACGTATTGACCGCCGCCTCTTCACATTCATAGCCTATTGTTTCAAAGCCTGCGGCCTCAAAACCAAGCGACAACCCTCCGCAACCGGCAAATAGGTCCAAGACTTTTGCCGATTCCGTTATATTAGGTTTTAATATGGAATTGATATGGTCAACGTACATTAGCAGGTTATTAGAGGGGAATCAGTCGAGTTTGAGGACGGCGAGGAAGGCTTTTTGGGGGACTTCGACGGAGCCTATCTGCTTCATGCGCTTCTTGCCTTTCTTCTGCTTCTCGAGGAGCTTGCGCTTACGCGAGATGTCGCCGCCGTAGCACTTGGCTGTCACGTCCTTGCGCACGGCCTTGATGGTCTCCCTGGCTATGATTTTGGCTCCGATGGCAGCCTGGATGGCTATGTCAAACTGCTGGCGCGGTATCAGTTCCTTGAGCTTTTCACACATGCGGCGTCCGAAAGTCACGGCATTGTCGGCATGCGTGAGGGTCGACAGGGCATCTACACTCTCGCCGTTGAGGAGGATGTCGAGCTTGACCAGACGCGATTCGCGGAAATCATGCAGATGGTAGTCAAACGAGGCATATCCCTTCGAGATGCTCTTGAGCTTGTCATAGAAGTCTATCACAATCTCGCCGAGAGGCATGTCAAACACTATCTCCATGCGGTTGCCCGAGATATATTCCTGCTTGACGAGTTCGCCTCGTTTGCCGAGACACAGGGTCATAATCGGGCCGATGAACTCGGCGGCCGTTATGACCGTGGCACGGATATAAGGCTCCTCTATGTGGTCGATGAGCGTAAGGTCGGGCAGCCCCGAGGGATTGTGGACCTCCTTCATGTTTCCCTGCTTGTCAAACACGCGGTATGATACGTTGGGCACCGTGGTGATGACATCCATGTCAAACTCGCGGCCGAGACGCTCCTGTATGATCTCCATATGGAGCAGACCGAGGAAACCGCAGCGGAAACCGAACCCGAGAGCCGCCGACGACTCAGGCTGGAATGTCAGCGAGGCATCATTGAGCTGCAATTTCTCAAGCGACGAGCGGAGATTTTCGAAGTCTTCCGTCTCGATGGGATACACGCCGGCAAACACCATAGGCTTGACCTCCTGGAAACCCTCTATGGCCTTGTCACACGGAGTGGCCACATGGGTGATGGTATCGCCCACCTTGACCTCCCGTGAGGTCTTGATGCCCGAGATGATATATCCGACATTGCCGGCACTCAGCTCCTTACGGGGCTGCATCTCAAGTTTCAACACGCCTATTTCATCGGCATGGTACTCCTTGCCTGTGGCTACGAACTTGACGAAGTCATCCTCGCGGATAGTGCCGTTAATAATCTTGAAATACGCTATGATGCCCCGGAAAGGATTAAACACCGAGTCGAAAATCAATGCCTGCAGCGGAGCCTCCGGGTCACCCTTTGGTGCCGGCACACGGTCCACGATAGCTTTCAGTATATCCTCCACACCCTGACCTGTCTTGCCGCTGGCACGGAGTATCTCGTCGCGGTCACAACCGAGCAGATCCACTATCTGGTCCTCTACCTCCTCGGGCTTGGCACTGTCAAGGTCTATCTTGTTGATGACAGGGATTATCTCCAGGTCATTGTCAATGGCCATGTAGAGATTGGAGATGGTCTGCGCCTGTATGCCCTGCGAAGCGTCGACGATGAGCAACGCCCCCTCACACGCCGCGATGCTTCGCGACACCTCGTATGAGAAGTCCACGTGTCCCGGAGTGTCGATAAGATTGAGCACGTAACGCTCTCCGTCAAGCTCATAGTCCATCTGTATGGCATGGCTCTTGATAGTAATGCCTCGTTCACGCTCAAGGTCCATATCATCGAGCACCTGCGCCTGGAGGTCCTTGCCGGTGACGGTCTTGGTATATTCGAGCAGACGGTCGGCAAGGGTGCTCTTGCCGTGGTCGATATGCGCGATTATGCAGAAGTTACGGATGTTTTTCATTTGACTAACCGTTGATAAATGGGTTAAACACATCGTGGAGCTGCCGGTGCTCCACAAGGAAGCCGTCATGTCCGAAACGGCTCTCAATCTCGGCATACGAAGCTCCGGGTATCTTGGAAGCAAGCTCCTTGACCTCGTAGGGAGGGAATACTATGTCGGTAGTGATACCCACCACAAGCGTCTTGGCCGTTATAGATGCCAAAGCCGCGTCCACACCGCCGCGTCCACGTCCGAGGTCATGGGTATCGAAGCTGTTGAGGATGGCATAATAGCTGTACACATCGTAGCGGCGGCACAGTTTTTCGCCCTGATAACGCTGGTAGCTCGATGCGCGGTGCACAGCCGGCAGCTCCTCCACATCGCGCTGGGTGAAGTTGTAGCCGCTGGGGCCGCGGTAGCTCAGCAGGGCTATGGCACGGGCTGTAGCCAGCCCGGCTTTGCCGGCATCGGGCGTGGGGTCGCCGAAAGTCGGGTCCTCCTCTATGGCCATGCGCATGGTCTCGTCAAGGGCTATGGTCCACGGCGATGCTATGGCGTCAGTGGCCATGAGTATCATCTTGCTGATGCTCTCAGGCTTCATCACCGCCCACTCCAGAGCCTGAAATCCGCCTACAGACACACCTATCATGGTGTCGATGCGGCTGATGCCGAGATGGTCGGCAAGGAGCATATGCGCACGCACCATATCGCGTATGGTAAACCGCGGGAACTGGTCAAGATAGAGCTTTCCGGTGGCCGGATTGACCTGCATAGGGCCCGACGAGCCATAGGGCGAGCCGAGAAAATTGGCACATACTATGAAGTGGTCACGAGGGTCGAGGAAACGCCCCTCCTCCACCGTGTGGGGCCACCAGTCCTGCACATCGCTATTGGCAGTCAGGCCGTGGCATACCCACACCACATTGTCGCGCCGCTCGTTGAGCTTGCCGTAGGTATTGTATGCAATCCTGAGATTGGGGAGCGAGCCGCCAAGCTCAAGGGGGAAATCCGAGGGATAATCGTAATATTCAGTCATCAGTGGATATTGTCGGCAGCAGCCCTAATCAGGACTGGTGCAAGTCATGTCCCATACGGGCACGTTTTGTGTGGAGGTAAACTCGGTTATATTCGTTGGGAGCTATCTCGATGGGGACGTTCTCGACCACGCGGAGTCCGAAGCCCTCAAGGCCGGTGCGTTTGACCGGATTGTTGGTGATCAGACGCATGTCACGCACACCGAGCTGGTACAGAATCTGCGCACCCACGCCGTAGTCACGCTCATCGGCCTTGTGGCCGAGATGCAGATTGGCCTCTACGGTGTCCATGCCCTCCTCCTGGAGCTTGTAGGCCCTGATTTTCTCCATCAGGCCGATACCGCGGCCCTCCTGGCTGAGATAAAGTATCATGCCGCGCCCCTCCTTTTCGACCATCTGCATGGCTCGGTGGAGCTGCTCGCCGCAGTCACATCTCTTGGAGGCGAAAATATCGCCGGTGGCACATGACGAGTGCACGCGGAGCAGCACAGGCTCGGGGGTGGTGATGTCGCCCTTGATAAGGGCCACGTGTTCAAGCCCGTTGTCGAGCTGACGGAAAGGTATCAGGCGGAAATGGCCGTAGTCGGTGGGGAGATCTACCTCCACTCCACGCTCCACGAGCGATTCGTGCTTGATGCGGTAGGCTATCAGGTCGCGGATTGACACCAGCTTAAGCCCCCACTCGTCAGCACGCTGGCGAAGCTGCGGCAACCGGGCCATAGTGCCGTCGGGATTAAGTATCTCTATCAGCGCGGCAGCCGGTGTCAGTCCGGCCAGACGCGCGAGGTCAATGGCGGCCTCGGTGTGTCCTGCACGCTTGAGCACACCCTGGTCCTGGGCGTAGAGGGGATGCACATGCCCCGGGCGGCCGAAGATTTCGGCTGTGGAAGCCGGGTCGGCAAGGGCGTTGATGGTGGCTGCGCGGTCATGAGCAGACACGCCCGTGGTGCATCCGGGCAGCTTGTCGACAGTCACCGTAAACGGAGTGCCGAGCATCGATGTGTTATCGGCCACCTGATGCTCGAGATGAAGCTGGTGGCAGCGTGATATGGTCAGAGGGGCGCAAAGCTCTCCACGGGCATTGGTCACCATGAAGTTTACGGCCTCGGGGGTGACCTTCTCGGCCGCGATGATGAGATCGCCCTCGTTTTCGCGGTCTTCGTCATCGACCACTATCACGAATTTACCTTCACGGAAGTCGGCTATGGCCTCCTCAATGCTGTCGAGTCTTATATCTTCATTCATCGTGAATAAATATTATGCTGTTGGGGTGTGTAGATATATCGTTATTAACATAGTTCATTTCTTGGCCGAGAGCATCTCCGACAGTTCGTCACATACCTTGACCACCATACGGGCGTCATGCACCTGTGCGCCGCGGCCCATGTGGAGCTTGCCTACAAGAGTGGTGTGGAACACCGGGAAATCCATCAGTTTGTTGATGACAAGCACGTCACGCGAGTTGCCGAGATATGTGACCACGGCCTCCACGTCAGCACTCAGACGGTCAAACTGCTCCTGGTCATAACGCTGTGGCATCCACCTCCGAAGCGGATGTGCCGCGATGACACGCTCCGCCTGGTCCTTGAGAGCGGCAAGCATAGCCAAGGCTTTGTCGGTGTCCACGTCGTCCATGACAAGCTCTTTGAGAGTCACCACGCGGTATGGGGCCTTGCCGAGCAGTTTGCGCATGAAGTTGCGGTAGGCATCGGCATTGAACACCGCCGAATCGTTTACGGCCTTATAGGTGAAGAAGATGCCGAGAGGGAGCAGCACTGCCGCGCTGAGCCACATGCCTTCCCATACCTCCCAACGTCCGTCGCGCGCGAGCTTATATCCGGTGTTGTCTATTATGTAGTAGAAGATGAACAGGAACACGGATATTACAAGCGGCATGCCGAGACCGCCCTTGCGGATGATGGCACCGAGCGGCGCACCGATAAAGAAGAAGATGATGCACGCAAACGACAGGGTGAACTTCTTCTGCAACTCTATAGCATGGCGGCGTATGGTCTCGCGGTCTTCGCTCATGGCGAGGGCTTTGAATTCATAGTTCTGCTTGTTGCGCCGGGCGATGTTAAGCGCCGACTGGATATACGAACGCTCCTGGGAGCCGCCGGCTCTGAAAAGCGAGTCTATGTCCACGAGTTTTCCGGCTTTCTCCGAGCCGTCGTCCTTCTGATAGGTGTAGGTTTTGCCGTCGTATGACGTCTTGTAGGCAGTCGTGCCCACTATGGGCTGTCTGCGCAGCTCACCGGCATATACGGAGCCGACGCTGTCGACTCTCAGTCCGACGCTGTCGATGGTGGCCTGAAGCTCGCTGAGATTCTTGCCGACATACTGGTTACGCATGCCCTGCTCGTCAAGACGGTTGAAATTGGCGTCAAACGTGACAAGTATCTCCTTGTCACTGAACGACTCGCGCCTGTACGGCACATTGCGCATGTTGGAAGCTGCCTCTTTGAGATTCTCAAACGACTCGCCGTTCCACAGCTTCAGAAACAGGTGCTTCTGGTCCTCCGAAAAAGCCAGCCGCCCAGAGTCGGCCAATATGATGGACGAATTTTCAAAGCCTTTCGACACGTCATAGATCATCATGTTGTAGAGAGTGCCGGTATCAGCGTTCTTTTTCTCCACAAAAAGGTTGTAGCCCGGAATCTGGTCATAGAAAACGCCTTCGGGTATCTCCACCTCGGGCGATTTCTGCCTCATGGAGTAGAGGAGCGTCCACATCTTGGTCTGGGCGATGGGGAGCACATTGTTCTGGAAGAAAAACGCCCCTATGGCTATCAGGACTATTAGGGCTATAAGCGGCTTCATCGACCGCAGTAACGACACTCCCGAGGCTTTCATGGCCGTAAGCTCAAACTGCTCTCCGAGGTTGCCGAAAGTCATCAGCGACGCCAGCAGTATGGCCAGCGGCAGAGCCATGGGTATCATGGTCAGAGCCGCGTAGAAAAACAGCTCCGCGATGACATCCACCCCGAGCCCCTTGCCGACAAGGTCATCGATATAGCGCCACAGAAACTGCATCAGCACTATAAACAGCGTGATGAAAAAGGTCATGACGAAGAGCGGCAGAAAGCTCTCCAGCATGAACACATACATGCGCTTTATTCCTGGGATTCTCATTGCGGTCAGTAACATCACCGCCAAGCCGCAGCCTGGGGAACTACAAAGTTACACATTTTCGCGCAAACAAAGCCCAAAATCCACGTCCCTTGGAGTCTTTAAAGACTTTAATGTCCTTAAGGTCTTTAAGGACATTAAAGATTTTTGACAAGTCAGGCGAAGTAGCGGAGGTGGTTGAGGGCGCGGAGCACGTTGCAGAGGGGGCGGCTCCAGTAGGTCTCGAAATCCTCCTTGACAGCGGCGAGCGATGACTGGACGAGTTCGTCAGGGGCGTCACGGACCACATCGAGCAGGTTATACATCACCTGAAATATGTCGCAAAGTCCCTCGGAGATGCTCGCCGCTATGGGAGTGTCGGAATACTTCATATCCTCCTCAAACACTTCAAGATACGAGTCGTCTTCGCCGAGGAGATTCTCTATATGGCGGCGCAGCGAGTCATAATACTGCTCGTCAAGCACATTTTCGATATACGCCTCCTCTTGCAGCACATCCTCCTCGGGCTTGAGGTCGGTGGCCGAAATGTAGATGCGCGGAAGCTGCCGCAGCATCGTAGCGACAAACTCCTCACGGGTCGACTCCCTCGCCTGCTCTACGGCCTGGCAGTATTCGTTACACAGAGCTATGAATGCTAATGAGTTAGGTGCTAACATAATAGTCTATAGAATCATTGCGGTTTGCGCACTCCGTAGAGTCCGTTTTCAAGAATATATCTGTAGACACCCGGAGGGAGGAAAAAGTTCATGTCGCCGCCTTTGGCCAAGGCTCGGCGCACAAACGTGCTTGACAGGTTGGTCATCGGAGCATTGACAAACTCCGCGCGGCTCTCATATATCGGTGTCTCTATCTCATATCCGGGCCGGGGATACACTATCACTCCGAATTCGTCGAGTATCGACTCGTATTCACGCCACTTGTCAAATATACTCCAGTTGTCGGAGCCTATGATGAGCTTGAACCTGCGCCGGGGATACCTCCTGGCAAGCAGACGCAGCGTGTCGATGGTAAACGACGGACGCGGCATAGACAGTTCTATGTCACATACACCCACTCCGGAAGCATCGGCAGTGGCTATCTGGAGCATCTTAAGACGCTGTATGTCGGGGATAAGCTCGTTGGACCCGGCTTTTAGCGGATTCAACGGCGACAAGGTCAGCCACACAGCGTCAAGATGGCCGAACTGGCTCAGATACGATGCCAGCATCAGATGGCCTATGTGGACGGGATTAAACGATCCCCCGAGAATTCCTATCACCTGCCGACCTGAGCTGTCCATATCAGTCGCTGATAAAGTCCTTGACCAGCTTGCGCACTTCTTCTACCGCCGTGCGGAGGTCGTCGTTGACCACTATGCGGTCAAACTGAGGCGCAAACTCCAACTCATACTCAGCCTTGGCCACCCTCTGGTCTATCTGTCCCGGGGTGTCGGTGGCACGGGCTTCCAGACGCTGACGCAACGCCTCGACCGACGGAGGCCTGACAAACACCGACAGGGCATCCGCCCCCATCATGTGCTTGATGTTTATGCCGCCCTTGACATCCACGTCCATGATGACATTGTGTCCGTCGGCAGTGATGCGGTCAATCTCGCTGCGGAGCGTCCCATAGAAACGGCCGGGATAGACCTCCTCCCACTCCACAAACAGATTGGCAGCCACAGCCTTGCGGAAATCAGCTTCGGTGAAGAAATAATAGTTGACTCCGTGGGCCTCCCCTTTGCGAGGCTCACGGCTTGTGGCACTTATCGAGAATTGCAGGTCGAGCGACGGGTCGCTCATTATCCTGTTGATAATCGTAGACTTGCCGGTGCCCGACGGCGCGGATATTATGATGATTTTGCCTTTGTTTCCCATATCACAGCACATTGAGTACCTGCTCTTTGATCTGCTCGAGTTCGTCCTTCATCTTGACCACGAGTTTCTGCATGTCGGCGTGATTGCTCTTGGAGCCGAGGGTGTTGATTTCGCGTCCCATCTCCTGGGCTATGAAACCGAGTTTCTTTCCCTGACCCGGCTCTGCGTTCATCGTGCTCTTGAAGTAGCTCAGATGCTGCGCCAGACGCTGCTTTTCCTCGTTGATGTCGAGTTTTTCGATATAGAATATCATCTCCTGCTCCAGACGCGAGCGGTCATAGTCGACCATATGCAGCTGTCCGAGGCCGTCCTCTATACGGGCACGTATCTTGGCCACGCGCTCCGTCTCATACTGGGGCACCATATCGAGCAGTTCGGCTATGGCATCGATGCGCTTGGTGAAAAATTCCTGGAGCTTCGCGCCCTCCTGCATCCTGAACTCTATGAGCGCATCGGCAGCTTCATCTACAGCATCAAGCAGAGCCTGAGCCTCAGCCTCCGACACCTTCGACGATGCGGCATCGGAGCTCTCGTATATTTCAGGCATCCTGACCAGGATGGCATACCAGTCGGTGGGCAGCGGCAGACCGAGCTCGCGGCTGGCGTTGGTAATCTGCTCCTTATAATCACGCATCACATCGAGGTTGAGCCGCGGAGCCTCAGTGCCTCTGACGCTCTCAGCCGTGACTATCATATCCACCTTGCCGCGCATCAGACGCGAAGCAAGATGATTGCGCATCTCCAGATCCTTGTCGCGATAGATCGACGGGACACGTGCCGACATGTCAAACTGCTTGGAGTTTAGCGACTTTATCTCCACTGTGATTTTTCTCTCCGGAGCCTGCACCGTGGCATCTCCGAAACCTGTCATTGATAAGAGCATAGTTAGTGGGTATTTCTATCCACAAAATTAGTGAAATAAGAGAGAAAAGCCTAAATTTGCATTACAATTTTTCAGCATATTTATAATTCAGCATATTTATAAGAGGGTGTCTGATAGCACCATCCAAGCCAATGGCCACAATCATAAGCATAGAGACATCGGCCGATGTATGTTCGGTAGCGCTTTCGTCTGACGGATTCATACTCCTGCACTTCGAGGAATGGGAGAGCCACAACCATGCCGCACGCCTGAGCGGATTCCTGAGCGAATGCATGGAGCATCTGCGCCGCCACGACATGCACCTCGACGCCGTGGCCGTATCCATGGGTCCGGGCAGCTACACCGGGCTGCGCATAGGGCTCAGCGAGGCCAAAGGTCTCGCCTATTCGCTCGGAGTGCCCCTCATAGGAGTCGACACCCTCAAGCTGCTGGTCACGCATGTGATGTTTGCCGGGGCCGAGCTGCCCGACGGCACCCTCTATTGCCCCATGGTCGATGCCCGGCGCATGGAGGTGTTCACAGGCGTCTACGACATAGCCCTCGGTGAAGTCACGGCTCCGGGACCGATGATTCTCGACGAGACATCGCTGGCAGGCATACTCGACCACAACCATGTGGCCATATTCGGCTCCGGCAGCGACAAAGCCGTCGACGTAATCCGCCATCCCAACGCATTATATATATCGGGCGTGGTGCCTCTCGCCACCGACATGGTGGCTCTCGCCGAAAAAGCCTGGCACAGCAACGATTTCCTTGACCTCGCCTACTCTACCCCCAACTACCTCAAAGCATTTCAGGGAACCCAGCCCAAGGCACGCATCTGACCCCAGCCAAAGTCTTTAACGACCTTAAAGTCCTTAAGGTCATCAGGACCACGACCCCTGCGCTTGCCCCATCCGAGATGACTCGGAGTGAACAAGTGGGGCTGTCTGGACGTAATATCTATACACAATATGAGATATTACGTTTCACACATATAACCCTACTTTTTCAAACTTCATCATGGATAAGAAATCATACCTCCTGACACCCATCATTATCCTAATAGTGGGTATCGCACTGATAGTGATGCACTCGCAGATTAATGTGATACGCTGGATAGTGATACTCATCGGCTGCGCCCTGCTGATTCCGGCAGTGTTCAATCTCATATGGATATTGATGCGCCGCCGTCGCACCGGCTCCGACATCCGCGAGGCCAACGACAGTTCGTCCATCGCCGTCAGCATCATCAGCGGACTGCTGGGCATATGGATAGTGTGCATGCCCGACTTCTTCGCCGCATTCATAGTGTATCTTTTCGCAGCATTGCTCGTGTTCCTCGCCATAGTCGACGTGGTGCTGATGATACGCGCCAGCCGTCCGGCGCGCCCGCCCTTCTGGTTCTACATAGTACCTATCGCCATGATAGTCGTGGCGATAGTGCTGCTGACATCGCCGCTCGGCACCATCAACGCCACCATAGTCCTCGTCACCGGCATAGCCATGGCAGCCTCGGGCCTCAACCGCCTCGTCGAGCTGGCCACGGTCTGACGCACCCATATGAGGCTCCTTACGGAGCAATGTCACTAACTTAAGGAGTTGCGTTCTTATGTAGTAGGGACATGCCATGGCATGTCTGCTAATGCTACCCCCTCATTTGTATGGCTTTAGGCGACATGCCATGGCATGTCCCTACTACCTCATAACGCCATTCAAGCATTAAAGGCTGCTTAAGTTTGTGACATTGCCTTACGGAGAGTCCCTGCTTTGTACTGGTCACATATACACTTTGTCCCCCTTAATTACCCCTTTGCGGATGGTGTTAAGGGGGACAAAGTGCTTAAATTTGCATCGATATTGATAGCCACATTAGGACAAAATTGATATTCATACACATATATAATATTCATCAACTCAACCTAATTTCCACACAAACAACAAGATGAAATCCATCATTTGCAAACTCTTTGCAGCCATCGTGGCTGTCATGGCTGTATCATGCAGCAGCGGTCCCTCTCTCGAACAGCTCGTGGCTGAAACCAACAAACACATGCCCGTGACAGTGCCGGGCGTAGGACAGATCAAATCAATCGATTTCGCCGACAACACCCTCACCTACCAGTGCCTCGTGCTCAACCGCAGCTTCAACCTCAAAGCCCTCGAAGGACATGAGGACGAGATGAAGGCCGCGATAGCCCCCATGCTCCCCAACCTCCTCAACACCGGCAAAAACAAGGTGTTTACAGAGAAACTCATCGATGACAAGGCATCCCTGGCCGTGCGCTATTACACCAAGGGTCCCAAGGCTGCCGAAGTGACCGTCACATTCACCCCCGAAGACCTCCAGGACATCATCGACGGCAAAATCAATGACACCCCCGAGGCCAAACTGAAATCACAGGTAGCAGTCAGCAAGCTCCAGACTCCACAGCGCATCGACAGCGAGACCACCATGTCAAGCATCGACGCCAAGGACGGATACATCGTCTATACATTCGAGATGAACGAGAAGCGCAACCCCGAAATCATCGACAACCTCAACGAGAACATGGAAGAGCTCCGCAACTCTACCGCCCAGACCATCCACAGCAACGCCAAGGACATCAAGGCCATCGTACAGGCTTGCAAAGACGCCAACTACGGCATCCTCTACCGCTACGTAGGTGTGCCCTCAGGCAAGGTGGCCGAAGTCAAATTCGAGTCATCAGAACTGTAAAACATCACCTTGTAAAGGCATGCTATGGCACAATGCCACTAACTTAAGAAATGCACTCATAGCTGTAGGGACATGCCATGGCATGTCTGCTAACGCAACACCCCTATTAATATGGCTTCAGGCGACATGCCATGGCATGTCCCTACTATATAATGACGCCATTCAAGCATCAACGACTGTTTAAGTTAGTGACATCCCATGGCATGTCCCTACTAAAATCCAACCACTTAATGAATCTCTCTACATTACTCCGCTGCGCATCGCTCGTATGCGCTGCAATCACTGTAGCCCTGACCTCTCGGGCCGCAGAAGTGACACTCAACGGCTTCACCACCGTCGGAGAGAGCAAGGCCATTCAGGTGACCTACGCCCTCAACAAGACCGAGAAGGTGGCCCGAGTGCGCCGCGTCAATGACACCTCCACGTCTGACAAGAAGCGTAAATCGTTCGTCATCCCCCAGACCATCACGGTCGACAAGGTCAAATACACCGTCAAATATATCGGCGAGGGGGCTTTCTCCCACACCACCGATAGCTTCGAACCCCCGGTCAACGACAAGAATGCCTGCAAATTCCAGAGAGTCGAGCTTCCCAACACCATCACCGAAATCTGCCAACGCGCCTTTGTGGGCATGAAGACCCTCAAATACTGCAATATCCCCACGAGCGTAAAGCTGATATATCCCTATGCTTTCATGTGGACCTCATTGGAGTCAGCCGCCATACCGGCCTCATGCACCGGCATCGGGGCATCCGCTTTCCAGGAAGCCCAGCTCAAAACCCTTACTTTCGCCGAGGGGACCAGTCCGCTTGAAATCGGTGCATTTGCATTCTTACGCAATCCAATATCCACCCTTGTGAGGCCAAAGAGGCTCAGCAAACTCTGGAATAACTGCTTTGACGATTGCGAGCAAATGACCGACCTGATACTCAACGGCACTCTGACCGTTATTCCCGAATGGTGCTTCGGCGGCTGCCCGAACCTTGCCAGAGTGACCATTAATGCCCCGATTGCAACCATTGACAACTATTCATTCCAGAACAGCCTCACCAACGTGCAGTCATTTAAAATCACCAATAACGCATTGCGCACAATAGGCCACGGCGTGTTTATCCGCACCGGGGTCACTACTATCAGCCCCGACAACATCCTCCACGAAGGACTTACCTATATAGGAGAGATATGCTTTGAATATTGCCCCAAACTCACCACGGTAATCTTCCCCTCCACCATCAAGAAGATTGACAAATCCGCATTCGGCGGCGATGAGACAATCAACGTACGCCGTATAGACTGCTACACGTCCCATGTACCGGAATTAGACAACACATTCAACCACGAAATATACGATAAAGCCGTAGTCAATGTAAAACCCGAACTTGCATCACAATTCAGCAAGGCTTCTTTTTGGGAATATTTCAACTGGGACAAATACGGTCTTGCCATAGATGACATAGCCATCGACAACTATGACAGCAATCGCCCCGTAGAATACTACACCCTCCAAGGCGTGCGCGTAGATGCCGACAACCTCACCCCCGGCATCTACATCCACCGCCACAACGGCCGCAGCGAGAAGATAGCCATCCGCTGACCCCTCCCCTCTCCGCTCTAACTTTTTCATAGCAGCCCCTATCAGCCCCGGTGCATGTACGTGCGCCGGGGCTGATTGCTGTGCATCATATCAAAAAACGGCTATTAAGTATCAAAAAACGTGCATAGAGCGATTTTTTATAGTCATCACAACATCAATTATAGGATATAGCAGAACCGTTATGCTAATTTTGCGCCATAAACACTCTCAAAAACATCTAATAAAATGAAAAGAACATTTCTCAGTGGACTATTGCTATCCATCATGGCAATCGTGGCGCAAGCACAGAACATCATTGTGCATGGGACTGTTGTTTCAGCATCCGACCAGGAACCCCTCATAGGGGCAAGCGTGGTATGCGGTGTCGAAGGTCCCGGCGGTGTAGCTACAGACCTTGACGGCAACTTTGAAATAACCGTGCCCGAAGGTGCCAACCTCATCGTTTCCTACATCGGCTACAAGACCAAGACGGTCATGGCGGAGCCGAAAATGACAATAGAACTTGAAGACGACAGCGCAGTGCTCGACGAAGTAGTGGTAGTAGGCTACAGCACCCAGCGCAAAGTGGATGTGACGGGAGCCATAACATCGGTCAACGTGGATGAGATGGCCAAGCAAAACGAAAACAACCCAATGAAAGCCCTACAGGGACGTGTGCCGGGCATGAACATCACCGCCACCGGCGACCCCAGCGGAGCAGCCACCGTGCGCATCCGCGGTGTCGGCACGCTCAATAACAACGACCCTCTCTATATCATAGACGGAGTCCCCACCAAGGGCGGCATGCACGAACTCAACCCCAACGACATCGAATCCATACAGGTGCTCAAGGATGCCGCATCGGCTTCAATATACGGCTCCCGCGCAGCCAACGGTGTCATCATCATCACCACCAAGAAAGGCAAGGAACTCAAAGTCACACTTGACGCTTCTGTGGCCGCCCAGTTCTACACCCACAAGATGAAGGTGCTCAATACCGAGGGCTACGGACGCGCCATGTGGCAGGCATATGTCAACGGTGGCGAAGACCCCAACACCAACGGACTCGGCTACCGTTACGACTGGGGATATGACGCAAACGGATACCCCGTGCTCCACTCCATGTCAATGAACAAATACCTTGATTCCAACGGCAAGACACCGGCTGCCGACACTGACTGGTATGACGAAACGACACGCACCGGTTTCATCCAGAACTACAACCTTTCAATCAGCGGAAGCACCGACAAGCTGAGTGCATTCTTCTCTCTGGGATATTACAAGAACCTCGGCGTAATCAAATACACCGATTTCGAACGCTTCTCGGCCCGTATGAACACCGAGTTCAAGCCTTTTAACAAAATCCTCACCATCGGCGAGCACTTCACCCTCAACCGCACAGATGAAGTCCAGGCTCCCGGAGGTTTCCTCCAGAACGTACTCCAGGCCAATCCTTCGCTTCCCGTCTACACCACCGACGGAGAGTTTGCCGGCCCGGTAGGCGGCTACCCCGACCGTGAGAATCCTCTGGCACGCCTCGTGCGCAACAAAGACAACCGCTACACCTACTGGCGACTCTTCGGCGACGCATACGTGAATCTCAACCCCCTTGAAGGCCTGAATATCCGCACGACATTCGGTCTTGACTACTCCCAGAAGCAGCAGAGGTTCTTCACCTACCCCATCACCGAGGGCAACGTGGCAACATCGACCAATGCTGTCGAAGCCAAACAGGAACACTGGACACGCTGGATGTGGAATCTCGTGGCCAACTACAGCCGTGACTTCGGCAAACACCACGCCGATGCACTCGCCGGCATGGAGCTTAACCGTGAGTCAGCCAACTGGTTCTCAGGCTACAAGATGGACTTTGCAGTGTTAAACCCCGACTACATGTGGCCTGATGCCGGCGTAGGTCAGGCACAAGCCTATGGCTCAGCCGACGGCTTCTCCCTGGTATCATTCTTCGGCAAGGTCAACTATGCCTTTGACAACCGCTACCTGCTCGGCCTGACACTGCGCTATGACGGTTCTTCACGATTCGGATCCAACAACCGCTGGGCCACCTTCCCGTCAGTTTCTGCCGGATGGCGCATCAACAACGAGTCATTCCTCAGAGACCAGACATGGCTCAACGACCTCAAGCTGAGACTTTCATGGGGCCAGACCGGCAACCAGGAAATCAGCAACCTCGCCCGCTACTACATCTACGTGCCTAACTACGGCGTCAACGAATCAGGCGGCCAGAGTTACGGCACATCCTATGACATAGCCGGCACCAACGGCGGCTCGATACTCCAGTCAGGATTCAAACGTAACCAGATAGGCAACCCCGACATAAAGTGGGAGACCACCACGCAGTATAATGCCGGTCTTGACTGGTCTATGCTCAACTCCCGTCTGTTCGGCTCGTTTGACGTCTACTACAAGAAGACTTCCGACATCCTCGTGCAGATGGCCGGCATCGCAGCCATGGGCGAGGGGTCCTCGCAGTGGATCAACGCCGGTGAAGTGGAAAACAAAGGTGTGGAACTCAACATCGGTTACCGTAACGACACCTCCTACGGTCTGCACTACGAAGTCACAGGCAACATATCAGCCTACCGCAACAAAATCACAGCCCTGCCGGCCACAGTGGCAGCCAACGGCACTTTCGGCGGCAACGGCGTATTCAGCGTCATAGGCCATCCTAACGGCGCACAGGCCGGCTACGTGGCCGACGGGATATTCCGCAACCAGGCCGAAGTCGACAACCACGCCATACAGGAAGGCGCAGCCCCCGGCCGCATACGCTGGCGCGACCTTGACGGCAACGGCGTAATCGACGAGAAGGACCAGCAGTGGATTTTTGACCCGACACCTGACTTCACCTACGGCCTCAACGTCTACCTGCAATACAAGGACTTCGACTTCTCGATGTTCTGGCAGGGGTCACAGGGCCAGGACGTAATCTCCGACCTCAAGAAAGAGACCGACCTATGGAGCGGACTCAACATCGGATTCCTCAACAAAGGCGAGCGTCTGCTGGATGCGTGGACACCCCAGAACCCAGACTCCTCGATACCTGCGCTCAGCCGCTCGGACATCAACAACGAGAAGCGAGTCTCCACATTCTATGTCGAAAACGGCTCGTATCTCAAGCTCCGCAACATACAGTTTGGCTACGTAATACCCTCCAAACTGTCATCCAAACTAAAGCTCCAGAAGCTGCGCTTCTATGTCAGTGCCCAGAATCTGCTGACCATCAAGAGCAAGAACTTCACAGGCGTAGACCCCGAAAACCCCAACTACGGCTACCCTATCCCCACAAACGTGACTGTCGGACTTAATGCAACTTTCTAACAACCAACGCAAATGAAAAAGACTATATATGCCGCAGCCATCGCAATGTCTCTCCTGACGACCGGCTGCAACGACTTCCTCGAAGACCCCAAGCCCCAGGGAGTACTGGATCAGGAACAGGTAGGCAACCCCGAATATGTGGAAAACCTTGTAATCTCGGCCTATGCCGGATGGATTTCCATCGAAGACATCAACTCGTCGTTCTCGATGTGGAACTACGATGTCCGCAGCGATGACGCCTACAAAGGCGGCAACGGCACCGAGGACGGCGATGTGTTCCACGCACTTGAAATATCCCAGGGCATCATGACCACCAACTGGAACATCTCCGACATGTGGAACCGCCTCTACCAAGTCATCTCTCGCGCCAACACCGCTCTTGCCGTGCTCGAGCAGATGGATGAGTATCCGCTGCGTGACCAGCGCATAGGCGAGATGAGATTCCTCCGCGCCTACGGACACTTCCTGCTCAAGCGCCTGTACAAAAACATTCCTTTCGCCATAGACGCCACCATGTCACCCGAGGACTACAACAATCTTGAGAACACGCTCTACAGCAACGACCAGGGCTGGCAGATAATCATCGACGACTTCAAATTCGCCTTTGATACCCTTCCTGAGATACAGGACGAAATCGGCCGCCCCAACCGTGCCGCCGCGGCTGCTTTCATGGCCAAGACCTATCTCTACAAAGCCTACCGACAGGATGACCCGATGTCAAACCAGGTCACCTCGATAGACCGCGAAGACCTGCTCAACGTCATCAAGTACACCGACCCCTCCATCATGGCAGCTTCGGCTTGCGCCCTCGCTCCCGATTTCCACAACAATTTCCGTCCGGAGCCGATATTTGAAAACGGTCCTGAGTCGATATGGGCCATGCAGTACTCATTTAACGATGGCACCAACCACGGCAACTGCAACTGGTCCTACGGTCTGATAGTCCCAAACATCCCCGGAGTGACCGACGGCGGATGCGACTTCTACAAGCCGAGCCAGAATCTTGTCAACGCATTCAAGACCGACGCCAACGGTCTGCCATTCATCGACAATTTCAATGCCCGTGACTATGACATGGCCAGCGACTACGCCGACCCGCGCCTGTTCCTGACAATAGGCATGCCCGGCACTCCCTATATGTTCAACAAGGACTTCATCATGGACAAGACCGCCACATGGAGCCGAAGCAACGGCCTCTACGGCTACTATGTGACCCTGAAACAAAACGTAGACCCCGAAAGCGAATACCTCGTCAAAGGCGGCTGGTGGGGCTCTCCGATGAACCGCATCGTGCTTCGCTACGCCGACATCCTCCTGATACGCGCCGAAGCCCTCGTGCAGCTCAACCAGGGCATCTCCGAGGCCATCAACATAGTCAATTCGCTCCGCAACCGTGCCCGTCAGAGCACCGGCATGATTTCCGACTACGAGCAGCTCTACGGCGTAAGAATCAACATAAGCCCCTACAACGGAAGCTACTCTCAGGAGGAGGCTCTGAAAATAGTCAAATTCGAACGCCGTCTGGAGCTGGCCATGGAAAGCGAACGCTTCTTTGACCTCGTGCGCTGGGGCGAAGCCGACCAGGTGCTCAACCAATACTACGCCGACGAAGCCGACAACTGCTCCATCTATGCGATAGCCAACTTCACTCCTAACAAAAACGAATACCTCCCGATACCGTTCTCTCAGCTTAGCGCATCAAACGGCCACTACAAGCAGAACATCGGCAACTGGTAAAAAACACTCCCACACATCCACACTATGAAAACTTTCATCAAATCCATATACGTCATGCTGATCGCGGCAGTATCGACCGTGCTGCTGTCATGCGATGACGACAAAGATTCCGGGCTGCTTCTCAGCGGTGACACCGCCATAGAGTCCATCACCATCAACGGCTTCAAGGGCGTCATAGACCACACAGCCAAGGTGGTAAGCGTCAACGTATCCACCGATGTGGACCTGACCAAGCTTCATGTCGATGCCATCACGCTGAGCGACGGCGCATGGTGCGACTACCCTGTAGGCACCGAGTTTGACGGCACAGTACCCCGTGCCATCAAAGTCACCAACGGCAGTGTACAGACCTCCTACACCCTGTCGGTCAAGCATGACAATGTAGAGTTCCTTACCTTCACCGTCGACGGCAAATACTCCGGCACAATAGACAATTTCGCCCGTACCATACAGTGCTTCGTCCCGAGAAATACCGACGTGACAGCCATGCAGGTATCATTCACAGTCAACGAGGGCACCACTGTCACCCCTGAATCAGGTTCTCTGCTTGATTTCACCCAGCCGGTGAAATTCATAGCCACACAGCGCACCGCCGTAATCGAGTACACTGTTACTGTCGTGCCGGATGACATGTCACAGGAGCCTAAAGCCTTTATCGGCAACGCCTCCACACTCGAGGGTCTCGGCGAAGAAGCCAAGGCTGCCTGCCGCTGGATGCTCGAGAACGTACCCAACACCAGGTATGTATCCATCCAGGACCTCATCGACGGTCGTGTGAAGCTGAGCGACTTCAAGATGATCTGGTGCCACTTCGACTGGACCGACTGGCCCGGACAGCTTTGGGATTCAAGAGACATATTCAACGGCTATTGGCTCAGAGGCGGAGCAATACTCGCATCGCGCGACGGAGCACGCTACATCAACGATGTATGGCGCATAGCCCGTGACCAGCAGAGCCCCAACAACATGTTTGGCGGCGACGGCTACCAGACCCTGACAAGCGACCTCGGATTCACCATCACCGGACATGAGTCACACCCCATCTACGAGGGCATAGCCACCGATGCCGACAACCGTATAATACTCCTCGCCGAAGGATGCTCCAACACCGGACGTACACTCCAGTGGGGCGTTGACTGGGACCCCTACGGCTCCATGGCCGGCTGGGAAGAGCGTACAGGCGCGAAAGCCCTTGCATCAGGCCACGATTATGACTTCAACCGGGTGACCATCGCAGAGTTCGAACCTTACGAAGCCCTCAAGGGATTCACCTCGGGCCGCGTCATCACCGTCGGCACACCTGCCTACGAGTGGTATGACAAGAACAACACCGACAATCCTTACAGGCAAAACACCATCCAACTGACCAAGAATATCATCAACTATCTTTGTCAATAACGCAAATCCACTGTAATCATGAAGCACAATATGATATTTCCATTCGCACTGCTGGTCTCCGTAGCGGCCACACTGACGGGCTGCAGCGATGATGAGCCCGTACTGACCGACAAGAATCTCGACAGCAGCTACATGTACCTCGACACTGACGAGGGCATGAGCCAGAAGATATACTACAAGCCCTACGTAGGCTATGTCGGCGACCCCATGCCATTCTTTGACCCTGTAGAGAGGGATTTCAAAATCATGTACCTGCAGGACTACCGTCCCAACCAGCCGCTCACCTACCATCCCATATGGTGTGTATCCACCTCTGACGCCGCATCTTATCTTTCGCTGGGCGAACTGATACACTGCGGAAGCGAAACCGAGCTTGATGCCGCCCTCGGCACCGGATCCACCATCTACCACGATGGCACTTACTACACTTTCTATACCGCACACTCGCCCAATGCGGCATCGACAAGCGGCATCACCGAGGCTGTGATGCTCGCCACCTCACGTGACTTCAGACACTGGGAGAAGAACCGCGAACTCCTCATCACCGGCGGCGACACCTACAGCAACGTCGATTTCCGTGACCCGTTTGTATTCAAAGCTGACGACGGCATCTTCCACATGCTCGTGTCAACCCGTCTCAACGGCAAAGGCGTTCTGGCCGAATACACATCGGCCAATCTGCTCAACTGGGAGTCGGCCGGGGTATTCATGACCATGATGTGGGACCGCTTCTATGAGTGCCCCGACCTTTTCAAGATGGGCGACTGGTGGTATCTGGTCTACTCTGAGCAGCATGACGCTATTCGCCGCGTGCAATATTTCAAAGGCCGCACCCTTGACGAGTTGAAAGCATGCACAGCCAATGATGCCGGCATATGGCCCGACAACAAGGAGGGCTTCCTGGACTCGCGAGGATTCTACGCCGGCAAGACCGCATCTGACGGCACCAACAGATACATATGGGGCTGGTGCGCCACACGAGCCGGCAGCAGCAACATCGGCAATGCCGACTGGGCCGGAAACCTCGTGGCACACAAACTGATACAGAACCCCGACGGCACCCTCAGACTCGGCGAGGTCCCTGCGATAGCATCCCTGCTGTCACAGGCCCGCAAAGAGGCAGACTTCACCCTCTCGGGCGACGAGCACAAACTGATGCCGCGCCTCGGCACCGAAAACCGTATTTCATTCATCCTCACCACTTCCTCACCGTGGGATAAATTCGGATTCTCATTTGCCCGCGGTATTGACTCCGAGAAGTTCTACTCTATCATCGTCAACCCCGAAAGCGAAAGCATCCGCAAAATCAATTACGAGGAAGAGGGTGGCATGGGCTTCGTCCCCAATACCGACGGCTACAACTTCAACACTCCGATAGACGGCGTGTACAATGTCACCATCGTAACCGACAACTCGGTGATGACCCTCTACATCAACGAGACTGTAGCTTACACGACGCGCATCTACGGCATGCCGCGCAACTGCTGGTCAGTCAACAGCTACGGCGGTGAAATTTCAGTCACGAACCTAAATATTTCCAAACTCTAACAAACCAACCGCGTTTTATGAAACATCTCTTTCTTGCCACCGCTATTGCGATGGCCGCATCCTTCACTGCCTCAGCTCAAGACACAGTCAAGGAACTCTACTCGGGAGAGCCTGTAGAAGTGACATGGGCAAATACTCTGACCATCCCGGCATCAGACTTCGCCGACGGCGTAAATGTAGGAAACTATATCTACATCACATTCTCGCAGACTACCGATGTCATCGAGCTAAAAGCTGACGGCAAATGGCTCCCGGGGACACGTTACACCATATTGGGTGACAACACCGCCGACTTCAAAGCCTATATCACCGCCGACATGCTTGACAATCTGAAACAATACGGCATGGAAATCTGCGGAGCTAAATTCACCGTCACCAATGTCAGCGTATGCAATGACGGCTTCAAGATGCCCGAAGGCGCCATATGGGGCGGATATTTCTGGGTGGAAAACTGGAACACTCTCGAGCTTTTCAAGACGGCTTTTGACAAATACGACGGCCAGCAATACATGGATATATACCTGTCGGATGACAACGAAGCCTTTGACGGATATTTCATGAAAGTGCTCACCAAGTGGAATCCCGAAACTCTCTGGGCCAACAACGACCAGATTACCCACACCCTTCGCATGGCTACGGTAGACCTCGCCAATATCGACGTAGCACAGTCGCTGGCTGATGTCAACACACTGATGGTACAGGCCAACCCCGAAGGAGGCCGCCCCTTCAACATCACGGCCATAGCCTTGAGGGACAAGAACGGTTCAAGCATCGATGACATTACCATCGCCGACAACGCCACACTCTCAAACATATATAATCTCCAGGGCACACTCGTGGCCTCAGGCATAACTGCCGAAGAAGCCATGACCACCCTCCCTGCCGGCATCTATATCGCCGACGGCAAGAAATTCATCGTCAGATAAACCCCACAAATCTTGACGCCCTGTACATCTCCGACGTCACATGTCTCCGGCATGTGACGTCGCTGTGTTTTAGAGGGTATCATGCCAGGCGGTCACGCAGCTCTGTGGGGGTCTCGCCGTAGGCATCTTTGTAGCATTTGGTGAAGTAGGCCGGGGAGGAGAAGCCCACTTCGTAGGCTATCTCGCTGATGGTCTTGTCGGTGGAGGTCAGCAGCGAGCGTGCCTGACGCAGACGCAGACTGCGCATCAGTTCCACCGGGGAGTAATTGGTAAGGGCTTTGATTTTGCGGTAGAGCTGCGAGCGGCCCAGACCCATCTCTGCGGCGAGGGTGTCGACGCTCAGCTCGGCTTCGCCCATGCGGCGTTGGAACACGTCGATGAAGCGGCTGTAGAAATCGTTGTCGATGTCAGCTGCGCCGCTACCCGAGGGAGCGTTTTTGCGAGGCGTGGCTTCTGCCGGGGCGGCTGTGTGAGCACCGCTCCACAGGTCATGGATGCGCTTGCGGTTGGCCACGAGGCTTCTGCAACGTGACTTCAGCACCGCTTCATTGAACGGCTTGGAGAGATAGCCGTCGGCACCGCTGTCATAGCCCTCCACGCGCTGCTCGTCCATGGCACAGGCTGTCAGCAGCAACACAGGGATATGCGAGGTGGAAATCTCGGATTTGAGCTGGCGGCAGCACTCCAGGCCGTCCATCACCGGCATCATCACATCGCATATTATCAGGTCGGGCACATACCGGGCGGCGGCTTTCAGTCCCTGACGTCCGTCGGCAGCGGTGGCTATGCGGTACTCGTCCTTCATCAGCGACGCTACGAGCAGACGCATGTCGGCATTGTCATCTATCACCAGCAGCAGCGGCTTGCCATCGTCAGCATCGGCATCCGTCGGCTCTATGCTTCCCAATTCGGCATCTATCTCGTCAGGCTGCCCGGAGGCGACACGAGCGGACTCTACGGCCTCAGAGGCCACATGGGTCACAGGAATCTCCACTCTGAACTCCGACCCCTCGCCCGGCACGCTGCTAACCGAAATCCGGCCTCCGTGAAGCTCTACGAATGCCTTGGCCAGCGACAGCCCTATGCCTGAGCCTTGTGGACGCACCTTGTCGACCTGATAGAAACGGTCAAAAATCTTGTCGATGTCATCCACGGCGATACCCTTGCCGGTGTCGGCCACCTCTATCACCAGCGAGCCGCCATCAATGCCGGCTCTGACAATGATGGTGCCGTTGTCAGGAGTGTATTTGAATGCGTTGGAGACGATATTGAACACCACACGCTCCATCTTCTCCACATCCAGTGCCATGGACGGGGGCACTTCGCCGGAGCACTCCACAGTCAGCTTTATGTCGCGCTTACGTGCCAGAGGCCTGAACGCCTCCACCCACTCGTCCACCAGCGACCTGACATCCACCTCCTCGAGCGCGAGGGTCAGTCTGCCGTTTTCATATTTGCGGAAATCAAGAATCTGGTTGATGAGACGGCGCAGTATCCTGACATTTTTGTCGGCTATCCTCATCAGCGTGTGCTGCTGCTCGGTCAGGTTGCCGGCCCGGGTCATCTGTTCCACCGGCTCGGCTATGAGAGTGAGCGGAGTGCGCAGGTCATGTGACACGTTGGTGAAAAATGCCAGCTTTGACTGCGTGGCAGCATTAAGCTGTTCGTTGAGCTCTTTCTGCTTGTCACGTTCCAGCTCCAGGAGCTTATTCTGCTCCATCAGCGCGGTCTGATGGCGGCGGTGCTGCCAGAAAGTCCTCAGCAACAGGAAGAGCACACCCGACACCAGCACCAATATGGCTATCAGGGCATAGAACAGCGTGGTCTGGGCAGAGTGTTTCGTCCAGTAGTCGTCAACCTGCGATTTGAGGAGCTCCATCTTGGCCGTCTCCTCGGCCAGCGATGCGTTCTGTAGCAACAGTATGTCGGCATTGGAGCTGTCCACAGCCGATGCCGCCGGGATTATCTCGTCACGCTCATACGGCTCACCGCGCAGTATGGCGAGAGCCGTCTGTATCAGTTTGTGACCCTCGGTAGGATACAGAAATGTCGCATCTATGACACCGTCGGCCACCGCCTTGATGCCTATCTCGGGGGCTGCGTCTATGCCTACTATCTTGACATCATCCAGGCCGTGTCGGCGCACCACCTCCGCCGCCCCTATGGCCATGCGGTCATTGTGGCAGTATATTACGTCTATGTCGGAGTTGGTGTCAAGAAGCGAGTCCACGACCCTGACGGCATCGTCCATATTCCACTTGCCGTAGCCTATGGCAGCCAGCCGTCCGCCTCCGCGGATAAACTCGTCGGCGAAACCGCTGTGGCGGTCTTCGGCCGGCGTAGAGCCTTTCAGACCGTATATTTCCAACGCCTTGGGCTCGTGGCCGGTCTCCGAGAGGGCATATCGCGCCGCAGCACGTCCCAGCCCCACATCATCGACACCGATGCGTGCCGTGTAGCTGTCACCGTAGATGTTGCGGTCAAATATGATTACGGGGATGCCCCGGTCATATATCTCCTTGATGACGGGAGTCAGGGAATCGGCCTCGTTGGGCGACACGATGATGATGTCGAATCCGTTGTTGGCGAAATAACGCAAATCGTCAATCTGGCGGCGACAGTTGTCATCAGCGGAGCGGATTTCCACCTCGGCGTCCTCGTGAAACAGCATCTCACGATCTATCTCTCCGTTCATCTTGTCACGCCAGTCATCGCTGCTGCACTGCGACACCCCTATGCGCCATTTCTTCTCCTGGTGGCATCCCGTAAGAGTCACGCTTAGGAGCAATATGCTCGTAATCCAATACAGAATTTTCATGGTGATTTTTTATACAGGTATCTTTAGCATGATAGGCTCTTTTCTTACAAATTTAGACTTTTTATTAGTAATCTCGTAGCCTTTACGCCTAAAAATCGCCCTATGCAACATATCTTACATACTATGCGCCTTTTGTTATATGGCCTCCACAGGCAAATAATGTAGATTTGCATCAGAATCGCAAACCATATCAAACACATATCTGACCACAATGAATAAGCTTACCATCTTAGCCGCCCCGATGCTGGCCTTGTCGGCTCTCGCCGCATCTGCCTCCGCCGACAGCGGAGTAGTCATAGACCATCTCGGAGTCAACAACTCACTCATACGTGTCACCGGCGACGGACGCTATCTCCTGCTGCCCGTAGAAGATGCCGGCGATGAGTCTCGGCTCCATCTGCTGCTTGACGGCAAACAGGAACGCACACTGACAGTCAGACTGGCCAAAAGCAAGGTAGACTACCACGTGCCGGTGGATCTCACCCCCTACAAGGGTCACACCGTGACGTTCAATGTCATAACACCCCAGGGCCGCTCAAGCATCCGCGAAGCCAAGGAGGACGCATGCTGGACCAGCATAGCCCTGTCAGACACATTTGACATCTCCAACCGTGAAAAATACCGTCCGCTCTTCCACCACACCCCATCATACGGATGGATGAACGACCCCAACGGCATGTTCTACAAGGACGGCGTATGGCATCTCTACTACCAGCACAATCCCTACGGCTCGAAGTGGCAGAATCTCTCATGGGGGCACTCCACCTCCACCGACCTCATCAACTGGAAGCCCGAGCCGGAGGCGATAGAACCCAATGGATTAGGATTAGTGTTCAGCGGAAGCTGCGTTGTCGACTCCGCCGGGACTGCCGGGTTTGGCAAAAACGCTGTAATAGCCCTCTATACCTCAGCCGATGTCAGCCAGACCCAGAGTCTCGCGTGGAGCACCGATGACGGCACGACATTCAACATATACCCGGGCAACCCCATCCTCACCATGGAGAGCGAAGCCCGTGACCCCAACATGTTCTGGCACGCCCCCACACAGCAGTGGGTGATGCTGCTGGCTCATGCCCTTGACCACGAGATGCTCATATTCACATCACCCGACCTCAAGGACTGGACGCTCCAGAGCAGCTTCGGCAAAGGTCTCGGATGCCAGGACGGCGTGTGGGAATGCCCCGACCTGTTCGAACTGCCCGTACCCGGCACCGGCAAGAAGAAATGGGTGCTGCTGTGCAACATCAATCCCGGCGGCCCCTTCGGCGGAAGTGCCACACAGTATTTCACAGGCGATTTTGACGGCAAGACGTTCACGCCCGACACCGATGCCGAGGGCAAAGTGCCTACGAAATGGCTCGACTACGGCAAGGACAACTATGCTACTGTCAGCTGGAGCGACGCTCCCGACGGACGGCGCACCGTAATCGGATGGATGAGCAACTGGCAGTATGCCGCCGAAGCCCCCACCCTCCAGTACAGGAGCGCAAACACCCTGCCGCGCGAGATGGGACTCTTCAGCGGTGCTGACGGACAGCTTTACCTCTCCTCCGCTCCCTCGCCCGAACTGCTTGCCATGCGTGCAAAACCTGTCACATCGGCATCGCATATGAGCGTCGGCAACAAACCGCGCACATTCGCCCTTCCTGCCGCCAACGACGGCATATGCGAGATAACTCTCGAAATAGACCCGGCCAAGTCAAGCGAAGTGGCCCTCACGATTGGCAACAAGGCCAACGAATCTGTAACCGTCACCTATGATGCCGCAGCACGCACCATCTCGTTTGACCGCCGCAACAGCGGACTGACCGATTTCAGCAAAGACTTCCCTGCCGTCACCACCGCGCCCCTCTTCACTGCCGACCGCACTGTCAGTCTGCGCATCTACGTTGACCGCTCGAGCATCGAACTGTTTGCCGACGATGGCCGCAGCGTGATGACCAACACCGTATTCCCCACCTCGCCCTACACCACCCTCTCCCTCAGCTCCTCCGGAGGCAAAGCGGAGATACGCAACCTGAAGATATACCCCCTGACACCTTCAAAATAACGCATAAACACATTAAATACTATGGATACTACACAATCTATCGCCATGGGGCGCCGCAGCTCCTTGATGCAGCTGATACCCGTGATGCTCTGCTTCTTTGCCATGGGTTTTGTGGACCTTGTGGGCACTGCATCAAACTATGTGCAGAAAGACCTCGGACTGACCGACTCTCAGGCCAACCTGTTTCCCTCGCTTGTATTCTTCTGGTTTCTGATATTCTCCGTGCCCACCGGCATGCTGATGAACCGCATCGGACGCAAGCGCACGGTGCTCCTCAGCCTTGCCGTCACAGCTGTGTCGCTCATATTGCCGCTGACCGGCGAAGGCTACATGACGATGCTCCTCGCCTTCTCGCTTCTGGGCATAGGCAACGCCATCATGCAGACATCGCTCAATCCGCTTGTCACCAACCTAATCGGCGGCGACCGTCTGGCCTCCACGCTGACATTCGGACAGTTTGTCAAAGCCATAGCATCCTTCCTCGCCCCCATCATAGCCGCGTGGGGAGCCACGACCTATCTGCCTGTGTTCGGCCTGGGATGGCGCGTGCTGTTTGTCATCTATGCAGCCGTCAGCATCATCTCGGTGGCCGTGCTCGGCGCGACCCCCATCGTCGAGGAGCGTCCTGACCGCGCATCGGGCATCAAAGAGTGCCTCAAGCTGCTCGGACGCCCGTTCATATTGCTCTGCTTCCTCGGCATCGTGTGCCATGTGGGCATAGATGTAGGCACCAACACCACCGCTCCCAAAATCCTCATGGAGCGCATCGGTCTGCCGCTTGAAGAGGCCGGATTTGCCACAGGCATATACTTCATATTCCGCACAGCCGGCTGTTTCCTCGGCGCGTTTGCCCTGCGTGTCATCTCGCCGCGCATCTTCTTCGGCATAAGCGTGGCCCTGATGTTCATCGCCATGATACTGCTGATGACATGCGACTCGCTTATGCTCCTCTACACCGGCATAGCCATGATAGGCTTCGGCAACTCCAATGTGTTCTCGGTAATCTTCGCCCAGGCCCTGACAGCTTCGCCTACGGAGAAAAACGAGGTATCGGGCCTTATGATCATGGGTCTCTTCGGAGGCACGGTATTCCCCCTGGCCATGGGCTACGCAGCTGACGCCGTAGGGCAGATCGGAGCCATCGCCGTGATGACCGTAGGAGTGGCATACCTCCTTTACTACACCCTCAAAATCAGATAAAACAACTATCTATACTATGGACAACAATATCAACAAAGATGTAATCGTAGGTATGGGAGAAGCCCTGTGGGACGTATTGCCCGACGGCAAGAAAATCGGGGGTGCCCCGGCCAATTTCGCATACCATGTGTCGCAATTCGGGCTTGACAGCTGCGCCGTCAGTGCCATCGGCGACGATGCTCTCGGCGAGGAGCTTCTGGAAAACTTCGACCGCAAAGGCGTCAACCACCTCATAGAGAAAGTACCCTATCCTACCGGCACCGTACAGGTGGAGATAGACCAGGCCGGCATACCCCAATATGAAATCAAGGAAAACGTGGCTTGGGACAACATCCCCTACACCGCACGCCTTGACTTCCTGGCCTCGCGCACACGTGCCGTGTGCTTCGGATCGCTCGCCCAGCGCAATATCGTGTCACGCAACACCATCAACCGCTTCATTGACGCGATGCCCGAAAAGGGAGCCCTAAAAGTATTTGACGTCAATCTGCGCCAGGGATTCTACAACAAGGAAATCCTGTGCAACTCCATGCAGAAGTGCAACATACTTAAAATCAACGACGAGGAGCTTGTCGTGGTCAGCCGCATGTTCGGCTATCCGGGCATCGACCTTCAGGACAAGTGCTGGATACTCCTTGGCAAATACAATCTGCAGATGCTCATACTGACCTGCGGCATCAACGGCAGCTACGTGTTTACTCCCGGCAACGTGTCGTTCCAGCCCACTCCCAAGGTGGATGTTGCTGACACGGTAGGCGCCGGCGACTCCTTCACCGCCACATTCATAGCCTGCACGCTCAAAGGGATGCCCGTGGCCGAGGCTCACCGCCGCGCCGTGGAGGTATCGGCCTATGTGTGCACACAAGCCGGAGCGATGCCTACCCTCCCGGCTGACCTGACTGAATAATATCAGAAATTATATCCTATCGACACTCCGACGAGGGCGGTGGTGTAATGTTTGACCAGATTGGCCTTGGCTTCTAACGCCAGACGCAGACTGCTGCTGACATTATATCCCACCCCCGCGCCGAGGTCGAATCCTATGCCTCCGTGGCGGCGCATGTCAAGCTCGCCCTCGTCGTTAAGCTCCTTGATGTTCCATGACGAGAACCCTATGCCGGCTATGCCATAGACATTGAGCTTCTCGGCATGTATGGGGAGCGAAAACTGTCCGTCGAAATTGACGATGAAAGCATCCTGCTCCTTATTGCGGATGACGAAATCCACATGGGGCTTCAGGGCGAAGAAATCAGAGAACTGATACCTCATATACACTCCGGCATAAGCCGATGTATTACGGCTGACGTAACCGCTCTCGATGCCTATGGTGGTGAGATGGTCAGCGGCAGAGGCCGTGTTGGGGATTGACAATGCCGCCGCGCCCAGCGCCATGACAGTCAACAGATGGCAGAAGATTTTCATGTGATGATGGTGTTGAAACGTGTAAGAGATATTTATGATTCTGAGGGATGGTCGATATGCACATCCATCTGGGGGAAGGGGAACGAGAGGCCGGCTTTGGGAAGCTCGTTGTAGAAGGTCTCGTTCATTTCGTAATATACCGTCCAGTAGTCGGAGGTGCGTGTCCAGGCTCTGACCTTGAGGTTGATGCTTGAATCAGCCATGGTGTCAAGCACCACCTCCGGATGCCGCTTGATGCGTGGGTTATAATGCTCGATGCGTGTGCGGTGCTCCTCACTGATGCTTTCGATACGTGCCGCTATGGCTTTGCGCCGCCGGTGAAACAGCCTCCACACCCAGTTGTGTTGCTTCTCCTCGGCTTCGGCGGCGGCTTCTTCGTCAGCGGCCTCCTGCTGAGCCTCCTCGGCGGCTTCCTCGGCCAGCTGCGCGGCATGGTCCTCCACATATTCCTTGACAACACGATGGTCGGCGAGCAATATGTCTGTTATGACCTTACGCGCCGTCGCCACATCGTCGCCGTAGCTGATAGAGATGGTCCAGTCTACACGGCGGTAGGCCTCGCGGTTCCAGTTGTTGATGCTGCCGGTCGACAGGCCGCCGTTGGGTATGATTATCGACTTGTTGTCGTAGGTGGTGATGATGGTGTGGAATATCTGTATCTCCTTGACGGTGCCGGCATAACCCTGCGCCTCTATGTAGTCGCCTATCTTGTAGGGTTTCAGCAGCAGTATCAGCACTCCGCCGGCAAAATTCTGCAACGTGCCGCTCAGGGCCATACCTATGGCCACGCCCACAGAGGCGAAAATGGCCAGGAACGAGCTGGTCTCCAGTCCCAGAATACCTATCACGGTAATAAACAGGATGAAATACAGCACTATGTTGACCAGCGACAGAATGAAGGTAGTCAGGCTGCGGTCCACCTTGCGGTGCACCATGATGGTCCCGATGACCTTGTAGATTTTCCTGATGATGAAACGTCCCACATAGAACACGATTATCGCCACGGCGAGATGTATGGCAAACTCGGCGGCAGCGTTAACCAGTTTATCCATGACCTCGTCCAGAGGGAGCGATTTCAGCATCTCCAGCTCCTGTTTGGGGTCCGGTATCTCCGGGACGGAGTCTTTTGGCAAGGGATTGATAAGTTGCAGGGGCAGCATATCTGTCAATTAATATGATGAATTGCGCGGACTGTGTATCCGTCCGGCTCGTTGCATAGCTATAACGCATCAACGCCCTTTTTGGTTGACACGTATTTCACCACACAAAATTAACCAAATTCCCCCACATAACCACACCGCACGTCACTAACTTAAGGAAATGCACTCATCGCAGTAGGGACATGCCACTAACTTAGGGAATGCACCCCTTGTAGTAGGGACATGCCATGGCATGTCTGCTGACGCAGCCACCTCATTTGCAAAGCTTGAGGCGACATGCCATGGCATGTCCCTACTACATAACGACGCCATTCAAGCATTTACGACTCTCACTTGCCGCGCAGCTTCCTCACGAATGCCGGCAAGAAAAACGATACGACAGTCATGGCCCCGATGGTGACCCACAGAGCTGCGGTGCTCTCAAAGAGCTGCTGCGTGAAAAAATCCGGCCATATACACATCGCCACAATAAGCACTGCCCATGCTACTACAATCCATATGGCAGTAATTTTATCCTCTCTATCCATCAGTTTTACCATATTGTCATCATATTTAGTTAATAGATTACAAATCTACACATAATCGGCGGTTTTGCAACACAAAAAGCCCTGCCTGGCGCATGTTTGCCGGGCAGGGCTTTGGATTTATGACGGATTAGTGTCGTTTACTTCACGATGGCTTCGGGCTCTGTACCCCAGTTGGCCATAGAGAGACGCTTGTAGTTGTTGTAGCGCCACTGTGCGTTGGCCTTGGCGGCAGCAAAGAGCTCGGCAGCCTCGGCAGGATACTGCTTGAGCACCGATGCGTAGCGCACCTCGCCCTTGAGGAAGTCCTCGAAGAGGTCCCAGTTGGGCTCCTTGGAGTCGAGAGAGAACGGATTCTTGCCCTCCATCTCCAGAGCGGGGTTGTAACGCCACAGATGCCAGTAGCCGCATTCTACAGCTTCACGCTCCTCTTCCTGTGACTTGCCCATACCCTTGCGGATACCGTGGTTGATACAGGGTGAGTAAGCTATGATGATCGAAGGTCCGTCGTAAGCCTCAGCCTCGCGGATGGCCTTGAGGGTCTGCGCGTTGTCAGCTCCCATGGCTATCTGGGCGGCGTAGACGTAGCCGTAGGTAGTGGCAATCAGACCGAGGTCTTTCTTGCGCACACGCTTGCCTGATGCGGCAAACTTGGCGATGGCGCCGATAGGTGTCGCCTTAGATGACTGGCCGCCGGTGTTGGAGTAAACCTCGGTGTCGAGCACGAGCACATTGACATTCTTGCCCGATGCAAGCACGTGGTCAAGACCTCCGAAACCTATGTCATATGCGGCACCGTCGCCGGCGATGATCCACTGCGAACGCTTGGCTATATAGCCCTTGACCTCGAGGAGAGCCTTGCTGTTGTCACAGCCGCAAGCCTCGGCGAGGGGAACGAGCTTGTCGGCAACCTCGCGTGTCACCTTGGCATCGTTGCGGTTGTCAAGCCAGAGCTGAGCCAGAGACTTCATCTCGTCAGAGCACATGGGGCATTCCTTGATTTTGCCCATGATGTCGGCCACGCGGTCGGTCATCTTCTCTGTGGCGATGCTCATGCCGAGGCCAAATTCAGCGAAGTCCTCGAAGAGCGAGTTGGCCCATGCCGGACCCTGACCCTTGGCATTGGTGGTATAAGGAGTAGAAGGTACTGAACCTGAGTAGATAGACGAGCAGCCGGTGGCGTTGGCTACCATCTCGTGGTCACCGTAGAGCTGGCTGATGAGCTTGACGTAGGGTGTCTCGCCGCAACCAGAGCATGCGCCGGAGAACTCAAACAGAGGTGTGGCAAACTGGCTGTTCTTGACGTTGAGCTTGATGTCTACCAGATCCTGCTTTGAAGCTACGCCCTTGACGCAGTCGTCCCATTCTTTCTGCTTGTCGAGCTGGGTCTCGAGGGGTTTCATCTCGAGAGCCTTCACGCCCTTCTTGCCGGGGCATACGTCAACACAGTTGCTGCAGCCGAGGCAGTCAAGCACATCCACTGACTGGATGAAGCGGAGACCCTTGAGCTGCGGGCCCATGGCCGGGATAGTGGTATCCTCGCCGAAAGGAGCTGCCTGCATCTCGGACTCGTTGAGGAGGAAGGGACGGATAGCAGCGTGGGGGCACACGTATGCACACTTGTTACACTGGATACAGTTTTCTTCAAGCCACTCGGGCACGAACGCAGCCACACCGCGCTTCTCGTAAGCGGCGGTACCCTGCTGCCATGTGCCGTCCTCGATGCCCTTGAAGTCTGAAACCTTGAGCAGGTCGCCGTCCTGGGCATTGATGGGGCGCACGATTTCGTTGATGAATGCAGGGTCATCGTTGGCCACGGGAGCATCATCAGGCAGGTTGGCCCATGCGGGATCCACTGCAAGCTGCTTGTACTCGCCGCCACGGTCAACGGCAGCATAGTTCTTCTGAACTACATCCTCACCCTTCTTGCCGTAGCTCTTGACGATGAATTTCTTCATCTGCTCTACGGCGAGATCTACGGGGATAACCTCGGTGATGCGGAAGAATGCGCTCTGGAGGATGGTGTTGGTGCGGTTGCCCAGACCGATTTCCTGAGCTATCTTGGTGGCATTGATGTAGTAGAGCGATACATTGTGCTTGGCAAGATACTTCTTGACGCGGTTAGGCAGGTTCTTGGCAAGCTCCTCGCCCTCCCAGATGGTGTTGAGCAGGAATGTACCGTTGTCACGCAGACCGCGTGTCACGTCATACATGTGCAGGTAGGCCTGTACGTGACATGCCACGAAGTTAGGTGTGTTGACCAGATAAGTCGAACGGATAGGCTCGTCGCCGAAGCGGAGGTGTGAGCAGGTGAAACCGCCTGACTTCTTGGAGTCATAAGCGAAGTATGCCTGGCAATATTTATTGGTGTTGTCACCGATAATCTTGACAGAGTTCTTGTTGGCACCCACAGTACCGTCAGCACCGAGGCCGAAGAACTTGGCTTCGTAGATCGAAGCACCGCCGAGGGCCATCTCCTCTACCGGGGGCAAAGATGTGAAAGTCACGTCGTCGATGATGCCCACGGTGAAGTGGTTCTTGGGCATCGGCAGAGCGAGGTTTTCATATACGCCGATGATCTGAGCCGGGGTGGTGTCCTTGGAAGCGAGACCGTAGCGGCCGCCCACGATGACGGGAGCGTTCTCCACGCCCTGGTATGCCTCTACCACGTCGAGATAAAGGGGCTCGCCGTTGGCTCCGGGCTCCTTGGTGCGGTCAAGCACTGCGATGCGCTTCACGGTGTCGGGCACTGCGGCAAGCAGATGCTTCACAGAGAACGGACGATAGAGGTGTACTGACACCAGACCTACCTTCTCGCCCTGCTTCATCATGTGGTCAATGGCCTCCTGGGCCGCCTGGGTGACAGAACCCATGGCGATGATCACACGGTCAGCGTCGGGTGCGCCATAGTAGTTGAACAGACCGTACTTGCGGCCGGTGATTTCAGACACTTTGTTCATGTAGTCCTCTACGATGGCAGGTACTGCATCATAGTAGGGGTTGCATGATTCGCGGTGCTGGAAGAATACGTCGCCGTTCTCGGCCATGCCGCGGGCCACGGGTTTCTCGGGGTTGAGAGCCTCGGCACGGAAACGTGCTATGGCGTCACGGTCAACGAGGGCTGCGAGAGCGTCCTGGTCGATTTCCTCGATTTTCTGGATTTCGTGGCTTGTGCGGAATCCGTCAAAGAAGTTGACGAAAGGCACACGGCTCTTGATGGTGGCGAGGTGTGCTACACCGGCGAGGTCCATGACTTCCTGCACAGAACCCTCGGCAAGCATGGCGAAACCTGTCTGGCGCACCGACATCACGTCCTGGTGGTCACCGAAGATGCTTAGGGCGTGGCTGGCGATAGTACGAGCCGATACATGGAACACGGTGGGCAGAAGCTCACCGGCAATCTTATACATGTTAGGTATCATCAGGAGCAAGCCCTGCGATGCGGTGTAGGTGGTGGTCAGAGCACCGGCCTGGAGCGAACCGTGCACGGCACCGGCGGCACCGCCTTCGCTCTGCATCTCCTGTACGGTGACAGGCTCGCCGAAGATGTTCTTGCGACCGGCCGCTGACCATTCGTCAACGTATTCGGCCATGGTCGAAGAAGGTGTGATGGGGTAGATAGCGGCCACCTCGGTAAACATGTATGAAACATGCGCCGCGGCCTGGTTGCCATCACAAGTCAGAAATTTTTTTTCTTTACTCATAAGCTTCAATTTCTATTGTTCAATATATAATTGATATTTCTTGATTTACGAGGGCGCGGGCATTATCTGTATGCAACCCGGTCCCGGAGTGCACGGCAGGAGATTCTACTCCAAAAAAAGCACGATTGCAAAGATACGGAAATTTCGTCTTTTTGCCAACTTTTTCTCACATACCCCGTTACGAGCCGAGATAGCGCCTGACATGGGGAAGCACACAGGCTTCAACCGCACCGCCCAGACTGCGCAACGCGCCCATGCAACCGCCTGAACGCCAACCTCTCACCACCGCCCTAAGCGGCCACGAAAACGGATGGTCCACGACCGTCAGAACTCCGCGCACACGGTTGACCGCATCGCGCTCCGACTGACGGAATCCGGTGGAGACGCCCGGATGGGTGACAATGGTCACAGGGAAAAACCGGCACTCCACGCCACGGCGTATGGCTTTACGGAGCAGCAGCTCCTCCTCGCCGCAGATGTATCTGCCCGACCCGAGGCCGAACTGCTCGCAGTAGCGCAGACAGCCGGCACGGCTCTCACGCCGCAATGCCACCTCAAACGAGGTCTGGAAGTAATTACGCGGAAGCGGCAACTCCAGCCGGGTCTCCTGCTCCGGATAATGCCTCTCCCCGGGGCCGTCGTGCCTGAAGGCGGCATATTCGAGCTGCGGATTTTCCTCAAAGACGCGCCTTATGGCCTCAAATGCCCCGTCGCGATACTCGAGGTCATCGTCGGCGATGAGTATTATATCCCCCCGGGCATGGTCGAGGGCATTGTTGCGGTTGGCCGACAGTCCTCGTCGCTGACACTTTACTATCCTGACGTCCGTGCGTCCGTCAAGCTCCGGAGGCACGCGGCATCCATCGCTATTCTGCCACGAAATCATGTAGCTGACACCTCTCTGCGGAGCTGCCACCATGCGTGAGACCCCGGCGATGCCGTCTGCGCCCATGGTGCATATTGCCACCTCGAGTGTGAGCCGTGGAGCTGTTGCCGTATCTGTTGTCATCATGCGTCAGAGATGCCTTTGTGCCGCAAAGTTAACGATTTATATCTCCGAATCCATGTAAAACTACTGTAAAATGCTAACTTTGCAGTCTGACTTACAATCTCCAACATATATCCCGCTATATGACTAAAATCGCTATCATCGGCGCAGGTGCCATGGGAGGCGCCATCGCCACAGGACTCATCAACAACGGCTACAACGCCTCAAACCTGACCGTAGCCGACCCCTCCGACAAGGTTGTCGAACACTTTGCCGCACTCGGCGCGGCTGCTACCACCGACAATGTCTCGGCCATCTCCGATGCCGACATGGTGATGGTGGTCGTCAAGCCGTGGCTTGTCGAGAAGGTGCTGGCCGGCATACGCCACGAGCTCCGCTATGATAGCCAGTCGGTGGTGCTCATCGCTGCCGGCATATCTTCGGAGCAGCTCTGTGACTGGCTCCGCAAACCCGACGGCCAGCTGCCCCAGGCGGCTCTCGTCATCCCCAACATCGCCGTAGCCATAGGCGAGTCCATGACATTCGTGGCTCCCGTGACCGCCGACGAGCAGACAGTCGCCGAGATAGTCGGTGTATTCAATCTCATGGGCTCAACCCTTGTCACCGAGGAAAGGCTTCTCGCCGCCGGCACCACTCTGGCTTCATGCGGCATAGCCTACGCCATGCGCTACATTCGCGCCGCCGTAGAGGGCGGAGTGGAACTCGGATTCAAGGCTGCCGACGCGCAGAAGATAGTGGTGCAGACGGTCAAAGGCGCCGCAGGTCTGCTCAGCCTCCCCGGAGCGCACCCCGAGAGCGAAATCGACAAGGTTACCACCCCCGGAGGCGTGACCATCAAGGGTCTCAACGAGATGGAGCATGCCGGATTTACATCTGCCGTGATACGCGGACTCAAAGCCGGACTGAAAGCATGAAGAAGTCACGCCGCATAGTGGTCAAGGTGGGCAGCAACGTCCTCACACGTGCCGACGGACGCCCCAACGTGGTCAACATGGCCCAGATTGTGGACCAGATTGCCGCTCTGCGCCGTCTCGGCCACCAGGTCATACTGGTGTCAAGCGGTGCCGTGGCTTGCGGACGCTGCATGGTCAAGCCGTCAAAGAAACTCGATTCCGTGGGCCAGCGTCAGATATTCTCGGCGGTGGGCCAGATCAAGCTGCTCAACATATACACCTCCCTGTTTGCCGAATACGGCATCACCATAGGCCAGGTGCTGACCCAGAAAGAGAATTTCTCATCCCGTCGCTCCTACCTCAACCAGAGGGCGGCGATGCAGGTGATGCTTGAAAACGGCGTGCTGCCTGTGGCCAACGAAAACGACACGGCGTCGCTGACCGAACTGATGTTTACCGACAACGACGAGCTGTCGGGCATCATCGCCGCGATGATGGACGCCGACACCCTCGTGATTCTCTCAAACATCGACGGCATATACACCGGTTCGCCCGAGCAGCCCGACTCCCGGCTGATAGAGAGCGTGGCCATAGGCGACGACCTCAGCCGGTATATCCAGACCACCAAGAGCGGATTTGGCCGCGGAGGCATGGGCACGAAATACGGCATAGCCCGACGCCTCTCGGAGGAGGGCGTGCGTGTCATCATAGCCAACGGCACACGCCCCGGCATACTCACAGCGGTCATATCCGACCCCAAGCACACGCCCCACACCGAGTTTGTGCCGCGCGAGGAGCCTGTCAGCAATATCAAGCGGTGGCTGGCCCATAGCACCAGCTTCACCAAAGGGCGCATCAACGTCAACGACAAGGCCGCCGAAGCCCTCCGCAGCGACAAGGCCATAAGCCTCCTCCCCATAGGTGTGACATCAATAGAGGGAGAGTGGGAAGAGGGAGACATAGTGGACATCTACGGCCCCGACAGCACCAAAATCGGCATAGGACGCGCCAGCCTCTCCAACGAGGAGACCGAATCGGTGCTCGGACGCCACGGCAGCAAGCCAATAGTCCACTACGACTACCTGTTTATCGAATAAAACATACATCACACATATATATATAATTATGCAAACCGACCTCACCGACATATTTTCAGCCGTAAAACAGGCTTCACGACACATGGGCTCTCTGTCAGTCGACAAGCGCAACGCCGTGCTGCTGCATCTCGCCGACGCCCTTGAAGCTGATGCTCCGGCTCTGCTTGAAGCCAACGCCCGCGACCTGTCACGCATGGACCGCAGCAACCCCCTCTATGACCGTCTGCAGCTCTCCGTGGAGCGTCTCGCCGGCATAGCGTCAGACATGCGCCATGTGGCATCGCTCCCCTGCCCTGTCGGTGAAATAATAGATGAGTCGGTGCGCCCCAACGGGCTGCGTCTGCGCCGTGTGCGAGTGCCCTTCGGCGTCATAGGCATCATCTACGAGGCCCGTCCCAACGTGACTTTCGACGTTTTCGCGCTCTGCTTCAAGACCGCCAACGCCTGCATACTCAAGGGAGGCAGCGACGCCGAGGATTCCAACAAGGCGATAGTCAGCCTCATCCGCCGCGTGCTCCGCGAAGAGGGTGTCGACGAGAACGTCGTGGCCCTGCTACCTGCAACCCACGAGGCCACAGCGGCCATGCTCAATGCTGTCGGATACGTGGACGTATGTATCCCTCGCGGAGGCAAGCGTCTCATCAATTTCGTGCGTGACAATGCCCGCGTCCCTGTCATAGAGACAGGCGCAGGGGTGGTAAGCGCATACTTCGACCGTGACGGCGACCTCACCATGGGACGCGACATCATATTCAACGCCAAGACGCGCCGCGTGAGCGTCTGCAACGCCCTCGACACTCTCATCATCGACAGCAGCCGCCTCGCCGATCTGCCGCAGCTCGTGGAGCCCATGGCCGGCAAGGAGGTGCAGATATATGCCGACGACCGCTCCTACGCAGCCCTTGAAGGCAGCTACCCGGCCACGCTGCTGCATCATGCCGATGATGACACATTCGCCACAGAGTGGATGGACTACAAGATGGGCATCCGCACCGTCGACAGCATCTCGGAGGCCATAGACCACATAGCACGCTACGGCTCAGGCCACAGCGAATGCATCATCACTGCCAACGCCGACCATGCCGAGCGTTTCCGCCGCGAAGTGGACGCTGCCTGTGTCTACGTCAACGCCCCGACAAGCTTCACCGACGGCGCACAATTCGGCCTCGGCGCGGAAATAGGCATCAGCACCCAGAAGCTCGGACCGCGTGGCCCCATGGGACTCGCCGAAATAACCACTTACCGCTGGCTCATCGACGGCAACGGCCAGACACGCCCCTGAGCCATACAGGACTTATAAGACTTATAAAAACTTATAAGATTCGCCCCGCCAAACTCAGATTGTAACAAAAATCGCGCTGTTTAGGATTTTTTTCATTAACTTTGCAGTCCGTTTATATAGGCAACTTATATCTTCTAAGGTAATTTATTTTCGATGAACAACGATCAGGTTTCGGTGATGTTTGCCACTGACGAACATGTCAAATACGCCGAACACATTGTCAATCTAATTTACGAATCGGCTCTGCAGCGCGGCACCGGCATCGCTCGCCGTTCACCCAAGTATATCGAAGACAAGATCAAGGGTGGAAAGGCAGTTGTGGCCATGTACGGCGACCGTCTGATTGGTTTCAGCTACATCGAAAGCTGGGGCCACGGCGATTACGTAGCCACCTCGGGTCTCATCGTTGACCCCGAATACCGCAAGCTCGGACTTGCGGCACGTATCAAAAACAAGACATTTGAGCTTGCCCGACGACGATTCCCCTACGCAAAGATATTCTCCATCACCACATCACTCCCTGTGATGAAGCTCAACTCGCGTCTCGGCTACAAGCCGGTGACTTTCTCTGAGCTGCCCCAGGAAGACGAGTTCTGGAACGGCTGCCAGGGCTGTGTCAACTATGACATCCTGCAGCGCAACAACCGCCGCATGTGCCTCTGCTACGGCATGCTCTACGACCCCAAGGCCGAACTCAAGAAGCAGTCATGGTCAACCCCCTACCGCACATGGGTGGCCACCCTCTTCCGCAAACTCTTCCATCTCAACAAATAACACTTCCCAAGGTCGTTAAAGACCCTAAAGTCCTTAAAGACCTTAAAGTCCCTCTTAAAAAATATCCCACAACAATAAAACAACACCAAGCGCTATGGACAAGAAGAAAAAAGTCGTTCTCGCCTTCAGTGGAGGTCTTGACACATCATTTTGCGCAAAATATCTCTCGGAAGACCTCGGCTACGAGGTACACACAGCCCTCGCCAACACCGGCGGCTTCTCCGACGAGGAACTCGCACGCATAGAGCAGAAGGCGATGAAACTCGGTGCCGCATCACACGCATCGCTCGACATCACCAAAGACTACTATGACAAGAGCATCCGCTACATGATAGCCGGCAACGTGCTCCGCAACGGCACATACCCCATCTCGGTATCGTCAGAGCGCATCTTCCAGGCCATAGCCATCATCGAATACGCCAAGAAAATCGGCGCGGACGCCGTGGCCCACGGATCTACCGGCGCCGGCAACGACCAGGTGCGTTTTGACCTGACTTTCCAGATTCTCGCTCCCGAAATCGAAATCATCACCCCGACACGTGACATGACCCTCACACGCGAGTATGAAATCGACTACCTCCGCAAACACGGCATCCAGGACGACTTCAAGAAGATGGAATACTCCATCAACAAGGGTCTCTGGGGCACATCAATCGGCGGCAAGGAGACTCTCCACAGCGAGCAGACACTTCCCGAGCACGCATATCCCAGCCAAGTGACCGCATCAGGCGAGGAAACCCTGAAAATATCATTTGACAAAGGCGAGATTTCTGCCGTCAACGGCAAGAAGTTCGACAATATGATCGACGCCATCCGCGAGATAGAGGCCATAGGCAGCAAGTACGGCATAGGCCGCGACATGCACATCGGCGACACCATCATCGGCATCAAGGGCCGCGTAGGTTTTGAGGCCGCCGGCCCCATCCTCATCATCGCCGCCCACAAGATGCTCGAGAAGCACACCCTGACCAAATGGCAGCAGTACTGGAAGGACCAGATAGGCACATGGTACGGCATGTTCCTCCACGAGGCACAGTATCTCGAACCCGTCATGCGCGACATGGAGAAATTCCTCGAAAGCAGCCAGCAGAATGTAACCGGCACCGTAGAGCTGACTCTCCGTCCGCTCGGCTACACTCTCGTGGGCGTGGATTCTCCCTACGACCTGATGAAGACCGACTTCGGCGAATACGGCGAGGTCAACAAGGCCTGGAGTGCCGACGATGTCAAGGGCTTCACCAAGATTCTCGGCAACCAGATGAAGATTTTCTACAACGTCCAGAACCGTAACAACAAGTGATACGCGCAGGCATCATCGGAGGCGCCGGCTACACTGCCGGCGAACTCCTCCGCATCCTCATCAACCATCCCGAAGTAGAGATAGAGTGGGTGCACTCTACCAGCAACGCCGGCAACCCCGTCACCGATGTCCACATGGGACTTATCGGCGACACCGACATGGTGTTCTCGGACTCGCACCCCCTTGACCGGGTAGATGTGGTGTTCATGTGCTCGGGCCATGGGGCAAGCTCCAAGTTCTGGAGCGAAAACTCCCTCCCGGCAGGTGTCAAGGTGGTGGATCTGGCCCAGGACTTCCGTGACGAATCGGAGGGCTATGTCTACGGACTCCCCGAGGTCAACCGTGACCGCATCAAGGGAGCCGACAAGGTGGCCAATCCCGGCTGCTTCGCCACAGCCCTGCAGCTTGCCATGCTCCCCCTCGCATCCGCCGGTCTGCTCCACGGTGACATCAATGTCACCGGCATCACAGGCTCTACAGGCGCAGGTGTCAAGCCCGGTGCCACCACACACTTCAGCTGGCGCACCGACAACGTGTCGGTCTACAAGGCTTTCACCCATCAGCACCTCAAGGAGATACGCATGACGCTCTCGCAGCAGCAACCGGGCTTCGACTCACAGATATGGTTCGTGCCCGTGCGCGGCGACTTCGCTCGCGGCATCTTCGCGATGGTGACTGTCGACACCGACCGCACTGCCGAGGAGATAGCCAAGCTCTACTCCGATTTCTATGCCTCGGCGGCGTTCACCCACTACACTGACGCCAACATCGACCTCAAGCAGGTGGTCAACACCAACAAGGCCCTCATACATATCATCCGGCACGAAGGCAAGCTCCTCATCATCTCGGCCATCGACAACCTCCTCAAAGGTGCGAGCGGACAGGCCGTGCAGAACATGAATCTCATGTTCGGCCTACCCGAGACCATGGGTCTGCAGCTCAAGCCTTCGGCATTCTGATAACGACTGTAATGAAACTCTTCGACGTATATTCTCTCTACGACATAGAACCGGTACGCGGCAAGGGCAACCATGTCTACACCGCCGACGGCACCGAGTACCTTGACCTCTACGGAGGCCATGCCGTCATATCCATAGGCCACGCACACCCCCGTTACGTGGAGGCCGTGAGCCGTCAGGTGGCCATGATGCCATTCTACAGCAACTCGGTGCAAAATTCGCTCCAGCAGCGTCTCGCCGACCTGCTCGGCAAGGTGTCAGGCTACGACGACTACCAGCTTTTCCTGGTCAACTCGGGCGCGGAAGCCAACGAAAATGCCATCAAACTGGCATCGTTCATCACCGGGCGCAAGAAGCTCCTCGCATTTGACAAGGCTTTCCATGGCCGCACATCGGCTGCTGTGGCCGCTACCGACAATCCCAAGATACAGGCTCCGTTTAACCGCACGGACAATGTGGAGTTCGCTCCTCTCAACGACATTGAGGCTGTCCGCGCCAAGCTCACCACAGGGGAGTTTGCAGCGGCTATCATTGAGGGCATACAGGGCGTGGCCGGCATACGCATGGTGTCGGACGATTTCATGCGCCAGCTCCGCGAAATCACCAAGGAGACAGGCACGCTGCTCATACTTGACGAGATACAGAGCGGCTATGGCCGCACGGGCAAGTTCTTTGCCCACCAGCACACAGGCATCCGCCCGGACATCATCACCGTGGCCAAGGGAATAGCCAACGGCTTCCCGATGTCGGCGGTGCTGATTTCGCCCGACATCAAGCCTGTCAAGGGGATGCTCGGCACCACTTTCGGAGGCAACCACCTCGGATGTGCCGCAGCCATAGCCGTACTGGAGGTGATGGAGAGCGAAAATCTCATCGACAACGCCGCCAAGGTAGGCGCATATCTCCTTGAGGAGCTCCGCAAGATGCCGCAGCTCAAGGATGTGCGCGGCCGCGGCCTGATGATCGGTGCTGAGGTCGAGGGTCCGGCGTCGGAAGTGCGCAAGAAACTCCTCTTTGACCACCATATCTTCACCGGAGGCGCCGGCGAGCACACAGTGCGTCTGCTCCCTCCGCTGACCATCACCATGGACGAGGCACGCCAGTTCATCGCCGAGTTCCGCAAGTGCCTCTCCGAAGCCTGACCAAGAGCATTCATAGGTCATACACTACACTATTGGTAGGGACATGCCATGGCATGTCTGCTAACGAAACCACCTCATTAATATGGCTTTAGGTGACATGCCATGGCATGTCCCTACAACCGATTAGTCCATAATCACGCAAACCGCAACAACCTCCCATATGAAACGTTTTCTCTCTGTCAACGATATAGGTCCGCTCGACAAGGCAGTGGCCGAAGCCCTCGAAATCAAGCGTGACCGCTTCGCCTACCAGCATCTCGGACGTAACCGCACACTGATGATGATTTTCTTCAACTCCAGTCTGCGCACACGCCTCTCCACCCAGAAAGCGGCCATGAACCTCGGCATGAACGTCATAGTCCTTGACGTAAACCAAGGCGCATGGAAACTCGAGACGGAGCGTGGCGTCATCATGGACGGCGACAAGGCGGAGCACCTTCTCGAGGCCATACCGGTCATGGGGTGCTACTGCGACCTTATCGGTGTCCGCTCCTTTGCCGGCCTGACTGACAAGGCGGCCGACTATGAGGAACGTGTCATAGAGCAGTTCATCAAATACTCTGGACGCCCGGTATTCAGCATGGAGGCTGCCACATGCCATCCGCTCCAGGCTTTTGCCGACCTCATCACCATCGAGGAGCACAAGACCAAGGAGCGTCCGAAGGTGGTCATGACATGGGCTCCGCATCCCAGGGCGCTCCCACAGGCCGTGCCCAACTCGTTTGCCGAGTGGATGAACGCCACCGACTACGACTTTGTCATCACCCATCCCCACGGCTACGAGCTTGACCCGAAGTTTGTAGGCAACGCTCGCGTGGAATATGACCAGGACAAGGCCCTCGCCGGCGCAGACTTTGTCTATGCCAAGAACTGGAGCGCATATGCCGACCCCAACTACGGCAAAATCCTCTCCACCGACCGTTCCTGGACTGTCGACGCCGCCAAGATGGCTCTGACCGACAACGCCTACTTCATGCACTGTCTGCCGGTGCGCCGCAACATGATCGTCACCGACGATGTCATCGAGTCGCCGCGCAGCCTCGTAATCCCCGAGGCCGCCAACCGCGAAATCTCGGCCCAGACCGTCATCAAGCGCATGCTTGAATCCCTCTAATCAAAATATACCCACATATGTCACCCGTCAAAGTTTTCAAAATCGGCGGCAACGTCGTTGACAATCCCGACGCTCTGCAACGCTTCATCCGCGAGTTCGCCTCCATCAAGTCACCGAAGATTCTCATCCACGGCGGAGGCAAAGAGGCTACAAGGCTAAGCAAACGCCTAGACATCCCCACTCAGATGATTGACGGACGACGTGTGACCGACCGCGACACGCTTGATGTGGTGACTATGGTGTATGCCGGCCTAATCAACAAGCGCATAGTGGCGTCCCTCCAGGCTGTGGGATGCAACGCCCTCGGACTGACAGGAGCCGACGCCGACTGCATCCGCGCCACAAAACGTCCGGCCAACCCCGTGGACTACGGTTTTGTGGGCGACATCAACCCCTCTGACATCAACGACCTCTACATAGAGTATGTGCTCCGTCAGGACATAGTGCCGGTGTTCTGCGCCATAACCCACGACGGACACGGCAACCTGCTCAACTGCAATGCCGACTCCGTGGCATCGTCGGTGGCCATCGCCACATCACGCATCGCCCCGGTGGAACTGATATACTGCTTCGAGCGCAACGGCGTGCTCCGTGATGTCGATGACCCTGACAGCGTAATTTCCATCATCACTCCGTCAATCTACGAGGACCTGCGCCGCGACAACATCGTGGCCGACGGCATGATACCCAAAATCGACAACGCTTTCAATGCCATCAACCGTGGTGTGGAAAGCGTGACCATCAAGCACAGCGACAATATCCTCTCCGACATAGGCACCACCATCACTGCATGATTATGTCTCTGATGCTTGACGATGCCATAGACCTGCTCCGGCAGATGATTGCCACACCCTCCGTCAGCCGTGACGAGGCGGCTGTGGCAACTCTCATATTTGACCGTCTGGATTCATGGGGGCTGCAACCGATGCGCTACGGCAACAATATCGTGGCCCGATGCACCCGTTGGAACTCCGAACGGCCCACTCTGATGCTCAACGCCCACATCGACACTGTCAGACCGGCGGCGTCATATACCTTGGACCCCTACACCCCGATTATCCGCGATGGCCGTCTCTACGGACTCGGCAGCAACGACGACGGAGCCTCGGTGGTGGCATTGGCAAGTGTATTCCGGACTCTGCGCGACCTTGACCTCCCCTATAACCTGCTGCTGGCCCTGTCGGCCGAGGAGGAGGTTGGCGGCGAAGGGGGCATGCGTATGCTTCTGCCGGCTCTCGCTCGGGAGGAAATCAGGATTGACGCGGCTCTCGTAGGCGAGCCTACCGGCATGCAGCCGGCCATCGCGGAGCGCGGACTGATAGTGCTTGACTGCGTGACCCACGGTGTGGCCGGACACGCCGCGCGCAACGAGGGCATCAACGCCATATACCGCGCCATGGACGACATCAGCCGTCTGCGCGATTTCCGCTTTGACCGTGTATCTGACATCCTCGGGCCGGTCAAGGTTAGCATCACTCAGATCGAGGCCGGAAAGCAGCATAACACTGTGCCCGACACATGCCGGTGGGTGGTGGATGTACGCACCACCGATGCCTACTCCAACGAGGAGACATCGCGGCTGCTGCGCGAGGCCCTGAGCGAGCACACCGAAGCCGCGCACCGCTCCACACGTGTCCAGGCATCGGTGATAGACTGTTCGCATCCGCTCGTAGAGGGCGCAGTCAGTTTGGGGCGCAAACCGTTTGTCTCCCCCACCACTTCCGACATGAGCCTGATGCATGGTATCCCCTCGCTCAAGATGGGTCCCGGCGACTCGTCGCGCAGCCACCGCGCCGACGAATACATCGTCATCTCCGAAATAGCCGAGGCGATAGACCTCTACACCTCCCTCCTTACAAATCTCACCCTCTAAGCATTTTGGATTCCATATAAATGCAGTCCGACCTAATTGTAGGGACATGCCATGGCATGTCTGCCAAGTCAAAACATCTCGGGCGAAATTTCAAATAATTGCTATCTTTGCAACACTTGACAACGATATAAGACATCTTCAATATGGCAAAACTTTGGGACAAAGGCTTCGAGCCTGATGCTCTGATTGAAAAATTCACCGTAGGCAACGACCGCGACCTTGACCTGCGCCTCGCACGCTATGACGTGCAAGGCTCCATGGCTCATATCAAGATGCTCCAGTCCATCGGACTGCTTGAGAAGGACGAACTTGACACCCTCCTGACCGGACTTGAGGATATACTCAAGACCATCGAGGCCGGTGACTTCCGCATCGAGGACGATGTGGAGGATGTGCACTCTCAGGTGGAGTTTCTGCTGACACAGAGGCTCGGAGACCTCGGCAAGAAAATACATGCCGGCCGTTCGCGCAACGACCAGGTGCTCGTGGACCTCAAACTGTTCATGCGTGACGAGCTCCGCACCATAGCCAAGGCTGTGGAACGTCTGTTTGACCGTCTGCTGCAGCTCAGCGACCGATATAAGGATGTGCTGATGCCGGGATACACCCACCTACAGGTGGCCATGCCGTCATCGTTCGGCCTCTGGTTCGGAGCTTACGCTGAGTCGCTGACCGACGACATGCACATGCTTGTGGCAGCCTACAACGTAGCCAACCAGAATCCACTCGGTTCGGCTGCCGGCTACGGCTCCTCATTCCCCCTCAACCGCACCATGACCACGCAGCTGCTCGGTTTCGCCGACATGAACTACAATGTCGTGGCCGCCCAGATGAGCCGCGGCAAGACTGAGCGTGCCGTATCAATGGCCGTCGCCGCCATCGCGTCTACCCTCGCCCATCTGGCCATGGATGTGTGCATGTGGATGTGCCAGAATTTCGGTTTCGTCAAGTTCCCCGACGAGCTGACCACAGGCTCCTCCATCATGCCCCATAAGAAAAATCCCGACGTATTCGAGATAATGCGCGGCAAGTGCAACCGTCTGCAAGGGCTCCCCAACGAGGTGGCTCTGCTGACCACCAACCTTCCCCTGGGCTACAACCGCGACCTGCAGCTGCTCAAGGACATCATCTTCCCGGCCACCGACGAGCTTGTCAACTGCCTCGACATGGCAGAGTTCATGCTGCGCCACATCAAGGTCAACGAGGACATACTATCCGACCCGAAATATGACTATCTGTTCACCGTGGAGGATGTCAACCGACTCGCCCTGTCGGGCATGCCTTTCCGCGATGCCTACAAGACCGTGGGGATGCAGGTGCAGCGCGGCGAATACACGCCAACACGCTCCGTACACCACACCCATGAGGGCAGCATAGGCAATCTCTGCAACGACCGCATTGCCGCCAAGATGCAGCGCGTCATGGAACCGCTCAGATAAATTTGTCTATCATATCCTTGAGCTGAGGCCACACGTCATCGGGCGTTACCGAGTCCATCAGTTCCCCATAGCTCTTCCCTTCGATTTCATCGGGGGGAAGAGTTTGCATATAGGAGATGCCTGAAGCCGGCGTGGATGTCTTCGGCAGCCACGTCTGCATCTCACCGGAGGGTGAGAAAATCGCAAACGAAGGCACGCCCAAAGCCTGGACGATATGTCGCGCACCGCCCTCGTTGCCGAAATAGAAGTCGCAGCACGCCGCCATCGCCGCCATCTCGCGTATGCTCCGCGCCTCTATGTCAATCTTCACATTCTCGGGCTCTCCAAGCTGCCGGTACACATCCCTGGCATCGGCTTCCTCCTCCCCGGGAGCATAGTTGAATATCATCTGCACATCGGGGCGGTGGGCAAGCACACGCCGCAGGGTCTCCACCATGAAATCCTTGCGCCATCGCTTCCACGGCAGTTTGGCCGACACACCCACGAGCATCACCTTGCGCTGCATATCCACTCCGCCATCGATCATCTTCTGCCTGAACGCGCTGCGCTCCCCGTCTGTGATATTCAGTGTGAAATCACGGCAATAGTCCATATCGAAGTATCGCTCGAGAGGGCGCAGCAGCAACAGGTCGCGCTCCACCATGGTCATCTCCAGCTCCGGCGCGGCATTCTCCGTCACAGCATTGAGCAGAGGCCGCGTGTAACCCTTCTTGCGTCCCAGTCGCCACGGCGTGCGCAGCGACATAAGCGAAAACAGCAGCGTGCGTATCGTAGACCGCATATCCACTATCATGTCATATCGCCCCTCACGCATGACGCTCCTTACCTTGCGCAGATAGGCCCCGAGGGGCTTGTTGTCATCAGGCGCAAAGCGTATGATACGGTCAATGTCCGGATGCCCCTCAAACAGGGACGCGATGCCGCTGTTGAGCACCATGTCTATACGCGCCACGGGAAACGAACGCCTCAGCGAACTGCACAGCGAAGTCGCCAGCACTGCATCGCCTATCTGCCTGAATCTGATGACCAGAATCCTCTCCGGCCTCAATGCCTTCCGTCCCATAAATCTAATCTATAAATTTGATCGGTTCTCACCACAAAAATAACCATAAATACCCACATATCCCATCCCCTCCTCTTTTTTATAATGGAGCTTAATAGCTTAGAAATATTTTAGCATGCTGTGGCTTGAAACACGGGGATTTTTTGCTATCTTTGCCTATTATTTAATCATAAAAGTACAAGCAAGACTCTACACATGGAAATCCAAGGTAAAATCATACTTGCCCTCCCCGAGATGACCGGCACATCCAAGGCCGGCAACCCGTGGAAAAAACGTGAATATGTACTGGAGACACACGACAGTTTCCCCAAGAAGGTCCACTTTGACTTCTTCGGTGACCGTGCCGACCAGTTCATACTCAACCCCGGCGACGAAGTGACCCTCTCGTTCGACATCGAGAGCCGCGAATACAACGGCCGCTGGTTCACAAGCATACGCGGCTGGAAAGCCGAAAAGGTAGGTGCCGTACCTGCTGCCGGAGCACCCGTCCCCCCCACAGGTCCCGCCACCACTTTCCCCGGCGGATACCCGCCCCCTGCAGCTCCCGCTGACCTCGCCCCTGCTGTAGGCGATGCCACCGAGGATCTCCCTTTCTAATTGACAAAATGGCAAAAAAATAAATATTTCGCATTTTACGTGAAGCCCCACGCCGTAGTGATTACGCCGTGGGGTGTTTTTTTCACCATGCACAATGTCACCGCCGCATTCCTACAATTCGGGGAGGGCTGGATCCAAGTTTTGCAACAGCCCACAGGGATATAAAAAACAAAGGGAGGGGTATAAAATAAATTTGAGCCGTGTCTCACGACAAGGCTCAAATTCTAAACATGTTGTATCAAATGTTTACAGGGATGTGATTTTAATAGAGGGAATTGTTCTATCAGCAAAGTTAAATAATAATTCAAAACTCGCCAAATTTAACTTAAAATCCTACAATAAAATAACATTTTTTATAAATGACTGTACGCCATTATGCACACCACCGCTATATGTTACGCGGATGATGCGACAGTATCTCGCTGCGCAGCATGGACCTGTCAACATGGAGGTATATCTCCGTAGTGGCGATGCTCTCGTGACCGAGCATCTGCTGTATGGCTCTCAGGTTGGCTCCCCCCTCGAGCAGATGCGTCGCAAAGGAGTGGCGCAAGGTATGCGGCGAGATGTTGCGGCGGATGCCTGCCGCTTCGGCCAGCCGCTTGATGATATAGAATATCATCACACGTGTCAGGCGGCGTCCACGGCGGTTGAGAAACAATATATGGCGGTCAGAGGGGGCTATGCTGAGCATCTCCCTCTCGGGCAGATAGGCACGTATCTCGTCAATGCTGCGGTCAGACATCGGCACTATGCGCTGCTTATCACCTTTGCCCTGCACCACCAGATAGTGTTCATCGGCATAGATGTTGCCCATCTCCAGATTGACAAGCTCGCTGACACGCAGTCCGCAGCCATAGAGCGTTTCCATGATGGCGCGGTTACGCTGAGCTTCCGCCGACTCGGGGTCTATGGCCGCTATCATGGCATCAATCTCCTCCACGGTCAGCACCTCCGGCAGATACATGCCCACTTTGGGCGACTCCAGCGTCAGTGCCGGATTCTTCTCCACAATCCCCTCCATGGTCAGGAATTTGAAAAACGACCTTATCCCTGACACGATTCTCGCCTGTGACCTGTCGGCGATGCCGAGGTCATGCATATCGGCGAGCAGCTGCCTGAGGTCGTCGACAGTCACATCGCCAAGCCCTATGGATTTGTCAGACAGGTAGCTTCCGAGCTTGTCTACGTCCTCCACATATGCCATGGCGGTGTTGACACTCATCCCTCTCTCCACGAGCAGATGGGCCTCAAACATGTCACGTGCCTCCTTGAAACCTAAAACCACAGCGTGAAATGCTGCACAGGCAGATGCCTCAGTGCGGTTATGACTCCTATATTGCCGTTGGTGAAGCTCATGCCGTAGGCCAGGTTTTGGGTAACGGCTCTCCACAGGGAGGCTGTATTGGACCTCTCGCGTGTCAGATTCCGGAACACTATCACACAGTCGGCCGACGATACCAATGCCGACAATCCGCTCTGCACGGCCTCCACATCCGCGGCCTCCACATCGTTGACCAGCACGAACGCCCGTCCGTCGGCCACACGTGAGCCATAGTCGCGTATCTGCCTGCCTACATCGCCCGACGGCAACTGATGGATGCGGTCACGGAAATCTTTTGTCACCTCGGCGTAGACATCCTCATGGCTGTTGGCCGGATTGTACAGTGACAGCTGAGACCGCGAATCTGCCAGCAGCAATGCGGCTGTGGAGAGGCCGAAATGGCTCCCTATCTGCATATATTCCTCCGCTCCAAGCCTGACGGCCACACGGTGCAGCATCTTGGCATTTTTGAGCGACATGATGCGCGGATGGCGCGACTTGTGATGGGCCACAGCGAGAGCCACCTGACGCAGCCACGCTATGCGCTCGTAGGCGTAATACTGGTTGCGGCATCCGAGCGTGTCACGTACAAACGAATAGGCAAACGGAGAGTGTATCCCGAAGCCGTGGCTGCGGTTGTAGCGTCTCAGAGCATTGGCATACAGTCGGGCCGGTTTCATCATGCAGCAGTCGTGCGGTCAGCCTTCCGGGGCTTCACTATCCGTCCCACCGAGAGGACGATGCCCCCGGTCAATGCCAGATATATCAATATGATGGCTATACGCGCCAATGTGTCGGTGGTATGCAGCGACTGAGGGTCAAACACCATCGCCACCTCATGTTCGCCGGCCGGGATATTGAGGGCACGGAGCACATAGTTGACACGCCCCAGCTCGGCAGGCTTGCCGTCGATGGTGGCATGCCATCCCCACGGGAAATATACCTCCGAGAACACCGCCACGCCTCCATTGGCACTGCGAGCCTTGTAGGTGAGACGTCCCGGAGCATAGGTGGTCTCATATATGGTGTCGCCGGCAGCGACAGGTTTCGCCGGGCCGAGCACTTTCTCGAATTTCCTGTCGGCCACAGCCGATGTGCGGAGGTTCAGTGTGCTCAATGCAGCCATCTCCTCATCGGCATTGGCAACCCAGCGGAGCGTGTCGACATACCATGCGTTGCCCATGGCGCGGTCATTGAGCAGCGGAGAGCCGTCGGGACCTATGACATACTTGGCGTTGAGCATGTCGAGCACCTGCCAGTCGGCAGGTTTAGGCTCGCCGGAGAGGAATCCGTTGAGATGGCGGTCTATCAGATCCTGGTAACGTGTCAGTTTGGCGGCATGGTAGCCTCCCACCATCTTATGGTAGTATGAAGGTGCCGGCGACCAGAATCGCGGTATGTCCATCACACGGTAGTTCATGGCCGTGTCAGCCAATATCGCCTCGTCGGCAGCGGTCTTCTCTATGGGTACACCCATGGTCAGGGCCTTGGGCACGAAACTGTCATGGTTGAGATAACGCTTATTGACGCTGTAGAGGTCCACAAGCACCAGGACACCGATGCCGATACCGGCCACCATCGCCGACAGGCGGTTACGCAGATACAGATACAGCACCGCCCCTGCAAGCAGCAGGAACACGAGGCTGCGGAGCGCATCGGACCTTACCATGCCGTAGCGCAGACTCTCCACGGCATCATAGATATGAGGATTCTGCAAGCTGAAAGCCGCAATCTGCTCCTTGTCGTAGCCCTGAGCGGCGAGCGACTGGGAGATGTACTGATCATTCTGCAAGTCGCCCGATGTGACAGCGTCGCCATAGATTCCCGGCAATGCCAGAGCCACTATGCAGAAGAAGGCCGGTATGCCCACCGACCACAGCAGAGGCCGCTGGTACTTCTTTATCCCCTCGGGGTCTGCGAGCACTTTCTGGAGGGCCATGGCACCGAGAAGCGGCATGGTGAACTCAGCTATCACGAGTATGCTCTCCACAGTGCGGAATTTGCTGTACATGGGCATGTAGTCAATCATCAGATCGGTAAACCACATGAAATTGCGTCCCCACGCCAGGAATATCGAAAAGAGCGTCAGCACAAGCAGCATCCACTTCCACGGACCCTTGATGACAAACAGACCCAGTATAAACAGGGCGCATATTATCGCACCCACATACACAGGGCCGTTGGTGCCCTCGGGTTCGCCGAAATACTGAGTCAGATACTCGAGATACTGCGCCTCTATCGGATGCAGAGTGCCCTTGTCGGCCATCTCCTTGGCCCGGGGCATGCTGCCCAATGTCAGCATAGTGTTGTTGCCCTTCTCGGGCTTCACGGAAGCACCCCCCTTGATGTCGGGTATGAGCAGCGAGAATGTCTCGGCCTGTCCGTAGCTGTATTGGGTTATATAGTCGCGGTCAAGGCCCGAAGTGGCCTGAGAGTCCGCGGAGCGCGGCTGCGTCAGTTCGGAGTGGCGTCCGCGCATCGTCTCCTTGGAGTATTCGTAGGTATTGTAGAGACTCGGCGAATTGGCAAGCACAGCCAGTATCCCTGCCACGACAAGCGACCCTGTGGCTATGCCCCAACGCTTCATGGACTTGCGGTCCTTGAGTGCCAGCACGAGATAGACCACCACGAAGCCGAGCACCACAAAGAGGAAGTAATATGACATCTGCACATGGTTGCCGGCTATCTGCATCATTGCAAACAGCGCAGCCAGAGCCGACCCTATCAGATAACGCCCCTGATAACACAGCACCATGCCGGCTATCGTAGGCGGTATGTAGGCCAGCGTGATGAACTTCCATATATGCCCGGCACCTATGATGATGATGAAATAGCTCGAAAATCCGTAGGCTATGGCCCCGGCAAGGGCCACATACCACCTCATCCTCATGGCCATCAGCAGTATGAAGAAACCGGCCATCATCATAAACACCAGATTGGCCGGCGACGGAAGTCCCAGCCCCATCACCGTATTGATCCACCTGAACATGCCGTCAGACGGATAAGACGGAGAAATCTGGAAATTGGGCATACCCGAAAACAGCGAATTGGTCCATCGGACCGTCTCGCCTGTCTGTTCGGCATATGCCTTGGCCTCCTGTCCTATCGCTATGCCCTGCTGGGTGTCGTACTGTCGCAGCACATTGCCCTGCGATGCGTCGGGATAGAAATAAGCGAAAGCGATGATGCCCATCACTATGATGGATGCCACGAAGGCTATGATGCGGCTGTATCTGCGCATGACCATATGAGATATTGTGTGAGTTCTTCTGTCTGTGTGTGTATGTGTGTGTTATGCCGCGGTTACGGTCAGAAGGATATGAGATTGCCGCCGTCGTTGGTGTGGCGCAGGTCGTCATCCATGACAGTCTCCGACATCGCGGTGCCCATGTTCTTGATTTCGTCGCTGGTGCGCTTGTCACGGTTGTAGGCCGGGGCGCGTTCGAGTTTGTCTATGAGAGCCATGTCTTCGAGCTGTGACGGTTTCAGCACCACGTAGCGCGTGCGGTCCACATTGCTCTTGATGCCCTCAAGTCGTTCGCTGCCGTATTCATTCTCTATGCGTTTCTCCGAAGCCTCACGCGAGCGCACAGCCTCGGCCTGACGGGGCTGCTGCACAGGCTGCTGGTATGCCATCACAGGCTCCTCGTCAAAGGGGATGGTGTTGCCGCGCATGCTCTGGGGAGCGGAGTGGCGCACTGTGGGATTCTGGCGCAGGTCGGTGACCGGTGTGGCCGGACGGCGCACCGAGGGCTGAGGCGCAGGTGCCGGAGCCGGGGCTGCCTGGTCCTGGCGGAAATTGTTCTCAAATCCGGCAGCCAGTATTGTCATCTTCACCTTGTCGCCGAGGCTGTCATCAAACGCGATACCCCATATGACATCCACATCCGGGTCAAGGGTATTGACGAAGTTGGTGATTTCGGCGGCTTCGGCCATCTGGAACGGCGTCTGTGCCTGACGCGAGAAGTAGAGGTTGAAAAGCAGATGCTTCGAGCCGAAGATGTTGCGGTTACGCAGCAGCGGCGAGTTCAGGGCGTCCTCTATCGCCTTGGTCACACGTCCCTCCCCCTCGCCGTAGCCGGCGGAGATGATGGCAGTGCCGCCATCGCGCAGGGTGGTGTTGACATCGTTGAAGTCAAGGTTGATGTAGCCGTCGCAGGTGATTATCTCCGAGATAGAGCGTGCAGCCGTCGACAGGGTGTCATCGGCCTTGTTGAATGCGTTGATGAAGTCGAGGTCGGCATATATCTCGGTGATGCGCTCGTTGTTGATGATGAGCAGCGCATCCACATACTTGGCCATCTCGTCAGCTCCGTCAAGGGCCTTGAGGATTTTCTTCTTGCCCTCAAACAGAAACGGTATGGTCACGATGCCCACTGTCAGCAGCCCTTTCTCCTTGGCGATGCGGGCCACCACAGGGCCGGCACCGGTGCCGGTGCCTCCGCCCATGCCGGCGGTGATGAACACCATCTTGGTGTCATCGTTAAATATCTCGGCTATCTTGTCAGCATCATCCTCGGCATACTGGCGTCCCTTCTCGGGGTCGTTGCCGGCTCCGAGGCCGTCACCTATCTGCACCTTGGTGGGCACAGGGGAGTTTTTCAGAGCCTGGGCATCAGTGTTGCACACCACGAAAGTAACATCGCTGATGCCTTCGTTGTACATGTGGTTGATGGCATTGTTGCCGCCACCGCCCACGCCTATCACCTTGATGATGGGGGGCAGAGCCTTGGAGGTCGCTATATCGATGAGATTTACATCTTTTGCTATATTTTCTAATTCTTCGCGATTCATGACTGTAGTAGGGTTCTAAAAAATGGTTATGATGCTCTTATAGATATAGATGGGTTGATTATTTATTGTCGTCAAAGTCGTCATCGTAGGGATCGTCATTGAGGAAATTGCTCATGAAGTCCTTCCCTTTCCTGACAAAGTGTCCCCAGCCCTTCTTGCGGCGCGGACGCTCGTCGTCCTCCTCGATGACGGGGGCAGGATTCTCGACAGGCTTCGGCGGCTCCTGGACTGCATGTACCGGCTCAGCCACAGGTTGGGGCTGCGGAGTCGTCACAGGGGCGGTCTGCGGGATTTCCATGCACTCACGCGCACCGCGGCGTGCGGCGGCATAGAGCACGCTGATGACATCCACGGCATCGGGAGCCTGGATACGGCCATCCTGAAAACGGATGCAGTCAAGCGGCGCACCCAGGCGCACCGGGAGCTTCGTCTCCGTCTCCAGACGCTCGTTGAAGCGCGACAGCTTGGCTCCGGCGCCTACTATGATGATACCGGCCGGGAGCTGCGACGGGCTGTAGCCGGCATATTTGATCTGCTCGTTGATATTGGCTATGATTTCGCCGGCTCTGGCACCTACATAGCTGTTGATTTCGTCATAGCTGACATTGTCGGGTATCAGCGTTGATGTCTGCCGCTCGCCCATGGCATTGCCGCCGATTTTCTTGTATTCCTCAGCTTTCTCCTCCAGGCAGTTGAGCGCTGTGATGTCGAGGGTGATGTTGCGCGAGCCCAGGGGCAGCGTGGCGAAATATTGCAGATGCCCCGACTTGTAGACCGACACCCCGGTGGTCTCGGCTCCGAAATCCACCAGCACGCAGCCGAGTTTCTTCTCCTCGTTGGTGATGACAAGGTCGCCCTCGGCTATCTGCCTGACCACGAAATCATTGATGCCGAGACGCAGACGGTCGGAAATGACGCGGTTAAACACCTGCTTGGGGAGCGGACGGCAGGTGACTATGTTGAACTCGGCCTTTATGTCCTGTCCGTACACACCTATGGGCTGGTTTTCGGGCGTGCGGTCTATGAAGAACTGGCGTCCGATTACGTCAACCACTTCGCGGTCGCCCACAGGCAGGTTGAAAGCCTCCTGACGCAGGTCGGCCAGGATGTCCTCTGTAAACTCCTCGGGCGCGGGCAGACGACGGCTGACCTCGCGCGGCGTCGAAATGAACGACAGGCCGCCTATGCCCAGATAGACACTCTTGATTTTGCGCGGATGCAGACGGTTTTCCAGCTTCTTGATGATACGGTGGATGCGGCTGTCGACCTCCTCCACATTGCGTATCCAGCCGTATCTGACGCAGTCAATCAGCCTCTCCTCCTCGAGGGCTATGACTGTCAGTATGCCGTTCTCGTCCACGGTGCCGGCGGCTCCGCGTATCTTGGAACTTCCTATCTCCAGGGCTATTACGTATTTCGGGTCCATAATGGTGTTGGGTATATCTGTTTTCTGTGGTTTTTTCTATGGTATAGGTTTATTCAGACTGGTTTCTCGGGCTTCTTATGCGATGCCGAATCAGCTTTCTGTGGTTTGGCTCCCTTTGGGGTCTTGGGGAACCCTTTACCGTCGAGGGCATCGTCGGTGGGCATCATCGTGGTGGCATCGTCGGCCTCGTCGATATCCTCCTCAATGTCGGGGATGATGTTGTGGCCCTTCTGAGCCCGTGTGGCCACTACCTGTCCGCGCCATTTCACCGACACGGTGTCGTAGTAGTTCCACCCCTTCTCGGGCATCACCTCGCGGTAGAATTTCTTGAGCCTGTCGAACTTCTCCACGTATCCCGAAGTATCACCGAGATTGATTACATGGCCGTGGATTACCGGCACGAGCATGATGTCACGCGGCGTGTCTATCTTGATGACCGATATGAGGGCGTTCCAGCCCGGGTCATCGCTGATATGGCGCACCAACGGCAGATACGACTCCGGGCGCAGCTTCATGCGGTCAAGGCGTCCCTCGATGACAGGCACGTCCACATGATACCGGGCGTTGGCCGATATGCGCTTGCCGTCCTTGTTGATGTAATATGACTTGTTGCCGTCAAACACCCTGGCCACGGGACGCATCGGAGTCACCTCTATCAGCACCTTGCCTGTGGTCAGTACCAGAGCCTTGGCCTCCTCGATTTTGTCGATACGGGCGAGACGCCGCTCTATGTCGGCGGTGTTGATTTCGCTCAGAGGACGCCCGGGAGCGGTGTTGATGATATCCCCGAGGTCACGGTTAAGCTCCCTGACGGTGACAAACGGATGAGCCGAGGTGTCATTGACCTGGATGCTGACCTCGGTGCACGTATCGGCGGCAGCCATATACGACGTGAGCGTCAGGGCCACCGCAAGATATGCGACGGCCACGGCGGTCACTATTATGGCTACGTAGCGTTTCATCGGCGTGGATGCTTTTTAAGTTCTTCGACGAGCGGCGGAAGCATGTCGCTGACATCTCCGGCACCGGCATTGAGGAGCACATCGAAATCGCCCTGACGCATCCAATCAGCGAGCATGCTCTTGCTCACGACGATGTGGCGCGGATTCTTCATCAGGTCGGCTATGGTGCGCTCGGAGATGCCAGGGATGGGCTTCTCGCGTGCCGGATACAGCTCGACTATCACCGCTTCGTCGGCGAGGTCAAGCGCGGCGGCAAACTCCGGGGCGAAGTCGCGTGTGCGGCTGTAGAGATGCGGCTGGAACATCACCGTCAGCCGGCGGCCGGGATAGAGGCTCTTGACCGAGAGTATCGAGGCCTTGAGCTCGTCGGGGTGATGGGCGTAGTCGTCTATCACAACGCGCGAGGAGGGCGACGGTTCACGCAGCAGGAACTCAAACCGCCTTTTCGGACCCATGAACGATGCCACTGCACGGCGCATGCTGTCTACCTCCAGATGCCCGGTGGCATACACGCCGGCTATCGCCGCTATGGTGTTCTCTATGTTGATTTCCACGGGCACCCCGGGGGTGATGTCGCGGATGATGCCGCCGGGTGTGGCGAGGTCAAAGGTCAGGCTGCCGTCGCCGCGGCGTATGTTCTCGGCATGGAAGTCGCCATCGGTCTTGCCGTAGGTCCATACCCTGACATCCTTGCCCGGACGCGGCTTCAGCTTAAGCCCCGTGTGCACTATCAGGGTGCCACCGGGCTGTATCAGCTCCGTGAAGTGGGCAAAGCTTTCCAGATAAGCCTCCTCGGTGCCGTATATGTCGAGATGGTCGGGGTCGGTGGCAGTGATGACGGCTATGTAGGGTGTCAGACGATGGAATGAGCGGTCAAACTCGTCGGCTTCGATGACGCTGTAGGGCGATGTGGCGCTCAGCAGCAGATTGCTGTCATAGTTGCGGAGTATGCCGCCTAAAAATGCGTTGCAACCCACGCTGCTCTGGTGCAGTATGTGGGCGGCCATGGACGATGTGGTGGTCTTGCCGTGGGTTCCGGCAAAACAGATGCCGAGAGAGCTACGGGTAATCTTGCCGAGGAGTTCCGAACGCTTGACCACCTCGAATCCGTTGTCACGCAGCCACCGCAGCCCCTGATGGCTGTCCGGCACCGCCGGAGTGTACACCACGAGTGTGTCATCGGGATTGCGGAATGCCTCGGGGATGGCCTCGGCACTCTCGTCGAGGGTGATTTGCGCTCCCTCCTGCCGCAGCTGCTCCAGCAGATGCGAGTCGCTGCGGTCATAGCCGCCTACGCGGTGACCCTTGGAAAGGCAGTAGCGCACGAGTGCCGACATGCCTATGCCGCCGGCTCCCACGAAATATACATTGGGCTTGATGGCATCGCTGCATGCGTGCACTGCGGCCCCTGTGTTGTCTTGCTCCATCATTTCTCTCGGTTTAACAGGGTGATTACCTCGTCGGCTATCCGCTCGTCAGCTTCCGGAAGAGCCATCTTGCGCACATTGGCGGCATACGTGTCACGCCTCTCGGGGTCATTGAGCAGTGCCGGGGCCTCCTCCTTGAGCCGCTGCGAGGCTTCGGCATCAAGTATCATCATGGCCGCGTCGCGGTCCACGAGGGCCATGGCGTTTTTGCGCTGGTGGTCTTCGGCCACATTGGCCGAGGGGATGAGTATGGCCGGCACACCGAGGAGCTGCAGCTCGCTGATGGTGCTCGCTCCGGCGCGTGATATGACGAATGTGGCGGCGCGATACACTGTGGCCATGTCGGGCAGAAACGCCATGGTCTTGACTTTGGCTTTGCCGCGGGTTTTCTCGGCAAATTCGTCATAGTATATCTTGCCGGTCTGCCACAGCAGGTTGGCGCCGGTAGCGGTTATGGCATCCATGGCCTCATAGGTGGCATCGTTGACCGAACGCGCCCCGAGGCTTCCGCCCACCACCACCACAAGCGGCTCGTCGGCAGGGAAGCCTAATGCCTCACGGGCTTCGGCAGGTGTCAGTTTGCAGTCAAACAGGGCTTTGCGGACGGGATTGCCTGTCATCACTATGCGGTCAGCCGGGAAAAACCGCTCCATGCCCTCATAGGCCACGCATATGCGGTCGGCGTCCTTGGCAAGCAGCTTGTTGGTCACTCCGGCATAGGAGTTCTGCTCCTGAAGAAGGGTGGGCACATGGGCCTGCTGGGCGGCTGCAAGGGTGGGTCCGCTGGCGTAGCCGCCTACGCCGATAGCCACATCGGGCTTGAAATCGCGCACAATCTTCTTGGCCATGCGCGAACTGCGCCACAGCTTGAGCAGCACGCCCACATTGCGCCACAGCCTTTTGCGGTCAAATCCGGCCACCGGCAGCCCGATGATCGGATAGCCGGCTTCGGGCACACGCTCCATCTCCATGCGGTTGTCAGCTCCGACAAACTGTATGCTGGCGCCGGGGAGCCTCTGCTTGAGCGCGTTGGCGATGGCAAGCGCAGGGAATATATGCCCTCCGGTGCCGCCGCCGCTGATGAGTATATGATAGTCGGTCTTCATTATCTTGTGTTATAAGCTCTAATTAATCATCGTCAGGTTGTCGCCGCTGATTTCCTCGGGCAAAGCATTGATTTCGCGGCGTATGTTGGTCTTCTTGTCGCTGCCTCTGACTGCGTAACGGCTCACGCTGAGCATGATGCCGAAAGCCACCGACACCATCAGTATCGAGCATCCGCCCTTGGATATGAGCGGCAGCGGCTGCCCTGACACCGGGAACACGCCGGTGACTATGGCCATGTGAAAGAGTGCCTGCATCACCACCGTGACGGCCATGCCTATGACGAGCAGAGCCGGGAATGCACGCGAACACCTTGACGCTATGGAGCTGGCGCGTCCCAGCAGCAGCAGGTACAGAAACAGCACGAAGGCCGCCCCTGCAAGCCCTGTCTCCTCTATGATGATGGAGTAGATATAGTCGGAAAATGCGAGCGGCAACCGTGAGGTCTCGCGCGAATTGCCCGGGGCCACGCCTATCAGTCCGCCACGGGCCTGTGCCATATAGGCATACATCTCCTGGGCGTTTTTGTCAGTGATGTCCTGCTCGTATTTGGGCATATTGCCGCCTGACGAGTGGCGTATCCACCTCATCACCCATGTGCCTACACGCCCCTTGTCGCCGAAACGCTCGAGCAGAAACTGCTGGGTCGGGGTCAGCGTCAGCTTGCCGGCCTCTACGAGTTCGCTGATTTCCTTGCGCAATTTCTCGTCCTGACGGCTCTCCGAGGTATCCGCCGGAGATATGAGGATATAGGCCGCGCCGAGCACTATCAGCACTCCGAAGTAAAACAGGAATACCTTGCCCAAAGTGCGCCAGCGCGAGCCGCCGATGACGAGCATCGACAGACTGATGCCTATCAGCAGCAGGGTGTTGGTCATGCCCTGCGTGATCAGCAGGGCGCAGTAGGCCACAACTATGGTGACCGACACCCACACACCGGGGGTCTGCAATTCGCGGTTGCGGCGGTTCTGCGTCCTTGCAAGCACCAGGGCTATGCACAGCGGAGCCGCCAGCTTAATCATCTCGCTCGGCTGTATGGTGAAGCCCAGGTTGATGGAGCGTCGCGCACCATTGACCACGTCGCCGGCCACCATCACATATCCCATCAGCACTGCCGAAAGCAGCGCGAACGGCGGTATCCATTTGGCCAGCTTGCTGTAGTGCACACGCTGTAGACCCAATACGCATAAGAAGCCAATCAGCAGGGTACCCGTATGGCGCACGATAGGCGCAAACACGCCTAACCAGCCGGAGGACACCACCTCGCGCGACGATGCGCTGTAAAGCTCGATTATCGACACGAGCACCAGGAATATGTAGACGCCCCATATATATGGGTCGCCCTTGGCAACAGGCTTCAACTCGTCCACTGCCGCTGTGCGCGGCGCGGTCCGGGCCTCTGTCTCCTCCGGGTTATATGCTACCGTAGCCATCGTTTATATGAAATTCTATAAGGTTTATAAGGTTTATAAGACTTATAAGGCATTACTCCATCATCCCGCGCACTGCCGCCTTAAACCGCTCTCCGCGGTCCTCGTAGCTGTTGAAGAGGTCGAAGCTCGCGCAGCAGGGCGAGAGCAGCACAGTGTCGCCTTCCTCGGCAAATCCGCGGCACGCGGCTATGGCATCGTCAAGCGAGTCGGTGCTGACGATAGCGGGGACCTCCGCGCCGAAGAAATCCATGATTTTCTCGTTGTGGAGCCCCATGGCCACTATGGCCTTGACCTTCTCGCGCACCAGCGGCAGTATTTCGGAGTAGTCGTTGCCCTTGTCCTTGCCGCCGAGGATGAGCACGGTGGTGCGTGACTTGGGCATGCTCTCGAGGGCATACCAGGTGCTGTTGACATTGGTGGCCTTGGAGTCGTTGATGTAACGCACACCGTCAATGACGGCTACAGGCTCCAGACGGTGCTCCACGCCCTCGAAATCGCCGAGAGCCTTGGCTATGACATCTTTCTTGATGTTGAGCAGACAGGCCGACAGGCCAGCTGCCATGGAGTTGTAGAGGTTGTGCAGACCGTTGAGGGCGAGGTCGGCGCGTGGCATCGACATCGTAGTGCCGGGGGTGTGGAACTCCACATCGTCCTGTCCGTCGACATACGCAGCCACATCAGGCTCCTCGCTCTCCGCAAACGGATAGCGCGTGGCCTCGGTAGTGACGTGGCGCAGCTGCTCGGTGATGACGGGGTCGTCGTTCCAAAATATGAATGCGTCCTCAGGGGTCAGATTGTTGAGTATGCGGAATTTGGCATTGACGTAATTCTGCATCTTGTGGTCGTAGCGGTCGAGATGGTCGGGGGTGATATTCATCAGCACCGCTATGTTGGCCTTGAAATCATACATGTTGTCAAGCTGGAAACTCGACAGCTCTATGACGTAAATGTCGTGGGGCTCGCGTGCCACCTGCAGGGCAAGCGAATTGCCCACGTTGCCGGCCAGACCCACGTCAAGGCCGGCCTTGGTCAGTATGTGGTAAGTGAGCATGGTGGTAGTGGTCTTGCCGTTGCTGCCGGTGATGCACACCATGCGCGAGTCGGTGTAGTAACCGGCAAACTCTATCTCGCTGACCACCTTGATGCCCTTCTCGGCGATGGCTTTCATCACCGGCGTCTCGAAGGCGATGCCGGGGCTCTTGACCACCAGGTCGGCGTTAAGTATCTTGTCCATGGTGTGTCCGCCCTGCTCCCACTCTATCTGCTCGCGGTCAAGCATGGAAGCGTAGTGCGCCGACACTTTGCCGTAGTCGCTGAGAAACACGTCCCAGCCCTTGTCCTTGCCGAGTATGGCCGCGCCAACTCCGCTCTCACCTCCGCCGAGCACTACCAGGCGGCCGCCTTCAGGCATTTTTTCTATATCTTTCATCTTTTATGTGTCAATTCTATGTGGTGTTATCTGATTTTCAGCGTCACGAATGTAATCGCGGCAAGGAATATGCCCACAATCCAGAAGCGTATGACTATCTTGGACTCGGGGATGGCCTTGAGCGGTGCCTGGAGCAACGCATCTATGCCGGCATTGCCCTGCTTCTGGAAATGATGGTGCAGGGGGGTCATCTTGAATATGCGCTTGCCGGTGCCGGTGCGACGCTTGGTCATCTTGAAATATGCCACCTGGAGCATCACCGACAGGTCCTCCACGAAGAATATCGCGCAGAGGATGGGTATCAGCAGCTCCTTGTGGATAAGGATGGCATACACGGCTATGATGCCGCCGATGGTCAGCGACCCTGTATCGCCCATGAACACCTGCGCCGGATAGGCATTGTACCACAGGAAGCCTATCAACGCTCCGATGAATGCGGCCATATACACTACCAACTCGCCCGAGTCGGGCACATACATGATATTGAGATATGACGCATACACTATATTGCCGCCGAGATAGGCCATGATGGCGAGAGCCACGCCGATGATGGCGGAGGTGCCGGTGCAGAGGCCGTCAAGGCCGTCGGTCAGGTTCGCGCCGTTGCTGGTGGCAGCCACGGCTATGATGGTGACGAGGATAAACACCACCCAGCCTCCGGTGGCGGCATACGGGCCCATCCACTGTGTGAGCCAGTCATAGTTGAAATTGTGGTCCTTGACAAACGGCAGGGTCGTGACTGTCTCCTTGACGTTTTCGGGCATGTAGGTGATGACCTCCGTGCCGTCCATGTTGGTCTCGGTGGCCACGTTTTCGCGTATCACTATGTCGGGGCTGCCGAGCATGGTGAAGCCTACAATCAGACCAAGGCCCACCTGACCGATAATCTTATACTTGCCCTTCATGCCCTCCTTGTTGTGGCGGCGTATCTTCAGATAGTCGTCCAAGCCGCCTATCAGACCCATCCACACGGTGGCTATGATCATCAGCACCATGTAGATGTTGCCGAGGTTGCCCACGAGAAGCGTGGACACCAGTATGGCCACGATGATGATGATGCCGCCCATGGTGGGTGTGCCGGTCTTACTCATCTGGCCTTCCAGACCCAGGTTGCGCACGATTTCGCCCACCTGCATCTTCTGCAGTCGCTCTATGATTTTCTGGCCGAAAGCCATGGCGATAAACAGCGACAGCAGCAATGCCAGACCCGAGCGGACTGTCAAGTAGTCCATCAGTCGGGCCACGGTGGGTCCGAAGAGGTCAAATTGTTCAGATAGATAGTACAGCATTTCAGTCTTGTAGTTTTTGCGATGCGAATATGTCAAGCACTACCTCACGGTCATCAAAGTGGTGCTTCACCCCCTTGACTTCCTGATAGTCCTCATGTCCCTTGCCGGCTATGAGCACCACATCGCCCTTGGCGGCCATGCGGCATGCCTCGGCTATGGCCTCGCGGCGGTCAGTGATGCTGACGGAGTGGGTGCGCGCTTCGTCATCGAGGCCGGCCTCCATGTCGCGGAGTATGTCCTCGGGCTCCTCAAAGCGCGGATTGTCGCTCGTGAGCACCAGGAAATCGCTGCGCATCGCTGCTTCCTTGGCCATGATGGGACGTTTGCCCTTGTCGCGGTTGCCTCCGGCTCCGACCACGGTGATGATGCGCCCTGTGGTGCCCACGACCTCACGGATGGCATTGAGCACATTGATGACGGCATCGGGGGTGTGTGCGTAGTCGACTATGGCGGTGTAGCCCGAAGGCGAATGCACCGACTGGAAGCGTCCGGCCACCGGCACAAGCCGGCTCATGTTGACGAGCACCTTCTCGGGGTCCCAGCCGAGCAATACGCACGCACCGTAGACGGCGGTCAGGTTATAGGCGTTGAAGCGGCCTGTAAACATCGTCTCCACCTCGCGTCCGTTGATGTCGAGCAGCATGCCGTCCAGACGGCTCTCCACGATTTTGGTGGTGAAGTCCGCGATGCCGCGGAGCGAATATGTGTGCCGCGTGGCCATGGTGTTCTGGAGCATGACCAGGCCGGTCTTGTCGTCGAGATTTGTCAGCGCGAACGAGTGGCGCGGCAGTCCGTCAAAAAATGACTTTTTGGCTGCCAGATATGCCTCTACGGTCTTGTGGTAGTCGAGATGGTCGCGAGTGAGGTTGGTGAAGATGCCTCCGGCAAACTCCAGACCGGCTATGCGGTGCTGCTCGGCGGCATGGCTGCTGACCTCCATGGCGCAGTATGTGCACCCGGCATCGACCATGCGCCTCAGCAGGGCGTTGATGGTGATGGCGTCGGGGGTGGTCTGGTGCGCCTCCACCTTCTCCTCGTCTATGAGGTTGACCACAGTGGAGAGGAGTCCGGCCTTATGCCCCATCAGCCGCGCCATCTCGTAGATGAGGGTGGCTGTGGTAGTCTTGCCGTTGGTGCCGGTCACGCCCACCAGGCGCAGGGCACCCGAGGGGTTGTCATACCAAGCGGAAGCGATATAGCCCAGGGCCACATGGCTGTTGGGCACTTTGATGTATGTCACGCCTGACTCGCGCATGGCCGGCATCTCCTCGCACACCACGGCGGCTGCCCCGGCCTCCACTACCTGCGGTATGAAGCTGTGGCCGTCGGCATTGCTGCCTTTCACGGCCACGAAAAGCGTCCCCGGAGCTGCCTCCCGGGAGTCGAATGTGATTTTGGAAATCTCACGGGTGGTATCTCCCGAGAGCTCCTCTATGGTTAGTGATGATATCAGTTCCGATAACCGTTTCATTATCTCTGTTTATATTATGTGTCTTATTAAAAATACGACTTGTACTGTCTCATTTCAGCGTCAGCACCACCCTCGTCCCGGGCTTGGCCGGTGTACCCCCGGCAGGTACGGAGGCCACGACGCATCCGGAGCCGGTGTGGCCCACATTGTAGCCGGCTGACTCAAGGGTGGCGATGGCCGAACGAAGGTCCATGCCCATGACCGACGGCACATGCCCCATACGGGTCTCGCCCGAGGGCGAACGCAGCACACGGAGCTGTCCGCTTATGCCGAATGCGTCACGCAGCTCCTGACGGCGGTCGGAGCCTATGCCGGCTGCAAGCCTGGGCACATCGCCGTGGGGCTCCTCGGCATGATAGTCGGAGTTGTCGCCGAGCATACCGCGGGAATACATCTTCATGGCTATGTTGCGCATGATCTGGCCGGAGGTCGATGCGGCTCCGAGCCAGTTGACTTTGGGCGCGCAGGTGAGCACGATGCAGCTGTAACGCGGTTTGTCGGCCGGGAAATATCCGCAGAATGTCAGTCGCTTCTTCGATGTGACATACTGGCCGTTTTCTATCATGTATGATGTCCCGGTCTTGCCGGCAAGTGCCACATACTCGTTGCGCAGGGAGCGTCCGGTGCCGTGGTCGCCCCACACCACGCGCTTGAGCATGTCGCGGAGTATGGCTGCGTTCTCACGCGAGCATATGCGGTCTTTGATATATGACACGGGGAGCACGGAGTCGATGCCCAGCTCCTTGTTGATGAGCCGCTTGAACAGACGGGGACGCACAAACGCACCGTCGTTGGCTATGGCGTTGTAGAGAGCGAGGGTGTAGAGCGGCGGTATCTCGGTGGCGTAGCCGAAGCACTGGCGCGACAGCACCAGACGGCCTCCGCGGTTTGACGGCACGGAGTCGATGCGCGGCACGGTCTCGCCGGAGATGCCTGTGTGCATCGGGGTGAGGAAACCGAGTTCTTTGATGCGCGAGTAAAATTCGCCGGGATTGTTCTCGAAATGGCGCGTGATGATTCGGGTCATGGCGATATTTGACGACTGCTCGAGCACCTCCCTCACTTTTAGCGAGGTGGTAGCGTGGCTGTCGGTTATCGGGCGCCCCATATACATGCAGCGGCCTGTGGGTATCACTTCGTCAAGGTCGGTGACCACACCCTCCTCCAAGGCTATCAGCATCGAGAGGGTCTTGACGACTGACCCCGGCTCGTAGCCGAGCACGGCGCGGTTCATGGCCTCTATGTAGTTGCCCCCGAGGGGATTTTTCTCCAGATTGGATATGGCTTTGATGTCGCCGGTCTCCACGTCCATCAGCACGGCTACGCCCCAGTCGGCCTGTACGTATGACAGGATGGAGTTAAGCTCGTTTTCCACGATGTCCTGCATGTTGATGTCGATGGTGGTCACCACGTCATAGCCGGGCACGGCTTCGGTCTTGGCCCAGTTAACTATGCCGTGGGTCAGGGCCTTCTTCTCGGCGACTCCGGGCACTCCGTAGAGCAGGGAGTCGAGGGCGCGTTCAAGTCCGCTGATGCCGTGGACTTCGCTGCACTCTGCCGTCTGCCCCACACGTCCTACGCTTCGGCGTGCCATCTCGCCATAGGGATTGGTGCGGCGGCGTATCGTCTCTACGCAGAGGCCGCTGCGTGTGCGCCCGAGATTGTTGAAAAACGGCATCTGCTTGACCTTCTGCACATCGGCATGTGACAGGTTGGCGAGCAGTCGGAAGCTCCGCGTGCGCTTGTCTTTGGGCTTGGAGAGGGGTTTGAGGAGCATGTCGCGCCACTGTGTGGCTGTCTTGGGCGGAAATTCCTTGGCCAGGGCGGTGGCAAGCTCCCCGACGTGCTTCCTCAGGCTGTCCTCGGCAAACTGCTCGGTGCGGTAGTCGATGCGCAAGGTGTAGAAATTGAGGTTGGTGGCAAGCACACTGCCGTCGGAGGCGAGGATATTGCCGCGCTCGGGGTAGATGACGGTGCGCTTGTCAAGGATTTCCTTGGCCTTTTCGTTCCACTTCTCGGCTGTGAAGACCGACGTGTCAAGCACTTTCGACATGATGGTGGCCGAAAATAGCAATATCAGCGCTATGACCACGGCATAGCGGAGGAGGATGGTGCGTTTGCCGGACTTCTTCATTGTTCTTCTATAATCTTGAAAGGTGGACGTGTCTGTACGCTAAGCCCCAGGTCGAGGCTGTCTATGAGGGTCTGCATGGCGCTTTCGCGTGTGCGGCTCATGTAGACGCTCTTGGCGCGGATGCGCTCTGTCTTGACCAGCTCCAGCTCCTTGTTGAGGGCGCGGATTTCCTCCATGGAGGTCTGGCAGTAGTATTTGTTGGTGATATAGAGCAGCAGAAACAGCACCACCAGGGCGGTGATGCCCCAGTGCCGGCGGAAAAAATCGGCACTGATGACCTGACCGTGGGTCACGCGGCGCACGTAGCCCAGAGGTGTGGTATATGATGGCTGACCGTCTTTCTGTGACATGGTGGTCTCTGATGAATTAGTTGTGGTCTGTGATGGCGATGCGCTCGGCCACGCGGAGCTTGGCGGAGCGGCTGCGCGGATTGGCCTCGACCTCCGCAGCCGATGCCGTGACGGGCTTGGAGGTGATGAGTTTCCACGGTGTACGTCTGCGTCCGTAGAAGTCCACGTCTTCGCGGCCCTCCACATTGCCCGAGCGCATGAAGTTTTTGACCATGCGGTCCTCGAGGCTGTGGTATGTGATGATGGCGAGGCGGCTTCCGGGGCGTGTCACCTGCAGGGTTGACTCGAGGAGACTGCGCAATGCCCCCATCTCGTCGTTGACCTCTATGCGGAGAGCCTGAAACACGCATGCCAGGTCTTTCTTCTCGCGCTTGGGGTTGAGCAGGGGCGAGACTACGGCGAGCAGGTCGTTGACAGTGACCAGCGGCGCGGCCTGACGGGCGCGGTCTATGGCCCGGGCTATGCGCGGAGCGTCCTGAAGCTCGCCGTAGAGGCGCAGGATGTCGGTAAGCCGCTCGGTGGTGGCCGTGTTGAGCAGTTCGGCCGCCGACTGTGCCGCCGACCGGTTCATGCGCATGTCAAGAGGACCGTCGGCACGGAAGGAGAATCCGCGTTCGGCGGCGTCGAAGTGATGAAACGACACGCCCAAGTCGCCGAGCAGTCCGTCGACCCACTCCACCCCCTCGAATCTGAGATAGTTGGTCAGGTAGCGGAAGTTGCCGTGTATCATGGTCAGCCTCTCGTCAGCCGGAGCGTTGGCTATCGCCTCGGCATCCTGGTCAAAGGCGCAGAGGCGTCCCGACGGCGACAGCAGCTCGAGTATCGCCTTCGAATGCCCTCCGCCTCCGAATGTCACATCGACATAGGTCCCGTCGGGTCTGATGTTCAGGCCTTCAAGTGCTTGCGGCAGCAGTGCCGGTATGTGGTAGGGGACGTTGGTCATGATGCGTATCAGAGGGTTAAATTAGAGGTTATCGTAGACTGTACCTTGGAGTGGGTAAAGTTACGAAGTTTTTCACTGAATTTACGAAACTAAACTCAATAATTTTTCAACATTTTTATCCAAAACTTGCAGACCCTCCCCCGGCCTCACGCAACACCCTGCATATCAACAGCCAATCGCTCCGCTACGGGGTATTTACAATTGCAAATAAGCTGACCTCGGGCGCCGGTGGTCAGTACACTCTGGAGGCGAGCGTCGAGACCGTCCGCTCCCCCTCGGACGCCCACGGGTCGGCGCGGATGACATACAGTCCTATGGCCCTGGTCATCAGTATGTCGTCATGGTAGCCGCGGCGTGCGCCGTAGCTGCCGTTGGGACGCCGCTCGTAGCAGAGCAGCTCGTTGCACGCCTCGTTGTCACGCTCTACATAGGTGCCGTCACGCACCTCGGCTATCAAGGTGGTGATTACGAGCTGCTTGGTGGCCATGTTGGTGTGGAAACCTATGCGCGTCTCCATGTTCTGGTTCACGGCATCACGCACGCGCCGGCGGTAGATACGGGGGTACTCCATATTGATGCGCTCGAGCAGATACAGAGCCTGTCCGCCCGACGATGCGTCCTGTTCGTAGGTGTTGCTCTCCACCACAAGCAGGGCTTCGCAGTAGTAACGGGCCACCTGCAACGCTTTTTCGGCCAGCAGGTCGTGGTCGATATGGCCGCGCCACTGCGCCACGACCTCGGGCATGTTGGTGCGGCTGTCGGTCTTGAGCACGGCTATGACGGAGAAGTCCGACGAGTCGGAGCGGCCGCCCACGTCAACCACCGCCACATATGATACATCGGGATTGCCTGTCTGCGGCTGCTCCCATATCTTGAGTGCACCGCGCGGATCGGGGGCTATGGTTATCTCTTCGCCGGCATCATCATCATCATCATCATCATCCGCCGCCTTGGGGACTGCCGAGATTTCCCCTGTCAGCTGCGGCCCGCAGCATCCCCGGCGCAGAAGCTCCACGGCCTCGCGCCCGAACACGTCATTGGCGGTGTTGATGAAGGCTTCGATGTCGTCGGTGGGATACTCGGCCATCATGGCTCGGTGTGACGACATCTCCCTGCGCTTGGCGTGGTACCACGCTATCTGCCCGAGAGTGCACCCCATCTCCCAGAGGTGCATCTCGTAGTCGTCCATCTGACTGATGACACGCGCCTTGTCCTCGTAGCTCTTCAGCTCCAGCCTGTACATGTCTATCTCGTACCACGGCACGAATACGGGCCTGTATGCGCTCTCGCCCTGCTTGGCGCGGAGCCACTCGGAGTGGAAATAGTTGCCCACGCCGTTGGCGGTGCTCTTATAATCCGCAAAACGAAATGTTAGGGTCGGATAAAACGAAATGATTCCGTCAAT
>UQDU01000001.1 GCA_900539915.1 uncultured Bacteroidales bacterium | reverse complement strand
TTGGTGTCTCTTTTGTTAACTGGCTGTTGCTCGTCGGTCACATAGCACCGCTATGTTTCCTCCTCACAACCAGCCATTTAATCAAAAGATACACCACTCAGGATTTAATTTTTGTTATTAAACACCCTCTAAATGTCAGTTGCCGAACGCTTTTACCAGCGCGTCATACATCAGACGGCCTTCCAGTTTGTATCCTTTGGCACTGTGGTGTACGCGGTCAGGGCTGAAAAGTCCGTTTTTGACCCAGGTGGATGCCGCGCCGGAGCCTCCGGCCACTTCCCAGAAGTCATATACGGGGATGCCGTTTTCAGCACCGTAAGCCACTATGGCATCGCGGATAGGACGGATATTGGTGTTGACGCCCGAGGAGCGCACCTTGGTTTTGACGGTTTTGTAGCGTGTCACTCTGCGTTTTTTACCTTTGCGCTTTTTGGATTTGACGGGAATCTTCTTGGTGACGGTCTTGGTGGTGGTGCGATAGCACTCCATCGGGGTCACGAGCACTATTTCGGCGGTGGGGTTGGATTCGCGTATGTCCTTGACCAGCTTGTCGATGCTGTTGCGCAGACGTGCTGTGTCAAGCCGTCCGAAAGCCTCGTTGGTTCCTAACGAGAGGATGACAAGGTTGGGGTTGAGGGGCTTGATGGAGGCACCCATATCGCCGATGCGGTTATAGGTGTCGTAAGTTGCGCCGTTGTTGCCTATGGAGTGGTAGAAGACACCCGGACGTCCGCCCGACAGATTGGCTCCGAAAAGGGTCAGGTCGCCGAGGTTTTCGTAGCTGATGGTCACACGTGTCTGAGGCGAGGCGAGTTTGAGATATGTAAAGTCACGTGAGGGGTGCTGTGTGAAGGCGATTTTGTTGCCCATCTCGTCGGTGACACCAGATATGACCATCTTGCCTTTGTGAAACAGCGTGATGGCATTGAAGGGATTATAGTCTTCCTCAGTGCGTGTGCCTATGGTGATGTTGCTCAGCGAGGTCGAGGGGGTGATGGATGTGCCGGTGAAACCCATGGTGCGTTTCCATGGCGCTTTCATCAATTTGACGGCAGTGTAGGGGAGAGATGACGAGAAAGTGTAGTCGTAGGGCTGGTTGGTGCCGCTCATGCGCAGAGGGGTGATTATGCCTCGGCCGGCGTTGCCATACTTGTATTGCAGCAGCTCGCGTGTCACACCTGTGCCCATGTTGGCCTGGATATGGCTGTCGCCGATGTTGAGGATTGACAGTGGGCGTATCTTGTGTGCGTTGACAGCTCTGCGCAGATTAGACCAGTCGGCACCGTTGAGGTTGATGACGTTGGCCTTCTGGTTGATAAATGACGGCACGGGGATATCTATGTCATTGTCGTCGGGGGCTATGACTACCTCGTTTTCGCGCTCCGCGGAGTTATCGTCCTCGGCGATTTCCTCGGTGACGGTTTCATGAGGAGCGGCAGCATCGCTGTCTTCTTCTTCGTCAGCTTCGGTGACTTCGCTGGTTTCCTCTTCCTCGGAATCGTCTGCCGGACTGGCCGGAGTGATTACGGGAGGCGTGGGGTTGGTCGGACTGGCCGCCATCGGGGCGAACGATAGCGACAGCACTGCGGCTAATATCAGGGAGGTGCGTGATGTGTAGGTCATGTCGTTAATGTTATGTTTGAGGAGTGATCGGTCGAGGTGAGAGGGTCGGGGTTAAGGGGTCATTTTAACTCCAGACGGAGTGCGTTGAACAGGAGAGTGGCAAGTTCGGCACCGCCCTGATGGGTCATGTGGATATAGTCTTTGTTGGCTTTGCCGGCCTTGGCCCATGCTACTATGGCGTCGTTGCCGCCCATGGCCTCCCTTGTGTCCCAGAACAGGCAGTGGGCTTTGCGTGCGGCTTCACGCTGGGCTGCCACCATGTAGGGGGCTGATTTCATGGAGTGGACTTCTGCACCGCGTTTCTCGCCGCGGTCGCCTATGCCCATGACCAGGATGTCGGCTGTGGGATAGCATGTGCGCACATGGTTGATTACTTCTACCATCTTGCGTGAATACAGCGAGTAGTCGGTCTGCGATGAGGTCATGGCGTTGATGCCGAATTCGAGTATGATGAGGTCGTAATTGATGACCTTGGCCATGGCGCGGCACAGTGCGGCGTTGACGCGCAGTAGGGTTACGCCTGAGAAGCCGCGTGACGACATGCAGTCTACGGCAATGCCGCTGGTGCCGTCAAGCCATACGCCGAGTCCTATGAGGGATGTGTCGGATGTCTTGAGCTGGAAGTCGCTTGTGGTGCCGTCGATGGTCAGGCACTGCACACGCTCGCTTCCCTGTATCTGATGGTCGGTCCAGTCGCCCTCTCCGCTCTTGGTGGAGATGACGGTGTTGTCGGGTGCTATGAATAGGAACTGTGATTTGCTCCACTGCTCCACATGCTTGAGAGCTGTCGATCCCTTGTATGTGGCTACAGCATTGCCGGTGGGGACATAGTAGTGCTCAGCCAGACCGAGGTATATGTTTTTGGCTTTCTTGTTGGGGTCATAGGTGTGCCATCCGCTGCCTCCCTGCTTGACAGAGCGGCGGAATCCGGGGAAATCGCTGTAGAGGCTCATATATCCTACGCCTTCGCCTCCATAGGCTTCCTGGAGCTGCTCGCGGAGATTCTGGGTGAATATATCGCCCTCGATATAGCTGTCGCCCACTACGGCTATGCGTCCGAGGCGACCGGCAGCTATGGCAGCTTTCAGGGCGCGGAGTCCGCGGCCCCCTGTGGTGTAGTCTTCGATGGCCACAAGGTTGCCTACACGGTTTTGCTTGGGTTGCTGTACTATGGTGTCGGGGTCAACGTAAGGTCTGACGGTGTCAGAGGGTGTCCAGCCGCCTTCCGGCTCCTTCTCCATGCCGTAGAGGTCGGCATGCTGGTTGACAGCGGCTTCTGATTCGCTCTGCTGGCGTATGCGCAGCAGTTCGGGGTCCACGATGTCGGCTCCCTGTTGGATGAATGAAGAGTCCTCGCTCAGAGGCAGTATGTCGCCGAGGAGATTGAAGTCCTTGATGCGTCCGCCTGTCCATTTTTGCAATGGAAGGCATGACACACCAGCCACGATGAATATGGCTATGAGTATGATCAGAGCGATTTTTCCTGTCGGATTAGGCTTGTTGCCGCCTTCCGACGGTTTTTGGTTAGGTTCCATTTCCATGTCTATTGTATCAGCTTTGCAAAATGCTCAGAAGGGACCTGACGGAGAGAATGACGGTTCCTGTGTTTCTATGTTTATTTGGTCGTAGAGTGTAGTTTTCGCCGGGTTGGAATCGTTGCCGCTGCAAGAGAGCGCGTCAAGCATCAGGGATGCTTTTTCGGCTGTCTCGAGCCACTCCGATTCGGGCTTTGATGATGCTGTGATGCCGCCGCCTACATATATGTTGTAGCGGATGGCGGTGCGGTAGTCGCTGTCGCTCTCGGGCGCGATAAGCATGCTGCGCAGGTTGACATATGTGCTGAATCCCGGGCCTGAAGTGTCGCGTATGTTGATGGTGCCGGCATAGCAGAGGCGTTCGTGGGTCTCGAAGTAGCTTATCATCTCGATGGCGGTGTCTGTCGGATAGCCTCCTACCGCAGGTGTCGGGTCAAGGTCTTCGCGAAGTTTCAAGGCTTGCTCCGCAGAGCCTTCGGTTGTAAACATGGAGCATATATGCTCCACGTTTTTGAGTCGCAGCGTGGAGTTTCGGGTCTCTACGGTGTCTAATCCGGCCTCGTGGAGACAGGTGGAGATATGCTGGCTTACAAACTGCTGTTCGGCCACGTTCTTGTCATCCCATGCGTCATCTGCCGAGCCTGATGAGTGGGACCGTGTACCGGCGAGTGCCATCGTCGTGATCCGGCCGCGACCGTCAGGAGTGCCTGTAGGTCTGAAGCTTACGAGCAGTTCGGGGGTCGCGCCTATCCACAGGCCTGTTTCCTGGGTGAAAAACATGTAACGCAGGGTGTCTTGCTGCCCCTCGAAATATTTCATCGCTACGTCAACCGGGGCGGGCCCCTGTGTCTTGCCGGCAATGATGCGTGACAATACCACCTTCCCGTGCATCAGACGTGTCGCTTTGGCCAATTCGTGGACCTGAGCCATGTAGGCGATGGCTGATGTCGACTGCATGGCAGGGTAAGTGTCAGCCCCCGGATACTGTATGTTGTCATTAAGGGCGAGCACATCGGCTGCGCTGTATCGGGGGAGTATTACGATGGGCGCAGGGTTGGAGTGGGCGAAAAATGAGATTTCAAAAGCTCCTTCGGCACTGTCATAGTCGTTGAGATATTCCTCGTCAGTGGGCGAGGATGCCATGAATGCGTAGTGGTCAGAGCCGGGGGCTGCATAGAGCGCAAACGGGATATTCTGCCGCAGACATTTGTCCACGGCCTGTCGGGTCACCGCTGATATGCTTGGAGTCTTCATCTCTGTCGTCAATCTTCTGCTACGTGTCCTATGAGTTCAAACGGGAGGGCTTCGTCAATGTGTACTTTGACATATTGGCCCGGGCGGAGTGTCAGCCCCCGGGTGCGCGGTATGAGCACGTTGGGGTCCACTTCGGGAGAGTCCCACTCGGTGCGCCCTATGTAATATTCGTCATCGTGGCTGTCTATGACCACCTCTACGGCAGTCCCTACCTTTGACTGCTGTATCTCCTCTGATATGGATTCCTGAAGGGCCATGAGACGGTCAAGGCGTGACTGCTTGACATCGTCGGGTATGGTGTCTTCGTAGGTCTTGGCCGCATAGGTGTCGTCTTCCTCGCAGTAGGCGAAAGCTCCCATGCGCTCAAACCGTTGCTCGCGCACGAAATCCATCAGCTCGTCAAACTCGGTCTCTCCCTCGCCGGGGAAACCCACCATGAGGGTGGTGCGTATATGTAGCCCGGGCACGCGGCGGCGCATCTCGGCGAGCAGCTCCCGGGTGGATTTTGCATCGATATGACGGCGCATGTTTTTCAGCACCGGGTCCGATATGTGCTGCAGGGCTATGTCTATGTAGTTGCAGACATTGGGGTAGCGGGCCATCACATCAAGCACATCCATAGGGAAATCCGATGGATAAGCATAGTGGAGGCGGATGCGGCGCACGCCGTCGATTTGTGCCAGACGCTCTGTCAGTTCGGCCAGGGCATGGCGTCCATAGAGGTCAGTGCCGTAGGCTGAGAGGTCCTGGGCTATGACGTTCAATTCGCTGACTCCGCGGCTGACGAGCATCTTCGCTTCGTCGGTGATTTCGTCTATAGGACGCGATTTATAGCGTCCGGTGATCAGCGGGATGGCGCAGAATGCGCAGAAGCGGTTGCACCCTTCGGCTATCTTCAGATATGCGTGGTGGCTGGGGGTGGTGATGACGCGGTCATATGATGCCGCGCCTGGCGCGCCCTTGGAGATGTCGGCCACTATGCCGGGCCAGTCAAATTTGCCGTACCATCCATCCACTTCGGGTATCTCGGAGGTCAGTTCGGACTTATATCGCTCTGACAGGCACCCCATGACATATATCTTCTTGACCATGCCACGGCCTTTGGCACCGACCCATGACATGATGGTGTCGATGCTTTCCTCCTTGGCATCGCCTATGAATCCGCATGTGTTGATGATGGCTATGTCGCTCTTGCCGTCAGGTATGTCGTGGTCAAACCTCACTTCACACCCGGCATCGCGGAGCATCTTCATCAACCTCTCGGAGTCCACAAGGTTTTTGGAGCATCCTAAGCTGATAATATCTACTGGACGTCGCTTCACTCCTTGTTGCCTTTGCCGAAAAGTGAGCGTACAAATTCCTGCTTGTCAAATACCTGAAGGTCATCTATGCCTTCGCCGAGGCCTATATATTTGACAGGTATGTTAAACTGGTCGCTTATGCCTATGACCACGCCGCCCTTGGCTGTGCCGTCAAGTTTGGTGATGGCCAGCTCGTTGACCTGGGTGGCGGCCACGAACTGTTTGGCCTGTTCAAAAGCGTTCTGTCCTGTGGAACCGTCAAGCACCAGCAGCACCTCATGAGGAGCATCGGGTACTATCTTCTGCATGACGTTGCGGATTTTGGTGAGCTCGTCCATCAGGCCCTTCTTGTTGTGGAGACGTCCGGCGGTATCGATGATAACCACGTCGACATCATTGGCCTTGGCGCTCTGGAGAGTGTCGAAAGCCACCGATGCCGGGTCGCTGCCCATCTTCTGCTTGATTACGGGCACTCCGGCACGCTGACCCCATATGTCGAGCTGCTCCACGGCGGCTGCACGGAAGGTGTCGGCAGCCCCGAGCATGACCTTGTTGCCGGCACGCTTGAAGTGCGCGGCCAATTTGCCTATGGTGGTGGTCTTGCCCACACCGTTGACGCCTACCACCATGATTACGTGGGGCTTATGTCCCTGTGGAACGGAAAAATCGGGTGTCGCGCTTTCGTCGCCGCTCGAAGCGAGCATTTCGGATATTTCGTCACACAGCAGGTCGTTAAGCTCCGAAGTGGTGACATACTTGTCACTGGCCACACGCTTCTGTATGCGGTCTATGATTTTAAGCGTTGTGTCGGTGCCGACATCAGATGTTATGAATGCTTCCTCGAGGTCGTCGAGCACATCATCATCTATTTTGCTTTTACCGGCTACGGCACGGGATATTTTTTCAAATACGCTCTTCTTTGACTTTTCAAGTCCGCGGTCAAGCGTCTCTTTCTTTTCTTTTGAAAATATATTCTTGAAGAAACCCATTGGGGAGATATTGATGTTCTGAAGTGTACGTTGGGATAATAAGGACTGCAAATTTACGATTTTTTATTGAGCTTGCCCAACATCCCTCCCACGCATAAGCTAAATTTGCATGACGCACACCAACTTTTGGCTTTTGTTAAGATTTCATCATCAAGATTATCCACAGGTATGCAGTGACCGCCGGACCATCAGGCTCGTGTCACTTACGCAGTGGGAGCGTATCCCGTATGTGATTACTTGGAAGTGCGAGGGCATCGCATCGTAGATGCCGGGGCAGGACGGTCGATGGTGGCGGCTGTCTTTGCATCGTTGATTTTCTGCATCATGGGGATGGACAGCTGCTTGCGTGTGTAGGTGTAGTGTATGGCATCGTCGTCGCAGACACTCAGGCAGTTGAAGCAGTTGATGCATCGCGAACCGTCCACTACATGTGATGTAAGGTCGATGCACTCCGCTTTGCACACGTATTCACATTTGCGGCACTGGGTGCAGCGGTCGGTGTCGATGTCGATGCGCATGACCGAGTGGCGGCTGACATATCCTAAGGCGGTGCCCACGGGGCAGAATGTGTTGCACCACATGCGTCCGCGTTTCCATGACATGACGCTTACCACCGCTATCATACATAACGACAGGATGAATCCCAACACCGAGCCGATCAGCCAGGGGGGAGTGCCGTGTATGGCAGGGTAGAGTATGTTGGAACAGGCACGTCCGAATATGCTGCTCGGGTCAATGAACGAGGCTATGAAAGTGATGCCTACAAGCAGACTGACAAATGTCAGGATGACAACGGCATTGCGCAGCACCGTGAAGGGCTGACGGTAGTGGTACCATCCGTGTGTGATGCCCTTGGCGCGTGACCGGCATCCTAAGTGGGCGCAGACATCCTGCAACGTGCCTAAGGGACAGACACTCGAACAGTAGATTCGCCCGAATAACAGCGTCACCACGAGCCATGAAATACATATCGTCATCGAAAACGTCATGGCCGCCGGAAGCCACTGGATGGTCTGTAAGCCCTGGAGATGGGCGCATATCCACGCTGTAGGCACCGAAAACAGCAACGTCAGCGATATCAGTATCACTGACGAAACTGTGATGCGTATGATTTTGAGCCTGGATTTCTTCATCGGGATGACGAGGACTGGCGGTCAGTCCCGGCGGTATATTAATGCTACAGCCATGGCTGCAATACCCTCCTCGCGGCCTGTGAATCCGAGCCGCTCGGTGGTGGTGGCCTTGACTGATACGCTGTCTGCGTCTATGCCTAAATCCTCGGCTATGGTTGCGGCCATCTGAGGGATATAGGGGAGGAGTTTGGGCTTCTGCGCCATGATGGTCACGTCGACATTGCCGACGTGGAAGCCTTTCGCGGCCAACAGACCCGTCACCTCGCGGAGCAGCACGCGGCTGTCGGCCCCCTTGTAGCGCGGATCGGTGTCGGGGAAGTGGTATCCGATGTCACGCAGTGACGCGGCTCCGAGCAGGGCATCGCACAGCGCGTGGAGTGCCACATCGGCATCGCTGTGGCCGAGCAGACCGCGGTCATGGGGTATATTTACGCCGCAAAGCCACAGCTCGCGGTCTGTGGCAAATGCGTGTACGTCAAATCCTTGTCCGATGCGGATGGATGGAGCTTTCATAGGCAGATACAGGTAGGTCGGATGGAGAAAAAGAGGGGCGGTTATCGTTTTCCGAGCAGACCTTTGAGTCCGTCCACGTCAAATGTGAGCGAGAATCTCAGGGTCTGGTCCAGAGGGGAGTTGGCGGCGGTGGCCACTGTGTAGCATGCGTCGAGTTTGAACGCGCTGATGGCGAAGCCGGCACCGACATTGAAATACTGGCGGTTGCCCTTGGTGGGGTGCTCGTAGAAATAACCGGCGCGGAAGAAAAACTGGTCGTTGTAGGCATATTCGGCTCCGAGCGACAGGGTTATCTCCTTGAAAAACTCGTTTTTGCCGCTGTAGCCTTTGCCAAACGATTTGAAAATGCCCTTGAACGATGACATGTCTTCCCACTCCTGTTCGGCTTCGCGATATGCCTCCTCGTTGGTCGAACCGTCCTCGTTGACGAAGTCCTGTGCACGCGGCTTGGCCGGGACAAGGAGCTTGTTGAGGTCGAGTCCGAATGTCAGGTTATGGTAGTCGGCGAGAGGGAAAGTGAATGCCGTGCCGATACGCAGGTTGGCCGGAAGGAAAGCTGCCTGTTGGCCTTCGTATTTGAGCTTGGAGCCGATGTTGGAGATGTTCCAACCCCATGACCACTGGCACTCGTTGCGCCCGATGATGGGGTAGTAGGTGAAGTATCCGTTGATGTCGGCGGCAAATGCCGATGCGCCTATCGAGTTGGCTTCCTGGCCGGTGTTGTCATAGCCCATGGCTGAGTAGATGTAGCGGAACACTATGCCCATGGAGTATTTGTTCGAGAGCTTGCGCGAGTAGCCGAGGTCAAACGACATCTCGTAGGGGCTGATGGTGGCCTGGTTGTTGCCGACGGTCACTTCGCCTAACGAGAAGTAGCGCAGACTGGCACTGACAGCCTGGAGGTCCTGTGAGCCGATTTTCCAGTAGCCTGACACAGATGCCAGATAGATGTCATTGACTATCTTGCGGAGCCAGGGCACGTAGTTGATTGAGATGGCTCCCTGCGAGTAGGCGAATGCGTATTTAGAGGAGTTCCAGTACTGGGCATTGGCATCGGGGTCGGTAGCCGCACCGAGTTCGCCCATTGATGCTCCTCGCGCGTCAGGGGAGATGCGGAGCGAGGCAACGCCGGTAGTGATAGGGTTGATGTCTTGTATGTCGTCGCCTTTGTCGGCGAGATCCCTGCCCTGGAGAGCGGCCGGGCTGATGAGAGCCGCAGCTGTCAGAGCGAGAATCGTCTTGCGAAATGCCATGTGGTGAAATATATGGATAATGAGTTTGTCGGGTCCGCATACGGACCTCAATATTATTAACTCATTATTACGGCATTTATTATATCTGACAACGTTTTTTAGCCATTGGCTGATGTGCCAAACACGCTTTCCACTATCTTTACGACGCTTGCGGCGGCATTGTGGCTGTAGTAGTGGATGTGGGTGTAGCCGTGGTCTATCAGGTCGCGGCTCTGGCGGATTGCCCACTCTACTCCGGCCTCTTTGGCCTGCACGTTGTCTGTGCAGTGGCTCAGCATCTTCACAAGTCCGTCGGGGATGTCAACCTTGAAAGTCTTTGGGAGCACAGTCAGCTGGTTGAGGTTTACTATGGGCTTTATGCCGGGGATGATAGGTACGGTGATACCGGCATCGCGGCATGCAGCCACAAAGCGGTAGAATTTATCGTTGTCAAAAAACAGCTGTGTGACTATGTATGATGCCCCCTGGTCCACTTTATGCTTGAGCCAGCGCAGGTCAGTGTCGGTGTTAGGCGATTCCTCGTGCTTCTCCGGGTAGCCGGCCACGCCGTAAGAGAATTTGAATCCCTCCTCAAGTTCAAAAGCGGTGCCGTCAAGCATCACACCGTCGTTAAATGTATTGACCTGCTGCTGGAGTTCGGAGGCATGGGAGTATCCGGCCGGGTCGGGGATGAAGCGCGGTTCATGCTTGGCTTTGTCGCCTCGCAGAAGCAGCAGATTGTTGATGCCGAGAAAACTGAGGTCTATGAGCGCATATTCCGTCTCGCGTGCGCTGTAGCCGCTGCATATTATGTGGGGCACGGCCGGTATGTTGAATCGGTTTTGTATCGCAGCCGCCACGGCCACAGTGCCCGGGCGTGATCTCTCTGACACACGTTCATATAATCCTCCCTGCACGCTCTTGTACACGAGTTCGCTGCGGTGGGTCGTGATATTGACATAACGGGGACGGTAGGGCATAAGTCGTCCTACATTGTCAAAAAGTGTGGCGATGCTTTTGCCCTTGAGCGGCGGAAGTACCTCAAATGAGAATCCCGGTTGTCCCGAAGCAATCTCCTCCAATATGTCATGCTGTATCATAGTGAGTATCGTGAGTCATTTATCCGTCGGCAAATTTAGCCATAATCCTCCATACAGTCCATTATAAGCCCCGTATTCAGAATTTTATTCCATACAATCCGGTATTGTAGGATAAAATACCAGATAAAGGAGGTAAAACGAAGGCGGACACCCCGATTGTGGGATGTCCGCCATGGAAGAAAAATGTGTGTGTTCAGTTTTCGTCCTGAGAGTTGAGAGGAGAATGTTGGGGGTTATTCGTCAAGGTTGACGGCGTAGGCCGTGCGCTTGCCGGTGGGATAGATGCCGGTGATAAAGAGCACCTTGTTGTCGCTTTGCATGGCTGCTTTATACAGGCGTTCTATGTCTTTGCCTGATGTCACAGGCTGCTGGTTGACGGCGGTGATGATGTAGCCTGTCTTGATGCCGGCGCTCTTGAAGAGGCCGTCGGTGAGCTTGGTTACTTCCACGCCGCTGGATATGCGGAGCTCTTTGAGCGTTTCCTCCTTGACTTCGCCGAATGTGCATCCGAGTTCGCTGCTGTCGCCGGCGCGTGTTATAGAGGTAGAGCCGCTGCGGTTGAGCAGTTTGACCTTGGCGGTTTCTTTCTTGTTGTTGCGGTAGAAATCCACTGTAATCTCATCACCGGGGCTGTAGCGGTTGATCTGGCCGCGCAGCTGGGCGTCGGTGGTGGTCGGCACTCCATTGATGGCGGTGATTACGTCGCCGGACTTGATGCCACCGTCCTCGGCGGCGGAGTTAGGCTGCACTTCCACCACATAGATACCCGAATTGACGGCGGTTATCTCCTTTTCCTTGGCGAGTTTCGCTGTCAGCGGCTGGAATGTGATGCCTATGAATGCGCGTTGCACGGCTCCATACTGCTTGATGTCGCCTATGATTTTGTTGACGAGCGATGCCGGGATGGCAAACGAGTGTCCGGCATAGTTGCCTGTCTGGGAGTAGATGGCGGTATTGATGCCCACCAGCTCACCGTTGAGGTTGACAAGGGCTCCGCCGGAATTGCCCGGATTGACGGCTGCATCGGTCTGGATGTATGACTCTACGCCCATCGACGGGGCGTGGGTGGCATCGGAGATGCTGCGAGCCTTGGCGCTTACGATGCCGGCGGTGACTGTCGAGGTCAAGCCGAAGGGATTGCCCACGGCGAGAACCCATTCGCCCACTTTGAGGGCATCGCTGTCGCCCATGGGGATGACAGGAAGCTCGTTGGCGCTTATCTTGATAAGGGCGAGGTCGGTCATGTCGTCAGTGCCGATGACACGGGCATTAAACGTGCGGTTGTCGTTGAGCGTGACTTCCAGGCGGTCAGCTCCGTCAATGACATGATTGTTGGTCACGATATATCCGTCGGGTGTCACAATCACGCCTGAACCGAGCCCGAGCTGCTGCTGAGCCTCCTCTCCGTCCTTGTCGGATTCCGAAGGCTGCTGTCGGCGCGGCTGCTGTCGGCGCGGCGACCCGAAGAAAAATTCAAAGAACGGGTCGTCGAACATGTCGGGTTGCTGACCGTAGTATCTGTTGCGCTGACGTCGGGGAGTGACATAACTCTTTATGCTGACCACACCGTTGATGGTGCTCTCGGCTGCCTGTGTGAAGTCTGTCGGCACACCTCCGCGAGAAGACACGGGGACGATGCCGCGGTCAGGAGATGCTACAGTGACATCGGCCTGGAACTGTGCCGGTGATGACTGTGTGCCCATACCGGTGGCTCTCATGGCAACTATTGTTCCTGCGGAAGCGATGACAGCCACAGCGGCGACTGTCAGCAGATTCTTGTGGTTTTGCTTCATAGCTCCTTTTGTGAATAGATGATGAACTTGTATGTGTTTTGTGAAGTATGATTGTCGTGGTGATGCGTCAAAATTACTATAAAAAGCAGTAGATTATTCGGCTGTATCATTTAATAAACCTTGATATTAGATTTATTTAAGAATCAGATATTTAAAATAAAAGAAAATTAGCCTAACGTAATGAAAATTTAAGGTTATCTTTGCCATATGCTTACAATATCCATGCCATGTACTCTCATATAATCACCCCTACATCTATATCGTTCAAATCGTTTGTCAGGTCATTTGCGCTGGTCTTTGCTGTTTGCGGAGCGTTGTCGTTAGGCTCGTGTAGCAGCTCCAAGCATACAGCCAAGCCAACCACTACACAGCGGCCATCCAAACCGGCTACCGTCAAGGACATTGACATAGCATCGATGAGCAAAGTTGAAAAATCGCTTGTCAAGGAGGCCACCGCATGGCTCGGGACTCCTTATAAATACGGAGGCAACACCCGAAGCGGAGTGGACTGCTCGGGATTTGTCTACCACGTGTTCCGCAACTCGCTTGACATCAATTTGCCCCGTAATTCCGGCAAACAGCACGATTATTGCCGTAAGATTTCCAAGAAGGACCTGTCAACGGGTGACTTGGTGTTTTTTGCCACCACACGCGGTAGCAAAAAGGTGTCGCATGTAGGCCTGTATGTCGGCGATGGAAAGATGATACATGCGTCTACTTCACGTGGCGTGGTTTGCCAGAACCTGAGCGATGATTATTATACCCGTACATTTGTCGGTGCCGGCCGCATTGACAGTTTCGCATCCATAAACAAGTCCAAGAAGTCCAAACCGTCAAAGTCTGAGAAGTCTGACCGGAAGCCCCGGACACCTAAATCTGAGGCTACACGCCCTGTAGAATCGGTTCCGGCTCCTGTCCCATCCGTGCATATTGATGAGATAGATAAAGTATTGCAGCCGGAGCCAACCCCGGAGGTTACCCCTGTGCCGGAGGTTGCGCCCACGTCGGTCGTGGAGCCGCAGCCAGTGGTGACCGAGCCGGTATCCTCGTCAGAACCAACTCCGGCACCCACTCCTGTGTCTTCGCCGGAGCCATTGACCCCTGTAAAGATTACCGAACCAGCTCCTGAACCGGCTCCGACTATAGCTGCTGACGGAGAGGCGGAAGATTCACGCAGTTCGGTGTTGCGCAATCTGCCTGAGCTTCAGTAGACTCGGGGGATTCCTCGCATTAACGGTGAAAAAACTAAGTTGGCCGCGAATTGTCGCGGCCAACTTCATTATAATATAGCTTGAATCAGTATTTTACTGCCGGTGGAAGCTCTTTGGCCTGGTCTATCATCTTGGTCAGCTCGACTACGGAGGGAACGCGGCCGCAGAGGTGCTTCTGCTCATTGACTTCAACGAGTTTCTTCTCGAGGTTTTCGGGTACACGGTGGGCAAACTCCTTGACAGTGTCTACTCCGGCGGCTTCAAGCAGCTCGGCAAACTGTCCGGCCACGCCTTTGATGCGGAACAGGTCAGCGTGGTTGACCCATGTCAGTATCAATTTTTCGGCTATTCCGGTCTGCTGGGCTATCTGTTCACGCCCTTTCTTGGTCTCTCCGGCCTTGAGGAGGTCTTCAGTGGTGCTGATGCCGGCGGCATCCGTGAGTTTCGCAGCATAAGCCGGACCGATGCCTTCAATTTCGTCAATCTTGTAAGCTATGGTATTCAGGTGTTTAGGTTAGTAATGGTAATGTATCAACGTCAATACGGGCATTAATGTTTTCACAAAAAAATATGGAGCCGTGCGCGGTGCATGGCTCCATATATCTCGTATAGCCGGCAGGGCTTTATTCGAGTCCGTCAAGCTCCACTTCCTCGTCGGTGACTGGCTGCTTGTTGGGAAGCTCGAGTCCGTAGTGACGCTTGGCATCAAGAGCTTTGAGCCACAGACCGAATAACAGCGCAAGCACTCCGAGCGAAGCAAATATGAGCATCGGGGCAGTGTAGTTGTAGCTCAGAGGATTCATCACGCCTACATTGGTCGACACGAGCACCGCACCAATCAGCATCGGGAAAGCGTACAGGCCGATATTCTGTATCCAGAAGATGACCGCATAGGCCGAGCCGAGGAGTTTGCCATCGACGAGTTTGGGCACTGACGGCCACAATGACGCAGGTACTAATGAGAAAGAGATGCCCAGAAGGATGATTGCCAGGAATGCTATTGTGAATCCGAGCCATCCTGTAGGCTCGTTGATGCTGTCGATGGTCAGTCGGAAATCCTCGTCGATCTGCATGGCCTGGGCAAAATCTATCTGTGTGTCACGGTCCGAAAGGAACGAAATCAGGGCTTCTGCCGAAGCCTCGGGGTCTTCAGCACCGTATTTTTCAAAAGCCTTGCGCGGATTGAACACGAGGCTTTCGCCTGTCTTTTTCCCTACAAACAGCTGCTTGACCTCGTCATTGGCGAAATTGTCTATGCCGAATACCACGTGCACGGGGGCTTTGATGATGCTGTCAGACGGACTGACGCGCTCTACATGGCCCGATACGATGGCTTGGGTGTCGTTGATGACGCCGGTCTCGGCTCCGCGAAGTGCCGGCAGCCCGAGCGCGAATGTCAGGTGGCAGACTATCATCAGCAGTGCGCCGAATATCAGCATCGTGGCTCCCTTGCCTTTGGTGTCGAGATAGTTGCCGAGAAGCGGAGTCACTGCTGCCGCGCCGAGAGGGAATACCGAGAAAATCAGACCGGCAGTCTCGACGGATATGCCCAGTTCGCACTGGAGCATATTGGCGGCATATTTCTGAAACGGGAATATGGCTGAATAATAGAGCACGCACAGCAGAGCCACGATCCAGAACACTCCGCTGGAAAATATCTTGCCGAGGTCGCTGAAACGGAAGGGGTCGTCCTTTTCCTCCGTGTTGCCTATCTGTTTCTCAAGTTTGCGGTCCATGAAGCCGTAGACTATGAAGCTGATGAGGCCAATAAGGAGCAGCAGCACTGCGAAACCTACTGGACGTGTCACCGAAAGGTTGTCGCCCAGGGTGGCTATCCAGGGAGAGCCGATGAACACCACAAAGACGCCTACACGGGCGAGTGCCATTTCCACACCCATGGCGAGTGCCATCTCTTTGCCGGCAAACCACTTGACTATGCCGCGTGACACCGTGATGCCGGCCATCTCTACTCCGCAGCCGAATATCATGAAGCCTACAGCCGAGAGTTTAGCCGAGGCCGGCATGCCGGCAAAAAACGGAGTGACGTTCCACCACTCCGAGGGCAGATTGAGATTGGCTTCAAACCACACGGCCAGCGAACTTGACATGAACGCATCAGTCAGCGCATAGTAGTTGATGGCCGCGCCTATGAGCATCACCGTACCCGAGAGTATGGCCGTGAAGCGCACTCCCATCTTGTCGAGAATCACTCCGGCAAAGATGAGGAAGAATATGAATACGTTGAGAAATGTTTCCGAGGAGGCGAAATGTCCGTAGGTCGACGGATCCCACCCTTTGAGTATCTGGAGCGATGACTGCAGGGGTGACAGGATGTCCATGAAGATGTAGCTGAAGAACATGGCCGAGGCGAGCAGGGCCAGGGCTGTCCATCGAGCCCATTTTTTGTCGCTCAGCACCTGTGAGCGTACTGCTGGATTGGTAGTAGTCGTCATTGCAAATTGAGGTAATTGACTGGATTGATGTTTTAAAGAAACAAATTTAGCTTATATTTTTTTAACATGTCAAAAATCGGGTGAATTATTTTTCGTAATTTTGTGTCATGTACTCCCATTCACGACCCTATACCTTTGACCGTGTGGTCAGGATATTGTTTTCGCTCGCTTTGCTCGCGGCGGCGATATATCTTATCAATTATCTGAAGGCTGTGCTGTTGCCATTTGGCGTGGCTTGCCTTATAGCATACATCCTGGAGCCGTTTGTGCAGTTTAACCGCAAGCTGCTTCATCTGCGCGGACGCCTTGTGGCTGTGTTTGTGACATTGTTTGAGGCGTTGTTTCTTTTCGGAGTGCTGACTGCCATCGCTGTCCCTTATATCATGTCGGAATTCAAGGAGATGGGACAGCTTTTGCAAAATTATGCGAGCAGCGAGCTCCATATCCCTTACCTTCCTCAGGAAATTCATCTTTTCATACGCCGTAATTTAGACCTTGAGGGCCTCTCGCGCATGATATCCAAAGATGAGTGGATGACGCTGATTGAGGGTACTCTGAAGACTGCATGGGGACTGATAACAAACAGTATCAGCTTCTTGCTCGGTCTGCTCAACTGGGTGATGGTGATACTCTATGTCATATTTCTGATGATAGACTATGACCGTCTGGAGCGCGGACTGCATTGGGTGGTGCCTCCGAAGTACCGCCGGTCGGTGTTTCATGTGGCGAGAGATGTCAAGCGCAGCATGAATCACTATTTCCGCGGTCAGGCTCTGATAGCTCTCATCGTAGGTATTCTGTTCAGCATCGGATTCAGTATCGTGGGCGTTCCGCTGGCTATACCGTTGGGGCTGCTCATCGGCTTGATGAATATGGTGCCGTATCTCCAGCTCGCTTCGTTCCCGTTGACAGCGTTTCTGTGTCTGGTCTATTCGGTAGGCGGAGGGGGAGATTTCTGGTCCATATTCGGCCAGGCTTTCCTGGTGTATTGTGTGGTACAAATCATCCAGGACCTCTTTCTCACTCCCAAAATCATGGGTAAAGCCATGGGACTCAATCCGGCCATCATCCTGTTCTCGTTGTCGGTATGGGGATGCCTCTTGGGCATACTCGGCATGATAATAGCATTGCCGATGACCACACTGGTTATCGCTTATTATAATAAGTATATCTCCTCACGTGAAGGCGCAGAAGCTGTGGCCAACGCCGAGGAGATCGAAAACGTCAAAGAACTCTGACCATACACATAACATATGTCGGACACACAGTCAAAACAGAAGCCTTCACCACGCCGGTCCAAACTATCGCCTTCACGTCGGCGTCCACGCGGCAGCAAGACGGACACGGCCAAGCGGCGCGTCAACCCTATCACGTGGATGTTTCTCGGTCTCGGAGTCGTTGCCATCGTGACGGTAATGTGGTTCGTAGGGCTTGACGGACACCGTGGCGAGCCGGTCAGGGTCATTGTGCCGAGGGATGCTACATCATCACAGGTGCGTGACAGCCTTGATGCCCGCCTCGGGCGTTCGATGGGCAAGCGGGTCTATGCGCTGTGGAAACTCATGGGCGGCGACCCGGCTGCGTCTCATGGCAGCTACCTCGTCAGCCGTGGCGAGATGGCTCTTAAGGTGGCCCATAATATGTCGCGAGGCCGTCAGACTCCTGTAAATGTGACGTTTAACAATATACGCACGATGCCCCAGCTGGCTGCCCGTATGTCCGCGATGCTTGATTTCAGCAGCGAGGAGTTTCTTGAGGCATGCTGTCAGGTGCTCCCTTCAAAAGGGTTCACAAGCGAGTCGCAGTATCCGGCTGCTTTCCTTCCCGACAGCTACGAGGTCTACTGGACCACTACGCCAGAAGCTCTCGTGGAGAAACTTGTGTCGCATCGCAATCGCTTCTGGTCCGACGAGCGTCGCGCACGCGCCCGTGCTCTCGGACTGTCGCCTGTTGAGATCGCCACAGTAGCATCCATAGCGGAGGAGGAGACGGCCAAGAGGGATGAACGTCCGATGGTGGCGCGTCTTTATATCAACCGTCTTGACCGTGGCATGAAACTTCAGGCCGACCCGACTGTGAAATACTCCATAGGGGATTTCACGATAAGACGCATCATGGGCTCTATGCTATCGGTCCGTTCCCCCTACAATACTTATATGAACAAAGGCCTTCCTCCGGGTCCGATACGTATAGCCGAGGCGGCTACGATAGACGGCGTGCTCAATGCTCCCAAGCATGACTATCTCTATATGTGTGCCCGGGAGGACTTCTCAGGTTATCACAATTTTGCCGCTGACTATGCCACACACCGTGCCAACGCCGCTCGCTATCGGGTAGAACTCGACCGCCGAGGCATAAAATAAGTCCTGTGTCTTCCAACGTTTTGTGTCCTACCGGCGTTTAATCAGATATAGGGGTATTTTCCCCTCAGGAGCGTTTATGATACAATTTATCTCCAGAAAATCGTCAGCAGCAGCGGTTTCGGCACTGATTGTGTCGGCTATGCTGTCATTATTGACAGGATGCCGCAAGGACAAAGCCGGCTCATCGGGCGCACTGTATGAGACCGGTGCATACACTCTTTATGCCGACAGTATCATAGACGGTACACATACAGCCTATGCTCCTGATGACAACACGCTGATAAGCACGTTTCGCACCGGAGCTATGGCGGATACTCTGCACATCCCCGAACCGTCGACCTCTTTGTGCTACAGCAGCGGTGCGCGGCTGATTGATGCCGTGCATAACATGTCGTTGGCCTACATGGACAGTATCCCGGCCAATCTGTCCACATCGACTGTGGCCTATCTCACAGACCTTGCACTCTGCTACATAGCTCCCGACAGGGCTAAGGAACTTTTGAGGTCAAAGGTGCGTGACGGCGCGGTGGTGCAGGGGAGTACCTACGGCGGCGGATTCCCGGTAGCTACCGATGCCATAGCCTGGATTTCGGCGGCATGGAGCATATATGAGGTGACAGGCGACGCTGATTGGATTGAGGAGGTATATCCGGTGGTATGCCGGACGCTGGATATATATGAAACCGTGGTGAAGGATGATTATACCGGTCTGTTCAAGGGCATGCAGAGCATAGCGTCAAATGACAAGCTCCATCCATATCCGCGATGGATGACTCCGGCTGATGTGTCAGGAGTGGAAACTGTTACGGTCAATGTGCTGACTGCGCGTGCCTATGAGGCTGCGGCCATGATGGCCATGGCGCTCGGGCATGACGGCAAGGACTATATGGCCCGGCGTAATGACTTGGTGGAAGCCGTCAATACCACCCTGTGGATGCCCAATGTCAGCATGTACAGCATGTATCTCTACGGCGAGCCGTATCCCATAGCTGCCGGTGCTGTGGATAATCTTGGACAAGGGCTCGGCATGGTTTATAATGTTACGACCCCCGAGATGGCTCTATCCATGCAGTCACATACTCCGATATATTCGTTAGGTATCCCCTCAATGTATCCGCAGATGCCTGATTCGGTCAGCGGCGCGGCCTCGGATGTCATAGTCCCGGCGGTTGAGGCCTATTGGGCCATTGCTGCTTCACATAGCGGCAATGTCACGATGTTGCGCAGGATGGTCGGTTCGCTTACGTATGTTTCGGCGATGAATCTGGGCACTTGGCCTTATGTGGATGCACGCTCGGGTAAGGCTGTAGATGGACTTGGCGACAGGGAACGACGAAACCCGTTGAGTGCTGCGGCCAATCTTGCCGCCATATATCGCGGTATGCTGGGGCTGCGGTTTACCCACGGCGGCATAGAAATACATCCGTCAATACCGCAGACTACAGATACACACCGTGAGATAAGGAACTTGCGTTACCGCGAGGCTTTGTTGCATATCATCATCAATGGGTTTGGCACGGTAATCAGTTCCTATAAGATGGACGGGGCAGAGCAGACCAGCCATACTATCCCCTCAAATATCAAGGGTACCCATGTCATAGAGATTACGATGGGTGGCAATACCCCCAAACGACATGAACTGAACGATGCTGTTCCGGCCAGGATGCCGTCTACACCCGAAGTAAGCTCATGGAATACGAAGCAGATACAGATCAAAAATTTCACGTCTGACGATGCCTATGAGGTCTACATCAATGGTGTGATGGAGGAGCAGATTTTCGCTGACAAATATCAGATTTATGCAGATGTGACCCGGTTTACTTCGGTGGCGTTCGTGCCTGTCATCAATGAGCAGTACATAGGTCTGTCATCAAAGCCGCTGTATTTCTATCCGCGAGGAAGCGTCATAACCGTGCCGGCGGATTCACTCGCCTATACAGGCACGTCGCTTATCAGTGACCGCAAGATAGCCCGCCAGTTTGTGGAGACCACAGAGTCATACCGCGGCAAGATGAGTTTCAGCATAGAAGTGCCGGCTGACGGAGAGTATCTGATGGAGTGTGTGTACAGCAATGCGCTTGCCGATGGCACATCACGCTCGGGGCTGTGTGCCATCAGGCTGGTAAGCGTCAACGATTCCATAGCCGGAGCATTGGTTATGCCTCCCACGGTCAAGGATGAGTGGACGGCAACGTCACGCAGCAACCTGTTGAGGCTGAAACTCCGTCAGGGCGAAAACCGCATCAGTGTCATCTACCGTAAGCCCTATACGGTCAACGGCCATGTCACACTCAACAATGTGCTCATCAAGACTATACGTCTTTATAAGCTATAGATGCCGGCACTCGTACTGATTTATTCCCTGTAGAGATTGATTTCGCACAAATCCAAAATTTTTATTTGGTAATTTGAAAAAATAGCGTACATTTGCGGTGTGATAGTGATGCACATGGCTACATTGCTACATGATTTGATAAAGCAATTAGTGGTAAATTAAATCGCTGTCGTGTGATTTTAATTACTACATTTGCGTACTGTGGCAGATATTGGCTTAGCCTAATCTTTATATAGGATAATATTCCAAACAATCATATTAATTTTACCAATCACAATGAAAAAATCCATTTTCAGCATCATGCTATGGTCATTGGTGGCATTCGTTGCCCCTGTGCTGTCCGTGGCTCAGATGCCTCAGACGCAGCCTCTGCCTATGGACTCGGCCATCAGGGTAGGGCAGCTCCCCAATGGCATGACCTATTTCATCCGTCAGAACGCTTATCCTAAGGGACAGGCCGATTTCTTTATCGCGCAGAAGGTAGGTGCTATACTGGAGGAGGATAACCAGCGAGGACTGGCCCACTTCCTTGAACACATGGCATTCAACGGCACCAAAAATTACCCCGGACACCAGCTTCGTGACTGGCTGGCATCCAAGGGTGTGATGTTTGGCCGTGACCTCAATGCTTACACCGGATTTGACGAGACTGTGTACAACATATCTGCTGTGCCGGTCTCTAATCAGAATGTAGTGGATTCATGTCTGATGATACTCCATGACTGGGCATGTGATCTCACCCTGGCCGACAAGGATATAGATGACGAGCGCGGTGTTATCGAGCAGGAGTGGCGTCGCAGCAATGTAGGCATCATGCGTGCATATGAGAAGATGCTGCCCAAAATGTTTCCTGACAGCAGCCGTTATGGACTCCGTCTGCCCATCGGCACGATGGATGTCGTGCTGAATTTCAAGCCTGATGAACTACGCGACTACTACAAGCGGTGGTATCGTCCTGATCAGCAGGGCATAATAGTGGTTGGCGACATCGACCCGGAAGTGATAGAGGCCAAGATAAAGGAGATTTTCACTCCGATACCTATGCCTGCCGATGCTCCCGAGCGTCGCTATTTCAATGTGCCTGACATCAAGGGCAGCAAGGTGGTGATAGGCACAGACCCCGAGATTACCATGGGTATCGTGGCGTTTGATTTCGCTTATGATCCGCTGCCGCGCGAATTGCGCAACACTATGCCCGGTTTCGTTGTCGACTACATGGACAATATGATTGTCGACATGCTTGACCAGCGTCTTGAAGACATCGCGTCAAAGAGCGACTCACCTTTCAACAGTGCAGATGTCAACATAGAATCCATGCTCGGATTCGTGAAGACGAAAAATTCGCTATGTGCTGAGGGTACTGCCAAGGACGGCGACATCAAGCCTGTGCTTGAGTCGGTATATCGCGAGGTGCTCAGGGCTGTGCGTGGCGGTTTCACCCAGACAGAGCTTGATCGCGCCAAAGCCGAGTATATTTCCAAGCTTGAAAAGGCATATAACAACCGTAACGCCCACTATTCTACAGCGTATGCTAAAGCATATGTGAGCACATTCATTGACAACACACCGGCTCTCAGCCTCAAGGACCGTCTGGATATGACCAACATGGTTGCCGGTATGGTCAATGTCGATGCCATCAACCAGTATTTCAAGCAGCTTGTCACTCCCGACAACCGTTACATACGAGTATTCCTTCCGGAAAAGGAAAGCATCGTAGTGCCCACCGAGGCTGCTCTCAATGAAATCATGGCCAAGGTAGAGGCTGAGGATATCGAACCGTATAAGGAGGAGGTACGTCAGGACCCGCTTATCCCCGGTGAAATCACTCCCGGTACCATCGTGTCAGTCAAGCCGATGGAGAAATGGGAAGCCGAGGAATGGACGCTCAGCAACGGAGCCAAAGTAATCGTGAAACCCACCAAACTCAAGGATGACGAAATCTTGTTTGGTGCATGGGGTCCCGGCGGCACTGCCGACTATAAAAATCTATCTGACGAGACATACCAGGCAATGCAAAACTATATGGGCAATCTCTCGGGAGGCACTTATTCTGCCCAGGATTTGCGCAAATACACAGCCGGCAAGAATTTCAATGTCAATCTCACCTATGATGACTACTTGAGATTCGTGTCAGGAACCACCACCGTCAAGGATCTTCCCTCGATGCTTGAGGTGTTCTATGCCATGTTCACTTCGCCTAATCTTGACGCCGAGGAGTTCCAGGCTACTACCAACCAGATTGTGACCGCACTTACCCATGCCTCGTCAAATCCTCAGATGGTGATGACCCGTGACTTGCTGAAATCAGTATATACGACACCCCGTAAGCAGTTCCCCACTGTCGAGTCTGTCAAGAAGGCTGACCGCGAGGAGATTCTCAACATGATTAAGGCCATGAATGCCAATGCTGCCGAACTGACATATTATTTCGTCGGCAACATCGATATGGCCACACTTCGTCCGCTTGTTGAAAAATACATAGCTTCTATGCCCGGCAAAGCTGTAGAAACCAAGGCTATCGACTATAATCCGGCATTTGGTGCCAAGGCCGGTCAGAACGTTGACAAATATACCATGAAGATGGAGACTCCCCAGGTCTATGGCCGTGTACTTGTCACAGGAAACGAGAAGCTGGATTTGCGCAATGACATCCTATCTACCGTTATGCAGCAGATTCTTACCGAACGCCTCACCAATAAGATTCGTGAGGAGATGGGTGCTGTATATTCTATCTGGGCTCAGGTGTCCATTTCTCGCTTTGAAAAGCCTAACACCACCCTTACCATACCTCTGCTGCTTAAGCCTGATAAAGCTGAGGAGGCATTGGCCGAAATCAATAAGATTATTGACTCAATGACACAGGAAATCAAGCCCGAGGAACTCGCTAAGGCAAAGGAAACCCTTGTCAAAGACTATAAGGAGAGCTTTGAGCGCAACTATACATGGATGCGTGCCATGTCGGTTGAGAATGTCGAAGGTGCCGACATCATCCATGGTGCTGTAGAAGCCACTGAGGCCGTAACAGCCAAGGATGTCATGGACTTCGCCAAGAGCCTCCTTTCGCAGGGCAACCACATGACGGTGATTCTTGACCCTGAGGAAGCCAAATAATACTCACACCGCTTATATATCTACAGGCTGCCCCGGCAATAGCAGGGTGCAGCCTGTAGTCATATTGTAGAGTGATGCCGCTAACTTAAAGACATACACTCATCATAGTAGGGACATGCCATGGCATGTCGCCTAAAGCCATGCTAATGAGGGGTGTTGCGTCAGCAGACATGCCATGGCATGTCCCTACTACGATGAGTGCATCCCTTAAGTTAGTGGGATTGTGCCTATTGCGATGAGTCCATTCCTTAAGTTAGTGACATTGTATTGGAGGGTGCAGGGCGGCTTTATGGAGGTTACAGGACATCTGATCTTATATCAAACTCTCTTAGTTGACGGCATTATGCTCTGAAAGGTCTATTTGGCAGTCAGTGGAAAATAATCGGAATAGTTTGTGGCTTAAAAGTTTTGTGAAACGGAAAATAATGGCTAAATTTGTCGCGCTTTAAGAGGCTTCGTTATGATGCCTCAGAAGCATTGCTTGACAGAAAACAAACACAACACTACAAAAATCAATAAGCTAACAACACAATGATTATCGTACAAGTAAAAGAAGGCGAAAACATCGAACGCGCTCTGAAGAAATTCAAGCGTAAATTTGAAAAGACTGGCATCGTTAAAGAGCTCCGCAGCCGCCAAGCCTTCGAGAAGCCCTCTGTAGCTAACCGCAAGAAGATGATGAAGGCGGTTTACGTGCAGAAGCTTCGCTCTGTAGAGGAGTAATATCCGGCTTTTATTTGTAAGCTCATATCCGGCACCGGGCTGTGACGATTAATGGTAATCCCACAGTCTGGTGGCGGTTTTTGTATATGTGCCTATGGCTGCGGTTGGCCTCAAGTCCATATGTCACCGGATGAAATGAAGGGAGTAGGGGATAATGCCTGTTTGTTAATTGCGGTTAAAATCATGGGGGTGTTTAAACCTTGACCGACTGTCGGTGTCATATATGATGTAATCGCTGAGCAACCGGTCATTACACTTCAAAAACAAGCAACTAACTTTTGCTCATTATCAAGATAAATCATCTCTACTTAACATTATGAAAAAGACAATTCTGACTCTGACGCTCGCAACTGCAGCGCTTTTCTCAACTTCTGTTTTCGCCCAGTCTGCCGCCAATGGAAGCTGCCCTGCTACCCCTTGTGGAGCACCTTGCGGAACCCCTTGCGGCCCGGGCTATAACTGCAATGCTCCTTGCCCCTACTTGCAGAATCCTGATTCGTGCATGATGAATCCTTTCGCCAGCCTGAATCTGACAGCTGACCAGCAGGCAAAGGTGAAGGAGCTTCGCAACAAGAAATTCCAGCAGAAGACAAAGGACATCAAGAGCAAACAGGAGCTCCGTCAGGCCAAGCGTCAGGCTTATCTCTATGATCTCAAGAGTATTCTCACACCGGAGCAGTATGTGCAGTATCTTGAGAACCGTTATATCAACGGCCCGGCTTTCGGCAAAGGTGCGAAATACAATAAAGGCCGTAAGCACCACAAAGGTCCACGCGCCAACAACTGTCCCCAGCAGACAGGTTGCCCTGTAGCTCCATGCCAGAATGCCGCTCCTGCCACGAAGTAAAATATTTCCTGATTATAAGAGATTCGCCCCGTCAATGATAGCTCAGGCTGTCAGGACGGGGCGAATTATTTGTGTATGATATGTTTTTTATCCCTCAGTGGCATCTGATGTCGAGTCACTCAATCAAGCATGAGGCTCATTACCGGCCGTTGTGACGGGAAGCCGAGGACGTCACCTATCTTCTGTGAACTGAATACGATTTCATTGAACACATTGATAGTTACATCAAAATCCAGGTGCGGACGGTCGGTGTCATTTTGGGAGTAGTATGTCTCTGTTATTATTGAGGCCTGTCCGTCAGCTATTTCCCATACCTGGTTATTTGCGGCTATCAGAGGGTCTGTGATTCTTATGCGAGAATGCCACCCGGGATTGTTTTTGGCTGTAATCTGTAGGCAGAGGTCGGCATTGATTATTCGGGCCATGCCACGGTCATACAGACGGCGGTGTTCGGCCAATGGAGGAGCGAGTACTTTAAACGCTTTGTCGGGGAGCAGTTTTCTCAACTGGTGGCATGCTGCTTCCCGAGCGTCATGGTCAGTGCCTAACAGTTCGGTGACTGTCACCATGTTCTGATTCACAATGGCCCATGCCATCGATACTATTTTGCCGTCAGCATCGGCCATGGCTACGAATCGGCCTCCGTCTGCGCGGTTGTCGTCCATTATGTTCAGGAAATCGCGGTGGGAGTGCAGTACCGTACAGTGACGTTCACGTTCCATGAGCTCAAATGCTTCATACACCTTGTCTGAGTAAATGTCCTCAACGGGAGTGTATGAGCCCTCGGTGGGAAACTGGTGAAGCGATGTGAACCGCTGGGTGTCGACGTAGAATACGGTTGAAAACCCGAAACGGTCATAGTAGAAATATAACCAGTCATGCGAGGGTATGAGGCTGACGAGCATGTCGCCTCGCTCATATGCCTTAGTAAATGACTCTTTGATGAGGCCGGCCATCAGACCTTTGCCACGTGAACTGCGGCGCGTCATGGCTCCTGCTATGTACCCCATGCCGACATCTGTCTGTTGAAACAGAAATCGGTAGCTCTGGAGCAGCATGCTGCTTTCCAGCTTGCCGTCGGTCACTACGGTCAGGGCATCCGTGTCACGGTAAACGCGGTCAAAGTACATGTCCACATACTCTTTGGAGTCGTGGAACACCTCTGTCCATAATTTCTTTATAGCTTCCTTCTGATTCATATATCCAATATAACGAATACAGCGAAGCTATTGTTTGATTGATTGATTTATGCCATAGGCTGCTTGTTTAAGCCGTTTTTATCGGGACTTTCCGGCATGTTTGCACTCTGCGGATAGGCCACCGGCGTTATCTGCAATTGTGGGTGGGGCGCAGCAGGTCGTTGACGGTCTTGACCGGATTGAAAGTCGAAACAGGCACCTCTACAAATACGGTGTTCCAGTCGCTCATGGCTCCGTTCCAGAGTCCGGGACGTTCCATCGCCTTGATTTCCGCGCCATGGACCGATTTGTTGGTGATGAATCCGGTCTCTGGGTCTACGTAGTCAGGGAGATTGAATTTCTTGCCGTTGGCGTTGCGCAGATAGCATACTATATCTACGGGATTGAAGTGTGTGGAGGTCTTAAGCAACTGGGCATAGCGTGCGTTGTCGGGGTCGATCTGCGAACTTTCGAGTATCTGGGGCTGGATGCTGTGATCGTTGCCGTAGACGAGGAAGGGGCCGCCGCCTGGTTCTCCGAGATTGCGCACCATGCCGCATACACGTATGGGGCGGTCAAGTTTTGCAGCGAGAAATTCAGCCAGCTCGTAGCCCTTGAGAGTATCCATGCGTATGTCTTCGATAAACAGGATAGAACGCATGAACTGTTTGATTTCATCCAACAGCTCCGGATTGTTGTGGCCGCGGCCGAGTTTGTTGAGGTATTTATGGATGACGTCACGCACCTGCAGCAGTATGCCTCCCAGCACCATCTTGTATTGTATCGTGTCAGCAAGCCGGGATTCGTTGACCACATTGTCGATATTCTTGATGAATACTACAGATGCCTCTATGTCGTTGAGGTTCTCTATGAGAGACCCATGGCCGCCGGGACGGAAAAACAGATGCCCGTTCTCGCGGTGGGGGGTGTTGTCAAGATTTGCCGCAGGGGTATCGGTGGAGGGTTTCTGCACACTGAATGTGATGTCAAATCTCGTGTCGGTAAGTTCCTGCAGCGGACCGGCGACACGGCTCACCACATCGCAGAACATTTCCTCATGTGCGGCTGAAACCGTAAAGTGCAGACGTGCAAGACCGTTGCAGTTGGCATATTTGGCAGCTTCTATAAGCTGCTCCTCTACGGGGGTGCGGTTGCCGAACGGATAGGAGTGGAACAGCAGCAGACCCTTGGGCATGTTGCCGTAGTTGAGTCCCTCGGGCGCAATCAAAGCCTTGAGCAGGTCGCGGTTACGGCCGGAAGCACTAAGCATCTCGGCCCCCTCGCCATGCATGCGACGACAGGCGGCATCAAGGTCATTGTAGAAGGGGAGTTTACGGATATTTAGAAGCAGTTCGTCAATCTCTGACCCCGGAGCCGGTATGTCAGTATCACCGTTGACAAATTTGTGCACCGACTTGAACATACGCGATGCTGCGCCTGATGCCGGGACGAATTTCATGCAATCACCCTCGCCTTCGATATAGCGTTTCCAGCGTAGGACAGCATTATTGACGCTTAACGGATCAAGTTTCATTATGCCATTGTCAAGAGTAGCCGTATCGGCAATCTTGAGAAATGGAAATCCTTTGTCAAAGCGGTCAAACTGCTCTTGAACAACCTCGGGTGAGATACCGCGCGTTTTCAGGTCCTGGAGGTCGGTCTCGCTGAAAGAAGTTTTCATAGTATAGAGAGTGAAATAAATGTTAACATTGTGATTTACAAAGCTAACAAATCCTCTCCGCCTCCACAACTACACGCCTATTAAAATCCGTTAAAATCTGAGATGCAAAGGTTCCAATCTGAAATGTGAAAGCCTTTTTATTCGGGATTATCATGGACGGCTTTTTATGTTCTCAAACACTATAGATTAATATAACGTTCGTTAACATTGTCGTGCTGCGTTTTTGCTTGTTCTTCATGTTAACTTTGGCACATGAAAACATTGAAGGTAGGACTGACACTAAGTGGCCGGAGCGTTGTTGGACCATAGGCTACGCTGATTGCTTCAGCGTGTAGTACGTCTGCCTGTCCATATTCGGCCCGGCAAAACTACCTAAGGTATCAGTAAAATAAATCAATGGGAATATCAAACCGAAGATAAAACATAAGTATATCCGCAACATAAATGATTGACGTTTCAAACATACTCAACTGCCGTATTTCATTGTGCCCGCATCTTAGAGCTAAATCATATCAAATAATAACCTTATTTGATGCTTTGAATAATATACGCAGGGCTATATATGAAAAACGAACTGATAACATACGCCGTCTTCTATCAAGCGGCAACATTTGCTCATATAGGACTAAGAAAAAACAATTGCCAGCTTACATATTCACTGGTATTGCCTATGGTAACAGGCATAAATTTGACATCAGTAAATATACCTATTTAATTGTTATGGATATAGACAAATTGACGGATATTCATATCGTAAAATTACAGTTGCAGTTGGATTGGCATGTTATTAGCGTATGGGAGTCTCCGTCTGGCAACGGCTTAAAGGCCCTATTTTTATAGACTACCTGGAACCCGTTAGTCCTGAAAACATTTGGATTGTGCATGAATATTGTGCTTTTCCGCAAATAGCAACCTATCTTTATGAAAACTATGGCTTACAGGCAGATAAAACCGGAGCAGATATTGCTCGACTATGCTTTGTTTCATCAGATGCAAACATCCATCTAAAAAAGCAATTTGAACCTTTTAAAGTACACATTACCCTGAATAAGAAACAAATCGGGGAAATTAGAGCAAAGTATTATTATGGCAATAAAAAACGACGCAAAGTCATTGCGGAAATGAGGCGTATTTCATATTTCAAGAGTGATTAATTCAGACATTGATATCTTTGCCTCCAGACGACTTTAAAAAGGTTATTTATAGGATTGGGTGGGAATCACATATTGCAGGGATAAGATGATGGAGGAAATGACCGCACAGCGCACCGAGGACTTTCGGACCGGTCAATATAAGCGCGCCGGAGGTGTGATTGATCCGCTTCCATCATATGCTCCACAATTTGTCAAAGACTACTATGCCTATTATAAGACACCGCGCGGATTCCATCCTCGCTCAGGCAACTCCACCGACGGCTGGAACTCTACGTCCAACCTTCCGTTTATCAATTTCCCTCTGCTGAGCCGTGCCGGAGAGATACGTAACGCTGTAATGGTAGTGCATGGAGAAAAAGCCCACTCCTTATATATGGGAAAGACGGCGTTCTCAAAGCTTCATGGCGACAACAAGGAACTCCTCATAGTGGCAGATGCCAACCACTGCGACCTCTATGACAATCTCGACAAAATACCGTTTGACCAGATTGCCACATTCTATGCGACGCGAATGAAATGAAAAAATAGGAATATTAACAGATATAAGAAAAGCAGACCCCGAAGAATCAGCTTTATGCTCAGGCGACGGTGTGATACCGTCGCCTTTTGATATATGTTGACGGCTACCTTTGTTAAGCCGGTCAGATTTTCTTCGGAATCAATAGGGGATGCTACGGCCAGGCGGGGGAGATGTGGAAACAGGGATTGTTATATGGCTCAGGGCCGGTCTCAGAGGCGGAATGGGATGGGCAGGACATAGTGGACCGGGACGGGCTGGTCGGACACTACTGCCGGAATCCAGCGTGGCATTGACGAAATGACGCGGACGGCTTCGCGGTCAAGTGAGGCCTCGACACTGCGTATGACCTGGACATCGCTTATGGTGCCGTCGCTCGATATGGTGAAGCTGCACAGTACCCTGCCCGAGATGCCGTTTTCATAAGCCTCCTGCGGATACTCACGGTGGGCGTTTATATATTTGAGCAGTCCGCGTTCGCCTCCCGGGAAACGCGGTTCTTCGTCAACAAACCATAGATCATAGATTTGCTGGGCGGTTGCATCGGTATGGGATGCTGTTTCGGCCGGCTGAAGCTGTACACGAGTGGCAGCTCCTCGATGATGCTGCCGTCTCTGGGCCGAAAGCGGAAGCGATGTGACGAATAGGGTCGCTAATACCAGTGATATGGAGAGATGGTGGCGTGTGAGCATTAACGTTGATGATGGTTTTATGAAGCAAAAATATAACTAAAGCCCAACTTGTGCAAATCCACCTCTCGTATTTTGATATAGTTTATCATCGTTTTAGCTTTATTAAATCATACGCATCATAATGCAGCTTCATTTATTGAGCTTAACATATACTATTATACCTGTTTTCAACGTTAATCAATATGATGGGCTTGGCTCGGCTGGCATGCCGGCAAGATGTCTTATGGCCCCATTTACCTGAAGCCTTAACGAATACTTCACAACGTGTATTTCTACAGACCAACCGATTATCAACCACACATACGCCTGCACAAGTGGCTGATTGCAGCAATAATGCTGTTATGCAGCCTGACCGGCTCATCACAAGAATCCAATTCAGCTTACGATTTCCTGAACGTCACCTCGTCAGCCAAAGCCTATGGCCTCGGTGGCGTGAATATCTCTACCATCGGAGCCGGCATAGACATGATAGAGCAGAATCCCGCCCTTCTCGGGCCGGAACTCGGCATGGCTGCCTCGGCCAATTATACACGCTGGCTCGGCAGCAGCAACTTCGCAGGTACGAAATTCGCCCATCCCATCAATGACCGTATGGCCTATGCCGTAGGGCTTCAATACTACGGTTACGGTGATTTTGAAGGCTACAACGAGTGGGGCATTTCTACCGGCAAGTTCAATGCCCAGGATGTCAACTTTTTCGGTTCACTAAGCCATGATTTCACTGACCGGCTTCGTGGCGGCGTGACCGTCAAGGTCATATACAGCGGCTACGAGGAATACACCGCCTGGGCCATGGCGGCAGATCTCGGCATAAACTACTACGATGACGAGCACGACCTGTCACTCTCGGCTGTGGTCACCAACCTCGGCGGACAAATCAAACGTTTCACCGACAGCTATGACCGTCTGCCCATAGACGTAAGGCTCGGATGGTCACAGAGATTCGGCTCATTTCCGGTCAGATGGTCTGTGACCGCATGGAATCTGACCAAATGGAAATTACCCTTCTACGACATCAATAACGACGAGGGCGAGCATGGCGAACTGGTCCTTAAGGATAAGTTCATGACCAATCTGTTCCGCCATCTGATTTTCTCGGCCGACCTCTGCTCGTCTGAACGTTTCTACATATCGTTGGGATATAACTATAAGGCACGCACGGACATGGCTACCTATGACCGCAACTTCTTCTCAGGGCTCTATCTTGGAGCCGGTGTAAAAGCCGGCATGTTCGGAGTAAACGTGGCGTTCGCCCAGCCCCACTCCGGAGGCTCTACACTTATGCTCAACATTTCCACTGATTTATCCAAATTCCTGAAGCAATGAACACCCCCCGAATCACCATAGCTATCGACGGTTACTCATCGTCAGGCAAGAGCAGCATGGCGCGTCAGCTCGCGCGCACCCTCGGCTATAGATACGTCGACAGCGGAGCCATGTATCGCGCTGTGACTCTTGCAGCCATGCGCCAAGGCGCCATCAACCCCGACGGTTCGGTCAACTCCGAAGCCCTATGTCAGATTCTGCCTGACATACACATAGATTTCGCCACCGAAGCCGGACAACAGTACACCCTTCTCAACGGTGAAAATGTGGAGAGCCAGATACGCAGCATGGAGGTATCGTCACATGTAAGCGCAGTAGCCGCACTCGGCATGGTCAGGAAAGCCATGGTTGCGCTTCAGAAATCCTATGGCACCGAAGGGGGTATAATAATGGATGGACGCGACATAGGCACCGCCGTATTCCCTGCGGCAGAAATAAAGATTTTCGTCAACGCATCAGCCGAGACACGCGCACGCCGCCGCTATCTTGAACTCCAGGCCAAGGGCGACACTGCCACTACATATGCCGAGGTGCTTGACAATGTCATCAGCCGTGACCACATTGACGAGACACGTGCCGAGAGTCCGCTGCGCAGAGCCGACGATGCCATAGACCTCGACAACTCCGACATGACCATCGAGCAGCAAAACCAGTGGCTTCTGGATCTGTACAACCGCACAATAGCCCGACTGCAAGCATGAGCGTGACAATAGAAATAGACCCTGCATCCGGATTCTGCAACGGGGTGGTCAGTGCGATACGCAAAGCCGAAGCCGAACTTGAAAAAGGCGGCACGCTCTACTGCCTCGGTGACATCGTACACAACAGCGATGAAGTGGAACGTCTGCGCGCCAAGGGCCTCGTGACCATCACCCACGAACAGCTCCGTGACCTCCACAACGCCCGGGTGCTGCTCCGCGCCCACGGCGAGCCCCCCTCCACCTATGAACTCGCCAAACGCAACGGCATAGAAATCATAGATGCCACATGCCCTGTGGTGCTCGCCCTTCAACGCCGCATCAAGCAGTGCCACGACACCCGTAAAGACCAGTGTAGCATAGTTATATACGGCAAGACCGGCCACGCCGAAGTCAACGGCCTTGTAGGCCAGACCGACGGACAGGCCATCGTCGTGGAATCAAAAGCCGACATAGACAAGATTCCCACCGACCGTCCCATAGAGCTGTATTCGCAGACCACCAAATCCATCGGCGGACTGCGCGATATATCTGCATCGATAAACGCCAGGCTCGCTCCAGGCACCACCTTGCAGACACATGACACAATATGCCGCCAGGTGAGCAACCGTGTAGACAATCTGCGCCAGTTTGCCCGGAAACATGATGTGATACTCTTTGTCAGCGGAGCCAAGAGCAGTAACGGCAAAATTCTTTACAACGAGTGTCTCAATGTCAATCCGCGCTCCCATCTCATCAGCAATGCGTCACAGATTGACCCTACATGGTTTGACGGAGCCGCATCAATAGGCATCTGTGGGGCCACATCCACCCCCCGTTGGCTCATGGAACAGGTGCGTGACAGCGTTTCGGAGATAAGATGGAAAACTTCGTAGCCATTGACGTGGAGACGGCCAATAACGAGCCGTGTTCCATCTGCGCCATAGGGGCGGTCAAAGTCACAGACGGCTGCATAACCGACCGATTCTACGAACTGGTGTATCCCGAGCCGGAGTATATATTCCGCCATTTCACCGAAAACGTCCATGGCATCTCCATGGATGATGTCAGAGATGCGCGTACTTTTGACAAGGTGTGGCGTGACATAGACCGCCTCCTCATAGGGAATCTTCCACTCGTGGCCCACAATAAGGCGTTTGACGAACGCTGCCTACGCGCAGCCCACCGCACCTACGGCATGACTTATCCTGACTATCCGTTTCTGTGCACTCTCCAACAAGCACGCCGCACAATTCCGAGAGCGTTGCTGACCTCATTTTCACTTCCAAGCCTGTGTGATTTCATGGGCATACCGTTTAACAACCATCACAACGCACTTGCCGATGCCGAGGCATGTGCGAAAATAGCAATGACACTGTTATGAAAACGTCATCCATCACCCTACATACCGTCCTTGTAGCAGCCGCAATCCTCCTCTCCGCAGCCATGTCATCATGCAGCAACGATAAAAACCGTGCATCGACACGTGATGACCGTTCCATGGCCCAACGCGCCTATAATCTCGGCATAGAAGACGCCAACAACATAGTGTCAGAATGCCATACAGAATCGGCCATACGCATCCGTCTGCTCGACATCAGAGCAAAAGCCACCCACATCAAAGGCCGCATATCCGAAGACGCGGCACACGAATACATCAGCGGTTTCAAACACGCGCTGGAACAACACGGCGACACCCTCGCATCCACCCTCTTCGACTGACCCCAAAGATCCATCTGCACCTCCCCACCCAGCCTCCCTCTCTTGCATATAAAAATAGTAAAGAATATTTTTGATTGTTCGGTTTTTATTGTAGCTTTGTAAGCAATATATGTTGAATTGGTAACAATATTAAAAAAGTCACATTAAACCTAATATTTAAATTATAACAACATGAAAAAACTGGTTGCCATTTTGATGGGAGGGATTCTTAGCATCTCTGCGTCAGCTGCAGTTACCACCGTGTTTGATTTTGAAGCGGGTCCGGAGTCACAAATCAAGATGCCCGACGGTCTGTCTTGGCCGACCGTCACCGCCAAACCTACGACGCCGGCGAATAATGCGATGTTCAGCGTTGGCGACATCTCTATTCGGACGTCATATGCCACGGGAGCATACAAGCCGCAGATTTACATAAATCCAGACGGAGACACATGGCACTACCGCCTGTTTAACGGTAACAAACTGTCCCTTATGTGCGGCAATGACTACAATATCATCAGCGTCCGCATTATCCTGCACCTGGACCGCGATTCGGAGCCGTCACAGTCCAGTGTCGAGACTGGTGGAGGGTCTTTGGTTGCCGGGGAGGATGCGAAGTCACTTGAATGGAAAGGCAGCAACCCGGCATTGACCTTAAATGCCAACGGTAAACTCTACATGAGCAGGATAGAAGTGGAGACCGATGAAGAGCCAGCACTGTCCGGCGCAGTAGAATCAGACCCAGACCAGGGCAGGGTGGTGTATTATAACCTCCAGGGAAACAGAGTGGAGAATCCCTCCGGAGGCACCTTCATACGCATCTCCAACGGCCGCTCAGAAAAAATCCACCTCCCATAACATAGAAGACAGCAACAACCAGCAAACGACTACCTCCCGGTTAACCTACAGCAGTCAGGCATAAAGAAAGGCACTCATTTTGAGTGCCTTTCTGATATTTGGAGAAATCCTTTGCTTATTGCTAATATGATAGTCATTTGTCGATGCAGTATGCAAGGAGATGTGAGCTAATATCTATGAATATCAGCATGTTAGCTCAATATATGCGAGGTCGTTTGCAACGTTTTTACAACACTTTCGGGACAAATGATGCAAAACTGCCCGAAAGGGCGATTTTTATGCCTCACTTTCCGATGCAGAATCTAATATCTGCAAATATAATGCGGTGATAATCAACGATATAACATTATTTTAGAGGGACAAAAGTTATGTCGAGGGACGTTTGAGGGACAGAAAATTGGCAAGAATCTGCAAATGAAGTTGCCGCCAAAAAAAGAAAAAGCAAACATCTGAAAATATGGCGATGCGTTTCTTTGCCAATTCACATTTGTTAACACGGATTTTTGCACATTCTTGCATTCGCTGTGAAGCGAGTACATTTGTGCTTCAATCGCTGTCCCTCCAAATAGCCTTTTCATGTTCATTTCTTTTCAGTTCTTTGCAGATGTTTATATTATAACGTAAAATCGAGCCTTTTTATTGTCTTGAAGCACAGTTAAACGTCTGTCCCTCGGGGGACACTGTTCTGGTGTAATCTGTCCCTTTTTGTCCCTCGATCACATGACGATATAATTTGCCGGAATAAAAGGTTTAGTTTAGGTTATGAATATTTAATATAGGGATAAACTAAACCGTGCCTTATTCAATTAAACCGAGTTTAGCATCTTTCTTTTTTGGACGGCAAAAGATAATTATATCCTCAGATACCTTCGTGCGCGTATGCGTGTGTAAATTAAGGTCTGCCGTTTCTGCTTTCGGGAGTTGATGAAATTAGGTTGCAAAGGTAACTGTTGTTCCTTCATCTACCCAAGGTGATCCATTGGTATGACTCAAAATCTCCACACCATTTGGGTAGTATTTGGAGCCATAACCTTGTGCTGATGGTCACAACACCTTGTGAAGCAACATAATTTCTAATCACTCCCGAATGTAGAGAAATCTACAATAGGGAAATAAAAAACATCGAGATTATGGCAAATCAAGCAACAACCACCTACAAGGTGACAGGCACACGCAAGGCTGTGAACGACCTGTGGAGCACACTCCAAAAGATGGAGGTGAACAGTAAGAACATCTGGCTATACCAGTTAGCAGAGCACTATGGCATTGACTACGAAACAAAGCAAATCAGTGTTCGTGGTCATATCTATTGGGCAGAGTATGAGGAAGACCCAACTAATGACTACTATCTACTATCCTTTGAAACGGAAACGGCATGGGATGCTTGCAACGAGTTATTCGAGGAGATTAACCATCTACTTTGGGATGAACTCTCTATCTCATACAGAGTCTGTGAATGTGGCTGTGAGGTCTATTATGTGCATGATGAAGGCGACTTCTTCCCAGAAGAGGTAGCGGTCAGTTCCAGCGGAGAACCATTCGAGGATGCTTGTGATGACATCTACACCACTCTCAAAGATGCTATCAATGATTGGTGTGAGAAGATGAACATCGAGCAAGGTGAGCGAACTGATGAGGAAATGATGAACCTCATCAATGAGTATGAGTATGACGATGATGACACCTACTTCTACATCCGTCAATTCACATTTGAGTGATTTGAATTTATTCAAGAGCAGCCTGTCCTAACGGATGGGCTGTTTTTCTTTTGATGGGCAAGACAATATTTTCTCTTGATTGTATTTGTTCTTGGGGTAAAATAACGAGAATAGTGCTCCATAATGTTTGAAGCCATTTTTAGTAATGAACATCCTGTCTCTTTCCCCCTTATACAGGAGTCCTTCTTCAATACAGAAACTAAGCGTCTCGTTCAGACTCCTTTCACTTATGCCATAGTCTCTTAATCTGGCAATAGAGAATGAACCATTATAAGCAGATATTGCCATATATTTTGAAGCCAGTTCGGTTGGCGGCAGAAGATAAGTAAATAGTTCTGGGTAGCCCTCTTTGTTGAGTTCATTTTGCGGTGTTACCGCAAGTTTACCCTTATTATACGCAATGCCTGAAGAACTCATGCTTTGGGCAGACAAGCCAAAACCTTTGTATGCAGCCCCGTAGAGCATCCTTTCTCTGAGGTATGAAGACACTCCTTCGTCTGTCGCATCAACGGAGAATGTATTTTGTCCAAACCGAGCATAATACCCCAAGGCTATGAGTCCATTATAATACTGAACATATTGGTCAAACAATTCTTCCTTGCTGAATGACTTCTTTGCTGAAATCATATTGGTTCTCAACTCGTATAGAGTAACCTGCTGTGGTCTTAAACGGCTAATCAATTCAAGGTCTTGACGAATGGTTAATTCATTTTGTCCGTTAAGACCATACATGAAGTCCAGGTTTACTTTCTTGATTCCTTTTTCCCAAGCCTTCTCCAGCCATGATGACATGATCGCTTTGTTGGAACTTCCCCTTTGGTGCTGGTGCAAAACCGAATTGCACGAAGACTGTACTCCCAATGACAACCTGTGAAAGCCGTTTTTAGACATTGCTTCCAACTTCTGTTCTGACAGTGTGTTGAAAGTCCCTTCTATGCTTGGCTCATATTTGTCATCAAGTCCCAATCCCGAAATAGCATTCTGATAGATTTGCATCAGCAATGAGAAATTCTTCTCTGATAGTGAAGTCGGTGTACCTCCTCCTATGTCAAAGCCAAGCAATGTGACATCTTTGTATTGCTGCTTGAATTGCTCAATATCATTGGCTATCGCAAACAGATAGTCCCTTTGTACGTTTTCATCAGGACTGAGCATCCTTGTGTATTCGCAGAATGAACACAGCTGCTTGCAGAAAGGAATATGAATGTAGAATGACATACGATGGTCATTCTCAAAAGAAAGAGGCCCTGGTACACGATAGGTCGCCCAATCAGATGGACTGATTGGGTAAGAAGTGTTCCAACAAGGATCATTCTTTCTTGATTGATATAATTCTGCTATTGTCATTCTACTTAATATATGATGTTGTCTTGATGAAATCCCTGTCGTAGATACTCACCATCATAGACAAGTGATGATTCGCAATAATTCGGATTGGCATAGTTGCGCATGTATATCTCCAGAATCTTCAAATCACGATTGTACAGATAGTTACTGCATTTGCAATCACTACCTCTATTCATGGATTTCGTAAAATACACATGTGGAATACTCTCCAAATGAATATCTTCCAAATCCACGAAATGTTCCCGGCAATAATCATTCACTTTCATTAAAGCAACGAATCCAATACGAGGAATGCCAAGATCGAGATTGAAATCCAGCATCTTGTGCGCTTCCTCTGCATTATCGATGTACCCTTTAACCAGATTGCAGCTGGAGTTTACCTTTTGAAGGTTTATGCCGTCAAAGTAGAAAGCTCCATTGGGGATGCGACAACCATATAATTCTGACAATCTTGCTATATCATAATGATGAAGAGACATGGATATGCTATCCCATCGAGGATGCCGCATCAATTCCTGTGACTGAGGAAGCAGTCCGTTGGTGTTAAGATGTATGTGAATACCAGATGTTTCTGGCTCGTCCATTTTTGACAGAATGTCTTCTACCAACGGAGAAACAACAGATGGCTCACCCCCTGTAATATTGACCCTGTTCACTTTAATACCAGATTCCTTCAAACTCTTGATTATATCTATCAATTTGGACACATTGAAAGGAGTCTGAGGTACCGATGTTCCGGCATTACTGCAAAACAAACACTTTGCATTGCAACCCTTTGTTACCTTAACAAAAAGGTTCACAAAGGGAGCAATAGGTTCTTCTTGCAGCTTTCCAAGCTTACAGTCAAACTCTTTAACGGAAATGGATTTTCCCTTAAAGTCAATCAGCATTTCTTCCAGATTTATGTTCTTCGATAAATTTAATTTTCTCTTCTTGGCTCTCAAAATCCATTCTTCCTCCATATCGAGAATATACAGGCAGCGTATAATCAGATACAGGAAGATACAAACCTCCTCTCCAATCAGAATCAGCAAACATGTAATTCTGGTCTTTTTCAAGGATTTCATGTGCGAATTTCATCTCAAAGCTGGTATTTGTCCATGGCCAGCGTCTGAAATCTGAGCAGCCCTTCTCTATATGTTTGCCGTCGATTCGATAAACCGGTCCCCAAACAGTCCCTTCTCTACGCCTCATTGGGGCTTGAATGTCTGGATGACAACCAACGTCACCATATGCAAGGCGAATGGTCTCTTTAAGTCCATGTTCTTTGACCATGTTGTCGAATCTGCCAAAGGCTATTTGTTCCAACAACTCATTGTCTAATATGCCATCTTTTGTTACATTTTCCCACTCATCGAAAAGAATCCCATATACTCTCCATATTGGGCCTTTGTAGAAACTAAAGTAATATTGAGGATCATTACTGCTACAATGACTGACAGGAATAGATTGTAAGTCATCGCGAATTGCCTCATAGTTACTATATCTTCTGAATTCATTGAGGAATTGGATGTACTTGATCATCTTTCGAACGGAATAATTGTAAAATATCTGTTCTATGCCATTCTCTTTTAGATATTGATTGCCATCGTGGAATGACAACATATCCTTTTCCAACTGTTCAATATCTACTTTAGAACCTTCTTGTTCATATCGGCTCATGATACACCAAATGGTTCTCATAGCCATGAATGCGAATTCATCACCATAACGGACATTACGTTCCGTAATCTCAATCAGGCGGTCTCTGGCATCATCACTATCTTTGATAGGCTCCTGCTTATTAAGCTCTTTCAAAAGGTCAACCAACGTCCTTACTTGACCATACATCATGGTTAATAGTTCCTGTGGGACTGTTGGACTGATAGAACTATTGTTTTCTTTGATGAATGATTCTGGCAAACAGATATTGTGAACATCCATGGCATCTTTGAACAAAGGTGCTATATCGCTATCCTTGAAGCCAGCAATGCCGCATCCGATACGTGTAACATAAAAGAACAACTCAGTATGTTCCCTGGCAAAATCAATAAACTGGTCAACATACGGCTTGATAGTTTCCACACCTCCCTGCATGGTGGGTATTGCGTAGCTTTGTCCCTGAAGACCTACGCCTTGCCCCCAGATGGCTCCAAACTTCTTTCTTGCAGCTCTGGCAGCTCCACCTCCATGATGACCATGAAGGTTGCTTCCAAAGACAAACACTTCGTCTGACTTCAAAGAATCGATGGCATCAGGAGTATATTCTGGACGTATAATGCCATTGTAATTTCTACCTGGTGTTTGTTCTATAGGCTTACATAAAGATTCTTTTATATAAGAGTCTATTACAGGTTTAACTCGCATGTCATTCTTATATTTATTCCAGAACTCGTCAAAGGCGTCTGCTATTTGTAACAGCTGATTGTCCTCTGCCAATGCGTAGCGACCATATAAGTCTTTCATTTCATTGAACAAGGCATCATCTTTGGCACTATCAGCAATTTTTTGGAAGAAGGTTTCCATATAGTTCAGGATTCTGAACTTCACATTTGATACTCTATAGACTGAGAAATCCTCTTTATTCCACAAATGACGAGAAACAAGCATTCGCATGGTTTCACCTCGTCCAAATAAATCTAATAGTGTACCTAAGCAATTATTATACGTCAGCTTATCTGAACCATCAATCCCTTCAAGGAAAGCTCTTGGCACTTCACTTTGGATTCCGTTTCTTGTGAATGCGTCATCTCCCTTATAATAGGACAACTCTGATGACACAATCTGAAGGGTTTTCTGACAACGCTCCTTGTTGAAATAGTTCTCCAGAAAATCTGCGAAGATTTCATCAGGAGATACAAGGTCAAATAAGGTCAGACATGAACGAAGCTTCATGGCATCCAACTTTCCGAATATCTCTTCAGCATCACCATGGATAGGAAGAGCGTTCATGACTTCATACAAGCGTTTGCCCAACGTATCATGTCTAAGATACGCCAAGGCTTCAAGCAAGGACTTGATACTAAACTTCTGAGACGTGCTGCTATGTCCCAGCCCATGGACTTGTGGGAATACATACCACATCCAATGAGACTGTTTCCAACCGTCCTTTATTTCTTTCAAGGCAATATTGTATGAATCGTAAGTGTCTTGTGCTTTTACGAATCTCTCTAAATCAAACAGATCAACGTTATCGTACATATTATGTCCTCCTTACTTTATTGATTAACATATTGGTCTAATTCCTCATTCACTTGAAGCATCCAATCAGGAAGCTTTGCTTTTGCATTGGCAATTAGTTCTTCTGGCATAGTCTTATAGAAAGCGTATGCCATTGGACCAGATATAGCTGCAAGTGTGTCGGCATCTCCACCCAAAGCAATAGCAAGTTTCAGACAGTCTTCATAGTTCTTACTTTCCAAGAAACAGATAAGTGCCGCAGGAATAGTCTGCTGGCATGTTTCATCAAACCCATATCCTGGTTTAATGCCTTCATACGTCAATGCAGACCAATTCGGGTAATACTCATCCAATACCTGCTTACGGATGAAATCTTTATCCTTTCCTTGCATTCCGTAAAAGATAGTAAGTGCTGTTGCTACAGCACCTTTGATACCTTCAGGATGGTCATGCGTAGGAAGAGCGGTTTTTGTTGCCAAGTCAATACACTCCTCGACACTTTTTGCCATAAAACCAGCAGCGGAAACTCTCATTCCACTACCATTGCCATAAGAATGGTAAGACGGTTGTATTTCCTTTGCTATAAGCCATCTTGCAAAACGTCCGCCAAATCCACGATAGAAGTCGGCTCGACACCGATTCCATAGATTCTCAGCCATGTTCAAGCCTCTTAATAATGCTTCTGCACAGGCAAAGGTACATACAGTATCATCGGTATATGTATTTGTCGGAAGCAACAAATCGACTGTATTGTAGTCTTTTGTTCTTCCTTTGAACTCGTAAGGCATACCGGCTATATCGCCGATAGCAGCACTCAGCAACAGATTCTTCATAATAGGGTCTCCTTTCTAAAATTCCACGCAAAATCTACTTTCCGATGCAGAAGTGGGAGAAGATGTGGGTGAGGAGGTCGGGGGTGGTGATGGAGCCGGTGAGGGTGGAGAGGTGGTGGAGGGTTTCGCGGATGTCTTGGGCTACGAGGTCGCCGGGGAGGTTGGTGCGGAGTCCTTGGATGGCTTGGCTTATGGATTGGGCGGCGGCTTTGAGTGCCTGGTGGTGCCGGATATTGGTGATGGTGATTTCTCCGTCGGGGGCTGTGGTGGCGGTGGCTATGTCTGAGAGGTGCTGCTGCAGGGCGTTGATGTCGGTTTCTGATTGTGCGCTACCAGTCAGCAAGATTGTGTCGGATGGGAGTGTGATGGCTTGTCCCAATGTCTGCATGAAAGCTGAAGCATCACGGTTGATGTCGGCTTTGTTGATGAAAGTTATCAGACGGGCATGGCTCTGGATTTTCGGGGATATGCGTGCCCATGATTCTTCGGCCGCCGATAGGGTAGAGGTGCTGTCGACCATCCATATGACTATGGATGCTTTGGCGATGTTGTCTATTGCACGGGATATACCGATGCTTTCTATGGGGTCGGAGGTGTCACGCAGTCCGGCGGTGTCTATGAATCTGAAGAGATGGCTGCCGATTTCTACGGTGTCTTCTATGGAGTCACGTGTTGTGCCACGTATGTCGCTGACTATGGCTTTGTCTTCGCCAAGGAGGCTGTTAAGCAGGGTTGATTTGCCGGCGTTGGTCTCTCCGGCGATGGTTACGGGGATACCTTCTTTGATGACGCGCCCACGAGAGAACGAATCGGCCAGATGGGTCACATATCGGTGGATTTCTTCGGCCAAAGATATGAGTTTTTCACGTGAGGCAAATTCAACATCCTCTTCGCTGAAATCCAGTTCGAGCTCTAAGAGAGATGCCATTTCCAGAAGACGGTCGTGGAGGTCCTGGATGCGTGACGAGAATGCACCTCTCATCTGTGATATGGCCACGCGGTGCGATGCCTCATTGCGCGATGCGATGATGTCGGCGATACTTTCGGCCTGTATCAGGTCCATGCGCCCGTTGGCGAATGCACGTCGGGTAAATTCACCTGCTTCGGCAAGTCGTGCCCCATAGTCAAGCAGCAATTCCAGTACACGTTTCTGAATGTATATAGAGCCGTGCACGCTCAATTCTACAACATCCTCGCCTGTAAACGAACGAGGCCCACGGAATATTGTGGCGACAGCCTCGTCAATGGCATTGCCGTCCCGGTCAACGATTGTGCCGAGATGCGCAGTGTGGGAAACCGATTGCTCAAGGCTTTTGCCATGCCATAGCTTGTCCACAGTTTCTATAGCTTGCGGACCGCTTATACGTATCACGGCTATGCCGCCACAACCGTGTGGTGTAGATATGGCACATATGGTATCGTTGTTGATCATCTGCGTGTATGGCTCCATTGGGGAAAATTGCATTGTGACTCAGCCTGTGACTCTATGTCATCGGGAAGTGCCGAGAAAAAGTCATAGCCAGTCAGTGACTCTACGCTGTCAACGCTTACGGCACACCGCTGCATGCCTCCGTCGACATATCCGTTAGGCATGATGAATCCTATGGCCTTGGGCGGACGTGCGGTGGGGGACAGCACGACCTTGAAGAAGCGTTGAGGCACGGCTACGCCTGTCAAGCCTATATGTGCTATCGGGGCTTCATTAGGCACAGGACCACAGACTATTACGACGACACTGTCGGCTACGGCCCGTTGTCGGCATTTCTCTTCCAGCTTGCCCCACGAGCCACTGTTGAGCGTATGAGCCTGAGGAACGATGTTGGCCAGTGAGAAACATTCCTCCATCGCTGTCCTGTCCCATTTCATGTCACCGGCAGGAGCCATGTGGCCACGGTCATATCCGGTGTTGCGATAATCCGATGTCTGTGCACATCCGTCAATGGATTCATCCGTCCAGAATTTGTTTGAACGCTTTATCTGCCCGTCAGTCTTAGCTCCCTCAAGCGTCCATGCCACCCAGTTGGGGGTGTGGGTTTCAGGATTGAATGATACGGTGTAGTGGGCATACTTCTTGATTTGCGACGGCAATCCGGATGGCATTTCCACGAAAGTCAGATCAGATACGTCCGTCTGACATCCACCCTGTGGTTGGCTGTCATAGTTACGGACAGTCCAGGCTATGCCGATGGCAATGGCAAGTATGAGGAGGAATTTCTTCATCGTTACGGTTCAAAACGGTTAATAATGGCGCATATCTCCTTGATGTCATCAGGGGTCGTCATCTCCGAAATCGGGAGAGACAGGATGCCATCGGCCAGACGGTCGGTGACCGGGAAATCGTGACGGCACTCAAGGTGGGAGTAGCATGGCTGATGGAGAGGAGGAGTGGCATAGTGTATATCCGTGCCCACTCCTTGGTCTGTCAGATATGACTGCAAACGGTCACGATAAACGCCGGAGTAGATTACATATTGATGCCATACGTGTTCGCCGGCGTCAGATGGCATAGCCGGTTTGGTAATCAGCTGATTTGTCAGATATGTGTCATATGCCGTCGCATTTTCCCTGCGGCGAGTATTTATTTCATCTATGTGGTGCAGCTTGACACGTATCATTGCCGCCTGAATAGGGTCAAGGCGGCAGTTGTTGCCACAATAAATGTTGTGGTAGCGGCGGTCAGAGCCGTAGTTGGCCAACGTTCTGACAGTCGAGGCCAGTTCGGCATCATCTGTAGTGACCATCCCGGCATCGCCGAGAGCCCCGATATTCTTGGTAGGGTAGAAGCTGAATCCTGATGCATGTCCGAGACCGCCTGCAGTGTGACCTCCATTAATTCCCGGTGCAGATGATCTGGCACCGATGGCCTGTGCAGAATCCTCTACGACAAGCAGATTGTGAGAGCTTGCAATGTCTCGCAGAGCCGATGACCACGCAGTGCGTCCATAGAGATGCACCGGCATGATGGCTTTGGCCTGATTAAGCATATCCGCCGGTATATCAGATGCGCTGATGTTCATGCTCGTCTCATCTATGTCTACAGGCAGGATTGTGAATCCGGCTTCCGTTACAGCCAGCATAGTGGCTATGTATGTATTGGCCGGAACGATGACTCCGTCGCCGGGATTAAGACGTCCGAGCTTGATGTATGCTTTCAATATGAGAGTCAGGGCATCAAGGCCGTTGCTGACGCCTACAGCATGTGTTGTGCCGCATAATTCGGCCATATCAGCCTCCAAAGCTTCTACTTCATCGCCGCCTATGTATCGGCCTGAGGATATCACACGCATAGCTGCGTCTTTCAGTTCCTCCAGCCATGGCTGGTTGAGCAGTGTGAGGTCAAGAAAGGGATATCTCATTGATACAATGATTGAGGGAGGTTAATTATGATGCTGGTCGGGATTATCGCGATGATTTTGTACCCATAGTAGAAATTCATTGAAATCCCTTATATAGTCGCTCTCATCATATAGGATTGAGTCAAGCACCATGCACACACTGCCGGATGAGAAATTTTCAAGGGTGCGCCAATACCCCGGCGGCACATATAGACCTATGAAGGGACGGTTGAGGGTATAGGTCGTGGATGTATGTCCGTCGTGGAGTGATACATCAAAGCTGCCCCCGGTCGCTACTATCAGCTCGTGGGCTTCTCTGTGGCTGTGGCTGCCGCGTAGCGCCCCTCCAGGCACATCATATAACCAAAATACCCTTTTTATTTCAAAGGGTATCTGGTCAGAGTTCTGGGCAAATGAAAGACTGCCGCGCGGATCATAGATGCGCGGCAGTTCTATAAGGCATGGTTTAGTTGATGCCATTGTCAGCAAGGTCAATGAGATACTGGCCATACGCATTGTTGCGCATTGGTTGGGCCAGTTCGCGCAGACGGTCAGCATCAATGAAGCCACGGCGGAAAGCTATCTCCTCCAGAGCTGCCACTTTGAAGCCTTGGCGTTTCTCTATGGTCTCGATGAAATTAGATGCTTCCATCAGTGAGTCGGTGGTGCCTGTGTCAAGCCATGCAAAGCCTCGTCCAAACTGCTGCACATTGAGCTTGTCACGGTCCATGAATACTTGGTTGACAGTGGTGATTTCAAGTTCGCCGCGTGCCGAAGGCTTGATCTCATGTGCTACCTTGACCACTTCATTAGGATAGAAATACAATCCTACCACAGCATAGTTTGTCTCGGGATTCTGAGGCTTCTCGACTATATTTACCGCTTTTCCACGGTCATCAATGGTGACCACGCCGTAGCGCTGGGGGTCTTTGACCTTGTAGGCAAATATCGTGGCTTCCTGGCTCGCCGCTGTCCGTTCGACAGCCTGACGCAGCATGCCGGTGAATCCTTGACCATAGAATATGTTGTCGCCGAGTACCAGACATACGTCGTCATCGCCGATGAAATCTTTGCCGATGATAAATGCCTGGGCGAGGCCTTCAGGACGCGGCTGCTCTGCATAGGTGAAGTTTACGCCCATCTCCTTGCCGTCGCCAAGCAGACGCTTGAAGCCTGGCAGGTCATGGGGAGTGGAGATGATCAGTATGTCGCGTATCCCGGCAAGCATGAGCACCGATATGGGGTAATATACCATAGGTTTGTCATAGATAGGTACGAGCTGCTTGGAGATGCCGCGGGTGATGGGGTAGAGGCGTGTGCCGGAGCCGCCTGCAAGTACTATGCCTTTCATGTGATTCTGTCTGCTAAATGTGTGTATGTGTCGCCTGTGACAATATGATGTTAACGGTTGCCGTACATCTGGTCGTAGTACTTCTGGTATTCGCCTGATGTGACGCTTTCCACCCAGTCCTGATTGTCAAGATACCAGCGGACGGTCTTCTCGATACCTTCGGTAAACGGTGTCTCGGGATACCATCCCAACTCTGTGGCAATCTTGGTGGGGTCTATTGCATATCGCATGTCATGTCCGGGACGGTCTGTCACATATGTGATGAGGTCCTCGGTGATTTCATCAGGAGTGATGCCTTTGAGCAGAGCCTGATATTTGGGCTCCTCGTGCATGATACGGTTGATGATATTGATGACTAAGCGCACGATGCTGATGTTCTGTTCCTCGTTGAAGCCGCCGATATTGTAGACTTCGCCTATACGGCCATTACGGAGCACCATGTCTATGCCCTTGGCGTGGTCTTCGACATAGAGCCAGTCACGCACATTGTCGCCCTTGCCATATACGGGGAGTTTCTTGCCCTCAAGGATGTTCTTTATGATCAGAGGTATCAGTTTCTCAGGGAAGTGATAGGGACCGTAGTTGTTGGAGCAGCGGGTTATGTTGATGGGCATGCCATAGGTCTCGTGATAGGCCTGTGTGATGAGGTCGGCACCGGTCTTGGCTGCCGAGTAGGGCGAGCGCGGTGAGAGGGGAGTTTCTTCAGTGAAGAATCCGTGGCCGAATGTCTGGAGGTTCTTTCTGCCCTTGACCACCTCCTTGACATCGTCTGTCAGGTGGAGGGGCTGTGCCTCGCTGAAGTCCTTAGGCAGGGAGCCGTAGACCTCGTCGGTGGAGATTTGAAGATATTTTTTCCCCTCGCGGTAACGGTTGTGGCCGTTTTCGTCTTTTCCTTCAAACCATGCTGCACGAGCGCAGTCAAGCATGTTCTGGGTGCCGAGGATATTGGTCTCCAAGAACAGACGCGGATTTTCGATGCTGCGGTCCACATGGCTTTCGGCTGCAAAATTGACCACGAAATCCGGGTCAAATTCTTTCATTATCTTGGTTACGAGCTCGCGGTCGCCAATATCACCTTTGACAAATGTCACATTGGGCAGTTCCATCTCATCTTTGATGGTCATTGGATTGCCGGCATATGTCAGAGCGTCAAGAATGACGATTTCTACGTCATTGCCCCATTTCTTAAGTAAATACTTCACAAAGTTGGCGCCGATGAATCCGGCAGCTCCGGTAACGAGATATTTTTTCATTTGTAGGAATATGACGTATAAGAATAAGACTTATATGTATTATATCGTGAAATTCGGTGCAAGTTACAAAAAAAACATGTAAGTACCATAATCATATGTCATTATGGTGCTCAGCAACGTCTTATGACTTGGATGGAGGTACTGGGGAAGCATTATGCACTATGTACTCTTTGACCTGCTTGAACAGATCGGTTGCAAACACGAAGTCGTTGAGAGCCTCGTTGGATGCGGTATAGATTTCCTTCATGTTGCCTACCCATTCCCGGCGTCCGTTGCGTAGATAGATGATATTTTCGCCGATGCCGAGCACTGAATTCATATCATGCGTGTTGATGACGGTGGTGATGTTGTACTCGTGGGTGATGTCGCTGAGCAACTCGTCGATGAGGATGGATGTGTGTGGGTCAAGGCCTGAATTAGGCTCGTCGCAAAACAGGTATTTGGGATTGAGGGCTATGGCACGTGCGATGGCCACGCGCTTCTGCATACCACCGGAAATCTCCGAGGGATATTTGTTGTCAGCCCCTTTGAGGTTGACACGCTCGAGGCAGAATTGGGCACGGTCTTTGCGCTCTGCCGGGGTCATGTCGGTGAACATCATCAGCGGAAACATGACATTGCCCAATACGGTCTCGGAGTCAAACAGTGCAGAGCCTTGAAACAGCATGCCGATTTCCTCGCGCAGCTTCTTGGTCTGGTCGACCGACATCTGCATGACATCGCGGCCGTCATAAAGAATCTGGCCTTCCTCGGGGCGGAGCAGTCCGACGAGCGATTTCATCAGCACGGTCTTGCCCGAGCCGCTCTGGCCGATAATCAGATTGGTTTTGCCGGTATAGAAAGTCGCATCCACACTGTGGAGGATGGTCTTGTCGTCAAATGACTTTGTTACGCCCTTAACTTCTATCATTGGAGCAGGAGTTTGGTGAGTATTACATCGAGAAGCAGTATCATGATGCTGCTTGTCACTACGGCATTGGTGCTGGCTTTGCCCACTTCAAGTGCGCCGCCCTTTACGTAGTATCCGCAGTAGCTGGCCACAGAGGTTATGACTACGGAGAAAAACAGGGATTTTATCAGTCCGTACCACACATACCATTCCTGAAACTGGGTCTGGATGCCGTAGATGTATTTTGATACCGATATGATGCCTGTGACAGCCGCTATGAGATAGCCGCCGAGCATGGTGGTGAATATGCAGAAGACCACAAGCACCGGCATGAAGAAAAGGAATCCGATTACTTTGGGCAGCACGAGGAAGTTGCATGAATTGATGCCCATGATTTCCAGGGCATCAATCTGCTCAGTCACTCTCATTGTGCCTATTTCAGAGGCGATGTTACTGCCGACCTTGCCGGCAAGGATGAGACACAATATGGAGTTGGAGAACTCCAGCAGCACTATCTCGCGAGTGGCCAGACCTGTAGAGTAGCTCGGCACGAGAGGGGAGGAGAAGTTGAGCTGCATCTGTATGGTGATTACAGCTCCGATAAACAGTGCTATGATGATGACGAGAGGGATGGAGTCCACTCCTAATTTCTGTATCTCGAAAACCGTCCGGGAGAAAAACACCCTCCATTTGTCAGGTACACTGAATACCCTCCGCATGAAAAGGCAGTATTTGCCGAAATTAGCTATGGATTTTGTGAAAATCATCTGTCGGTATATTTATATATAAGTATGTAGGCCTGTTGACCGTCGCAAAGTTACTGAAAAAATCGCCATCTCTCACTTGAATTATGAAATTAATGCCTATCTTTGCCAATATATGCGTCCAAACGGCGCATCAGCCAGTTCATTACCTTAACATCTTTTTTAACCTCTCCTCACCCTCTAAAGTTCAGTTACACCATGTTAGTCATAGGCATAGCCGGAGGCACAGGTTCCGGCAAGACCACAGTCGTCAATAAGATTATCTCTGCTCTTCCTCCTGGCGAAGTGGCTGTTATCTCCCAGGATAATTACTACAAGGACTCAAGCCACGTGCCACCCGAAGACCGCCAGAAAATCAACTTTGACGAGCCTGCCGCGATAGAGTGGACTCTCCTCGTTGACCAGATAAAGGCTCTGCGTGACGGACAGACTATAGAGATGCCTACCTACAGTTATCTGACCTGTACACGCCAGAAGGAGACAATCACACTGGAGCCTCGCGACGTGGTGCTTGTGGAGGGTATATTGGTGCTGACACAGCCTGAATTATGCGACATGATGGATGTAAAGGTGTTTGTGGACGCCGATGCCGATGACCGCCTGATACGTGTCATCACACGCGACTGCGTGGAGCGTGGCCGCACACCTATGATGGTTATCAACCGCTATCAGGAGGTGCTTAAGCCGATGCACAATATGTATATAGAGCCTTCAAAAAAGAAAGCTGACCTTATAGTGCCGCAGGGCGGCAACAATATTGTGGCAGTCAATCTGCTCACTGATTACATAGAATCACGACTGAGAAAATGATAGAACAGCAGGAAGATATATCCCCCGTATCTGAGACACCTTCGGAGCAGCCTCTTGCCGATGACAAGATGGTGCTCCGTACCGACAATCTTGTCAAGAAGTATGGCAACCGCATCGTGGCTAACCATGTATCGATAGATGTAACTCAGGGTGAAATCGTGGGGCTTCTCGGCCCTAATGGAGCCGGCAAGACCACTACATTCTACATGACCGTTGGCCTTATCACCCCCAACGAAGGGCGCATCTTCCTCAACGACCTCGATATCACCAAATATCCCGTCTATCGCCGTGCCCAGAACGGTATCGGCTATCTTGCCCAGGAGCCGTCGGTGTTCCGCAAGCTGTCGGTGGAGGACAATATTCTCTCGGTACTTGAGATGACCAATACCTCCAAGGAATATCAACGGGAGAAATTGGAGTCGCTTATCGAGGAATTTTCGCTCCAGAAGGTGCGCAAGAACCTCGGCGACCAGCTGTCAGGTGGCGAACGTCGCCGCACGGAAATAGCCCGCTGCCTTGCCATCAATCCTAAATTTATCATGCTTGACGAGCCGTTTGCCGGCGTGGACCCCATCGCTGTGGAGGACATACAGTCAGTCGTCTACAAACTCAAGGAGAAAAACATCGGTATCCTCATAACCGACCATAACGCTCCGGAAACTCTCAGCATCACCGACCGCGCCTATCTGCTATTCGAAGGCAAAATCCTGTTTAAAGGCACCAGCGAGGAGCTTGCATCCAATCCCATAGTCCGCGAAAAATATCTCGGCCGGAACTTCATCTTCCACCGCAAGCAATTCGATTGACACCAGACCATCATAGCGACACTTGGCCCTTTTCGTTTGATTCAAATGCTGTCGTTTTCTCTGCTATTTCTTGGTTGAAGGTCTTTATTTCATCGGTGATTAATTGTTTCAGTTCTTTCTGAGGTACAATAAGTTTGTATTCGGCTACACCGATGGGCTTTGTGAATCCTTCGAGGGCAAGCTCAATCCATCTCCAACTTGATGGCATTTACCAATAAATCGCAATTCCATCTTTTTTCGATAGCCCTCTTGGTATAGTATTATAATTCTGTTCATTTGCCAACTGCATCCTGATTCCACGACATATTCCGACTGCCATCTATGCGAAAGCTGCGCCATCTTCCGCTTGGTTTATGGCGGAGATGGTGCAGCTCTGTTAGGTCGTTGTTTATATGACTGTGTCAGTACGGTGTTGCCGAGGTCAATTCTCCGGTGCCGCCACAGGCAGGGCATGGGCTGTAGCTGTTGACGGAGTCTGATATGACGGTCACTGCTCCTGTCTCGTTGCAGATGGTGCAGTTTTGCCGTATCGTGTAAGCGTATTCATAATCAGTATGCTCGCGGTCGAGGCCCCTCGGTTCGGTAGGGGTTAGTGCAAAAGGCGATTGCAGACGCTGATACCACCGAGGCGATGGCCATTGAGTGATATATTCTCATAATCAGGATATTTATTAATCAGTCTTGGCAACTGAGCTTCGCTGTTACTGAGATATAACATCGGATGGTGCCCGATGGTTTGATGGTTGATGTAACGCTTGAAAAAATTATGCAGGTGATGGATTATGATACGTGGATATAAAAATAGGCTGCGCCGGTCCGCAGGATGGAGTGGAGGGCGCAGCCAAATATGTATCATTTATCGGGTAGAGGAGTGTCAGATGGCGTCATAGGCAGCCAATGCTTCCTCGAAGCGGTTCTCAAGGTCGGCGAGATTATACAGGCCGTCGGCATTTTTCTTCAGACCCTTGAGGCTGATTGGATAGACCATGGGAGGATTCTCAAGGCTGAGGAGCTCCATGTTGCGGAGCTGGTCGATTGACTGGTAGACGAGGTTGAGATCGGCGTATTCCTTGCCGTCAGGTCCTACGAATTTCTCGATGACGAGCTTTGAGCCGATGGGAGTCTTACGCTCGATGGCGTTGGGAAGCTCGTATTCTTCCACTCCGAGAGCGGTCAACACACTTGACAGGTTGGAGTCGTGGCCAACGAGGAATGTGAATTTGCGGTCGGGCGAGCGCAATTCGTCATATATGTACTGGATGAGGGGATTGGCGACGTTGGCAGCCACGATGGGTGCGGTGAAGAGCATATCCTGATATGTATCCTTGATTTGTGCTATCTTGGCCCAGTCTTCGCGTGACAGTTTCTTGCCGAAGCCTGCCTTTATCGAATCAGGCTCCTCGTAGTATTGCAGTATGAATGCGTCGCTGGCGGCATTGAGGTCTTTGAGTGCCGAGCCTTTTTTTCATGGCCGGTTCTGCCCATTTTTCCAGGACGATTTCGGTGTTGTAGTTCTTGAAGTCCTTGAGCTTGGGGTCGTTTTCCTTGGCCATAGGCGAGTTGGGCACGTCAAGCACCTCCTGTATCAGCGCATAGTTGGTGGCGATGGCTTCGTTGATGCCTACTATACCTTTTTTGCCACCCATGGCATTGATCTGCTCCATGGCTGTGGCGACAAATTCGGGTGTCACCTTGGTCAGCTGCGGATTAAACAGGGGGTCCATCTTGGAGGGTGTGTAGCGATGGTTGACAGTGACACCGCCCACGGGCATGAATCCGGATGTGAAATACTGAGCTGTGGCGATGCAACGCTGCATTGAGTTGGCTATGACATTAAGGTCGTCGGCTGTGGGGACGTAGTTTTCGGGGAACATCCCGGCGTCAACGAGCCACTTGCGGAAATACTGTCCCATCATAGTCTCCAGTGCACCGCCGCGGCTGGTGAGTTCGCTCTTGCCGGCACTCCATTTGGTCCACTGGTGGGGGGTCATGCGGCCGAGGTCGCTCTTGCTGTCGCTCAGCGGTGAGCGGATATTGTGGCGGCTCAGCACTACGGCTTCTTTCAGCTTATATTTATCTTTGAATTCCTGGCTTCTCTGTGCTTGGGCTAAACCGGTCAGAGGCAGAGCGAGCAATGTCAGCAACATTGCGGCGGAAAACAATCGTTTCATTGTGAAGATAGTTTTTGGTGGATTAGATAGAGTTGTAAAGTTAAAGATCACATTATGAAAATAAGCATCGGTAAGGTCATGCCTTATCATTTTGTGTTATTAACGAATGTTGGCTAAAAAATGTTCTGAGGCACTATGCAATAATGTTTGTTTACAAATTTTTGCGGTTGTATAAACTATTCGCCGCATGGTGATGTTATTATTCCGAAAATAAGCATCAAGAAATAAGCATCAAGGCCCCATACCTAGGATATCTAACCCGAAACAATGAGTAAAAATGTTAAAGCATGATGCTGTAGGCTATGAAAAATACATGTAACTTTGCATGGTTTTTTCTCCTGACCCCGGATATTCACAATCTTTGACGTCCACGTTTCTCCACTAACAAACTTCCATTTTTCACATCTACAAACATCCCCAAAGGTATGAAAAATTTCATTACTCTCGCTGCTGCGTCAGCCTTAATGTTAACAGGCGTGTCTACGGCGTTTGCCGCTGATGACGAACCTAAGTTCTCCATCAAGCCTACAGGCCGTATGCTCCTTGACGGAGCGGTGTATATGCCTGACGGCGACGGTTTCAGTGACGGTGTCGCTATGCCCGACATCCGCATAGGAGCTAAGGCCAGCTATGGCAAATGGGCCGCCAAGATTGACGTAGGCTACAGCTTCAACAAGCTCAGCATGAAGGACGTGTATATGCAATATAATATCAATGACAACATGTATCTGCGAGCCGGCTACTTCGTCCATCAGTTCGGCCTTCAGGCTGCTACATCGTCATCAATGAAACCTTCGATGGAAGCTCCCATCACCGATACGTATTTCAATGCCACAGGCCGTAATATAGGTGTTGAGTATGTATATGACAAGGGCAGCATCTTCTCCAGTGTCAGTGTTTTCTCCGATGGTGAGGCCATGAAGAAGCATGCCAATGAGTTTGGCAAAACCAGTTTCGGAGCCATGAACCGTTTCGTCTTCCGTCCGTGGCATGAAACCGGCAAGGTGGCTCAGCTCGGTCTGTCGCTCTGGTACCAGGGTGCACGCCATGTCGCTGTAGAAAACGATGAGGGCAAATCGGAGGCCTCCGAAGGATACTTCGAGTATTCCGCTACTTTCCCCACACGTGTGTGCAGTGTGGATATGCTCGGTGCCAATATCAGCAATGCCCGCAGCGTGTTCAAGCTGTCGCCTGAGTGGCTCGTGGCCAAGGACCGTCTCGCTTTTGAAGGTCAGTACTACTATATGAATGTCAACCGTAAGGGCATGACGCACTATCAGGCCCAGGGCGTCTACGGACTTCTCCGCGGCATACTTATCGGTAAGAGCTACGGTTATTCCCATGGCGATGCCGGTCTGGCTACTCCCGGTCCCAAGACTCTCGAGTGTGTGCTCGGTTATAACTACACTGATGCCACATATGCCGATGCAGGTATCTATGGCGGTCGTACCAACGATGCCTCGATAACCTTCAACTACTACTTCAACAAGTATTTCCTGGCACGTCTGCGCTACAGCTATACCAATGTGTCGTCAAGCGACGCAATGTATAACCGTCATGTCAACACTATCCAGGCACGTCTTCAGGTGATATTCTGATATACGACCTGAGTTTTCTAAGAAATTCAACCGGCGGAGTGTCACAAGGCGCTCCGCCGCTTTCATATCCATATGGCAGCAATATGCTGAATCATTAAGATAACAGTATGATTGCGCGGCTTGCATAAAGGCCGTAAAGTCCGTAACTTTGCAGCCTGTTTTGTAGAACCACCCTCTTGTAACAACATGATTTCCATACAGAATCTCTCGGTGGAGTTTTCTGCCAAGGCTCTCTTTGACAATATCAACTATGTCATCAATCCTCGTGACCGCATAGCCCTCGTGGGCAAAAACGGCGCGGGCAAGTCAACCATGCTCAAGATTATCGCAGGCATCCAGTCTCCGACCTCGGGTATGGTGGCTGTGCCTAAAGATGTCACAATAGGGTACCTGCCGCAGCACATGCAGGTCAACGACACGCTGACGGTGGAGCAGGAGGTGCGTAAGGCGTTTGCGCATATCGATGCCATGCAGCATCAGCTTGACCGTTACACGGCAGAGCTTTCTGAACGCACTGATTATGAGAGCGCATCATATCAGGAATTGATCGACAGCATGACAACCCTGACCGAACGGCTGACATACGAGGCTTCGGAAAATCATGACGCGGAGATGGAGCGCACGCTTATAGGCCTCGGTTTCCGCCGCAGCGATTTCACCCGGCCTACATGTGAGTTCTCGGGCGGTTGGCGCATGCGCATAGAGCTTGCCAAACTGCTTCTCGGTCACCCTGACGTATTGCTGCTTGACGAGCCTACCAATCATCTTGATATCGAATCCATCCAGTGGCTGGAATCGTTTCTGATAAACCGTGCCAAGGCGGTGGTGCTTGTCAGCCATGACCGTGCGTTTATCGACAATGTCACTAACCGCACCATAGAAATATCGCTGGGCAAGATATATGACTACTCGGTCAATTATTCTAAATTCGTGGAGCTTCGCAAAGAACGCATCGAACAGCAGATGCGTGCATATCTCAATCAGCAGAAGCAGATACAGGACACCGAGGACTTCATAGAGCGTTTCCGCTATAAGGCTACGAAGAGTGTGCAGGTGCAGAGCCGCATCAAGCAGCTTAACAAGATAGAGCGTATAGAGGTGGATGAGGTGGACAAATCGCGCCTCAATCTGCGTTTCCCCCCGGCTCCTCGTTCGGGCGACTATCCTGTCATTGCAGACAATGTAGGTAAGGCCTATGGAGACCATCAGGTATTTGACCACGCTACATTCACCATCAAGAGGGGCGAGAAAGTGGCATTCGTGGGCAAAAACGGCGAGGGTAAGTCTACGCTTGTAAAATGTATCATGCGTGAAATCCCTTATACCGGCGAACTGAAGATAGGCCACAATGTGCAGATAGGATATTTTGCCCAAAATCAGGCATCACTGCTTGATGGCGAACTGACGGTGTTTGACACCATCGACCGTGTTGCTGTGGGTGACATACGCACCAAGATACGCGACATACTCGGCGCATTCATGTTTGGCGGCGAGGCTTCGGATAAGAAGGTCAAAGTGCTGTCGGGTGGCGAGCGCACACGTCTGGCCATGATACGTCTGCTTCTCCAGCCTGTCAATCTGCTTATTCTTGACGAACCTACCAACCACCTTGACATGGCATCGAAAGATGTGCTCAAACAGGCCATCAAGGATTTTGACGGGACTGTGATAGTAGTCAGCCATGACCGCGAGTTTCTTGACGGGCTGGTGGAGAAGGTCTATGAATTTGGCGACGGCAAGGTGCGCGAGTGTCTCGGCGGGATATATGAATTTCTGGAGAAGAAGAAACTTGACTCTCTCGCCCAGCTTGAGATGTCACGGCCCTCTGAACAGGTTGCGGCCAAAGTGCAGCCGGTCTCAAAAGCTGAGCCCCCTAAACCTGCCGCCGACACCAACGAAGCTCCGGCTCCAAAGCTCAGCTATGCCGAGCAGCGAGAGCGGGACAAGGCTCTGCGAAGGGCGCGAAAGAAGGTTGAGGAAGCTGAAAAAGATGTGTCCGAACGCGAGCAGGCCATCAAAGACCTGGAGGCAAGGATGTCGGCCGGGGAGTCGCTGACTGAGGAGGATTACGCTCTGCATGCGTCTCTGACCAAGCAGCTTGAAAATGCCATGAGCCTGTGGGAACTGGCTTCCATGGAATATGAAGAGCTTCAGTCGCAGTCACGTTGAAATAGATGTTTGAATAGGAATAATGACAGGCCGCCGTGGAGCTCCATGGCGGCCTGTAGCATCTATGGGGTTGCGCTTATGCCGTGGGTGCTGCTGTCATAGGTATGGTCAGGATGAAGCTGGCACCGTATTCATATGTGGTGTCAAGCTCTATATGTCCGCCAAGCAGTTGGGCAAGCTGGAGTGCCAGAGCCAATCCGAGTCCGGCCCCCTGCGAAGAGCTGTCGAGCTTGCTGAATCTCTGGAATATCTTTTCCTTGTCGTCCTCGTTGATGCCTCTGCCGGTGTCGGTCACGATGACTTTCACGGTGTTGACAGCCGGGAAGATTTTGTAGGATAGCTCTATGGAGCCTTCCATGGTGAATTTTGCCGCATTCGAGAGCAACTGGTATAGTATCTGCGATAGCCTGTGGGGATCTGTGTAGATATGTACATCCGGCAGGTCCGGAGCCACGCTGACTTTCACATTTTTTTTGACATGATGGCGTATGACGGTTATGGCGTTGTCACATAGCATCTTGAGGTCTATATTTTTAGGATGTACGGTCAGCGTCTTGTTGTCGGCTTGTGCTAAGGTCAACACGTCGGAGAAAAGATTCATCAGCAGCTCGGAATTGAACTGTATCTTCTGGGAGAAATCATGCAGATATGGCTTGTCGCCGGTATCCACGCAGTCTATGAGCAGATTAGTGTATTCATTGATGACATGCAGCGGTCCCTCCACTTCGTTGCTCATGTTTTTGATGAAGTCCGATTTGGTGCGGTTGGCGGTCTGAGCCTCGTCTCGGGCTTTGACAAGGTCTGACTGGGCTTTATGGATATTGGCTTTTTCAGTTTTCAGATCATCGTTGCTTTTCTTGAGATTTGATGCGAGTTTACGCATGCGGTGATACATGAAAAACATGACCACGAGCAATATGAACAGCACTATGGTGCCTGTCATAAGCATCATGGTGCGTGTCTGGTCGGCCTGATGTTCACGTTTGAGGCTCTGTTCCTTAAGCTCGTTGACATCATATATGATCTGGAGCTCCTGGGCTTTTTCCTGCATACGGGTCTTCAGCGTCTTTTCCAGGATGCTGTTGTATCCTTCCAGCCCCTCCAGCAGGGCTTCCTTGTTGCCGGTCTTGCGGCCACACTCCACCATGAGCCTGTACAGGATGTTGAGATAGGAGCGGTTGTAGTAGTTGTCCTTGTATTTGTATATGAGTTTAAGTGCTTCCTCATAACGCTTGTGGTGCATGGCGTAATATATCTCGGCGCGTCCGGCTTGCGCCTCGGTGTTGGCCGCCAGGTCATTGGTCTTGAGCAGGGCCTGTATTTTGGCGTATATGTCTTCTACCTCGTTGTCCGACAGCAGAGGGTAGTTGCTGAGCATGTGGGTGTATACCACATAATAATGTGCATTATAATTACGGTATTTGCGGCCGGCTTTGGCGTTCTCCTGCTCGAGACGCTTGATGCCTTCAAGCCGCTTGCGGTCAATCTGTAGCCCTTTTTCGTAATCGTCGTTCAGGCGATATATGATTGCTGCCTGTGTGTAGAAGGCGTTGCGGAGAGGTGTGTCGTTCTCCGGGAGGGATTCTACAAGCTCTTCGAGTTTCTTCATGTAGTGTATCAGCATGTCGCCATGCGATGTGTTGCCTATATAGATACATAGGGCATGGAGCAGCACGATTTTCTCATACGTGTCTGTCGGAGGGTTGGTGTTGACCATGTCAAGCAGCTGCTGCAGCCGGTGGTCGCGTGTCTTTTCGTCGGCATACCAGAGACTGTTGTGGTTGCGCAGCATCCTGAGGAATGCGACTGTCATGTCACGGGTAGGCGAGGGCTGGAAGCGTCGCGCCCTGCTGATGTCAATGGCCAGCATTGAGTCTTCCTTGACGTGCATGTTGCCGAGATGGAGCAGGATGTTGAGGCCGGCATCGGTATCGCCGTTCTGCAATGCTATGTTGTAGATTGCGGAGCCTACGGAGTCTTTCAGGGCGATGTTGTTGCTGAGGTCGAAGATGTCTGTAAGCATCTTGATTTTCTCTGTCGGCGACTGGACTTTTGGTAGCTCTGATTTGATGCTGTCTACCATCTGTTTCTTGACAAATGCCGGCAGTTCGGTAGTGGCTTCGGCGCATAGTGCGGTCAATGCGATTGCGACCGAAAGGATGTGTTTGGTTATGTGATGCATTGGATGTGATAAGATATGCCACAAATATACTGATTTTTATCGGTGATTGTGCACGCTCCGTTAAAAAATGTAATATATCTGTATCTCCGGGTCATAGTTGCACAGTAGGGATTTTTTGAGTAACTTTGCCCCGATTATAGGTTTTTCAATCAAACGGAAAAATTCTCCACCATCTCTACAGACTATGCGTGAAACGAAACGCGCTGTCCTCACACTTGAAGACGGCACCACCTTTGAAGGGAAATCATTCGGCTATGAAGGTTCCACAGCCGGTGAAGTAGTTTTCAACACCGCCATGACGGGTTATCCTGAGAGTCTGACCGACCCATCGTACGAAGGGCAGATTTTGGTCACGACCTATCCTATTCTTGGTAATTACGGAGTGCCTCCGCGCCGTCAGAAGGATGATGTCAGCGAATATTACGAGAGCGACGGCATACACTGCAAGGCAATAGTGGCACAGGACTATACCTATGACCACAGCCACTGGCAGGCCGACCGCAGTCTGGCTGACTGGCTCAAGGAAGAAAAAATCGTAGGCATCTACGGCATAGACACACGCGCTCTGACGAAACATCTGCGCGAACACGGCTCGATGCTCGGAAAAATCGTGGTAGAGGGTGCCGAGGATGTCGATTTCTACGACCCCAACAAGGAGAATCTCGTAGCAAAGGTATCATGCAAGGATGTGGAGTACCACGGACAGGGCGACAAGACAGTGGTGCTCGTGGACTGCGGTGTGAAGCACAACATCATCCGATGCCTGACCCGCCGCGGAGTCAAGGTGGTACGTGTGCCCTGGGACTATGATTTCACGACGATACCCTACGATGGACTGTTTATATCCAACGGTCCCGGTAATCCGGATATGGCCGAGAAGACAGTGGAAAATATACGCAAGGCCATAGCGATAGGCAAACCTATCTGCGGTATCTGCATGGGCAACCAGCTCCTCTCCAAGGCCGCCGGAGCTACGACATACAAACTCAAGTACGGACACCGCAGCCACAACCAGCCGGTGCGCCGCGTCAACTCCGACCAGTGTTTCGTCACCTCGCAGAACCACGGTTTCGCTGTAGACAGCACCACGCTTCCGTCAGACTGGGAGCCGCTGTTCGTCAACATGAACGACGGCACCAACGAAGGCATACGCCACAAGAGCAAACCGTTTTTCTCTGCCCAGTTCCATCCCGAGGCATCAAGCGGACCCAAGGACACCGAGTTCCTCTTTGACGAATTTATCGCCCTGCTCTGACCATGCAGCCGCTATGTGACATCCATTTCACATTTTTATCCATCTAACACTACATATCCCACACAACATACTCACATGTCGCAGACTAATAGATTTGACTTTCACAAAGTGCTTCTGCTTGGAAGCGGTGCCCTCAAGATTGGAGAGGCCGGCGAATTTGACTATTCCGGCTCGCAGGCTCTGAAGGCTTTGAAGGAGGAGGGTATAGAGACCATTCTCATCAATCCCAACATCGCCACCGTGCAGACTTCCGACGGTTTCGCTGACAAGATTTATTTCTTGCCCGTGACTCCATATTTCGTTGAAAAAGTCATAGAGAAGGAGCGTCCTGACGGCATCCTGCTCGCTTTCGGCGGACAGACCGCCCTCAACTGTGGCGTGGCTCTCAGCGAGAGCGGCGTGCTTGACAAATATGATGTCAAGGTGCTCGGCACTCCCGTCCGTGCCATCATGGACACCGAGGACCGCGAATTGTTTGTCAAGAAACTTGATGAAATCGATGTCAAGACCATCAAGAGCGAGGCTGTCAACTCTACGGCTGATGCCATCAAGGCGGCCAATGAGTTGGGCTACCCTGTCATCGTGCGTGCCGCATATGCACTCGGAGGCCTCGGCAGCGGTTTTTGTGACAATGAGGAGGAACTGATTGCGCTCTGTGAGAAGGCTCTCTCGTTCTCGCCTCAGGTATTGGTCGAAAAGTCGCTCAAGGGATGGAAAGAGGTGGAATATGAGGTGGTGCGTGACCGCTTTGACAACTGTATCACAGTCTGCAACATGGAGAACTTCGATCCGCTGGGCATCCATACCGGTGAATCCATCGTGGTGGCTCCTTCGCAGACCCTCAGCAACGAAGACTATCATTATCTGCGTCAGCTTGCCATAAAAATCATCCGCCATGTGGGCATCGTGGGCGAGTGTAACGTGCAGTATGCCTTTGACCCACAGTCCATGGACTACCGTGTCATTGAGGTCAATGCGCGTCTGAGCCGCTCATCGGCTCTGGCTTCCAAGGCCACAGGTTATCCTCTGGCTTTCGTGGCAGCCAAGCTCGGTCTGGGATATGGCTTGTTTGACCTCCGTAACTCCGTCACAAAAGAGACATCGGCCTTCTTTGAGCCGGCTCTCGACTATATAGTGTGCAAGATTCCTCGCTGGGACCTTGGCAAGTTCCACGGTGTGAAGCGTGAAATCGGTTCATCCATGAAGTCGGTAGGAGAGGTGATGGCCATCGGACGTACTTTTGAGGAAGTCATCCAGAAGGGTCTCCGCATGATAGGACAGGGCATGCACGGATTTGTTGAAAACAAATTCATGGATGTAGCCGACATTGACAAAGCACTCTCGGCTCCTACTGATAAACGCATATTTGTAATCTCTCAGGCGATGCAGCGCGGATATAGCGTTGACCGTATCCATGAGCTTACCAAGATAGACAAGTGGTTCCTCCACAAACTCCACAACATCATTGAGACAGCCAAGGAGATGGAGCAGTATGATGAAGTGGAGAAATTGCCCGAAGCACTCGTGCGTCAGGCCAAATCCCAGGGCTTCAGCGACTTCCAGATTGCTCGTTCTGTGTTTGGCGACTGGATGAATCAGCACAGCGAGGAGGGCAGTGACCGCGTGCGTTCCTATCGCAAATCGCTCGGCGTGACCCCTGTGGTCAAACAGATTGACACCCTTGCGGCTGAATACCCTGCTATGACCAACTATCTGTACCTGACCTATAACGGTACTGAAAACGACGTCAATTACCTCCATGACCACAGGTCTATCATAGTCCTCGGCTCCGGTGCATACCGCATCGGTTCATCGGTGGAATTTGACTGGTGTTCGGTCAACGCGCTTCTGACTGTCAATAAAGAGGGCTGGCGTTCGGTGATGATTAACTATAATCCTGAGACTGTCTCCACTGACTATGACATGTGTGACCGCCTCTATTTTGACGAGCTGACCTATGAGCGCGTGATGGACATCATCGAGGTTGAGCAGCCCCACGGCACCATACTCAGTGTGGGTGGTCAGATTCCTAACAACCTTGCCACTCGTCTTGACAAGAGCCATGTCAACATACTCGGCACATCGGCACAGAGCATCGACAATGCTGAGGACCGCAACAAGTTCTCGGCCATGCTTGACCGTCTGCACATAGACCAGCCGCGTTGGAGCGAGCTGACAAGTTTCGAGGACATACACAAGTTTATCGACAAGGTAGGGTTCCCCGTGCTCGTCCGTCCAAGCTACGTGCTTTCCGGAGCGGCCATGAATGTTTGCAGCAACAATGACGAGCTTGAACGCTTCCTGCGTCTCGCCGCCAATGTCAGCAAGCAGCATCCTGTGGTGGTAAGCGAATTTATCCAGGGCGCCAAGGAGATAGAGATGGATGCCGTGGCTCAGAACGGTGAAATCGTGGTGTATGCCATCTCGGAGCACATCGAGTTTGCCGGCGTGCACTCGGGCGATGCGACCATACAGTTCCCTCCGCAGAAACTCTACGTAGAGACCATGCGCCGCATCAAGAAAGTGTCTTCGCAGATAGCCAAGGCTCTCAATATATCAGGTCCGTTCAATATCCAGTTCCTTGCCAAGAACAATGACATTAAGGTCATAGAGTGTAACCTGCGTGCATCTCGCAGTTTCCCATTCGTAAGCAAGGTGCTGAAAATCAATTTTATCGACATAGCTACCAAGGTGATGCTCGGAATCCATGTGGACCGTCCGGCCAAAAACGCCTTTGACCTTGATTATGTAGGCATCAAGGCTTCGCAGTTCAGCTTCTCGCGTCTGCAAGGTGCTGACCCTGTGCTGGGTGTCGACATGTCATCTACGGGCGAGGTCGGATGTATAGGCACCGACACCAACGATGCGTTGCTCAAGTCGATGCTCTCGGTGGGTCTGCGCATCCCTTCAAAGGGAGTGCTGCTTTCTACAGGTACTACCAAGCAGAAGACCGACCTGCTCGACTCGGCGCATAAGCTCAACGATGCCGGATTCAAGCTCTATGCTACAGGCGGTACCCATAAGTTCCTCAACGAAAACGGGATACCTGCCATCTGCGTACACTGGCCCAGCGAACCTGACAAGCAGCCGCAGGCACTCGAGCTGCTTCACAATAAGGAGGTGGACCTTGTGGTAAATATCCCCAAGAATCTCTCAAGTGCAGAGCTTACCAACGGTTACAAGATACGCCGCGCAGCCATAGACCTCAACATACCCCTGCTGACCAACGCGCGTCTGGCTTCGGCTTTCATCGAGGCATTTACATCTGTTCCCCTCGATGAGGTTGAAATCAAACCCTGGCAGGCCTATTAATCAGCGGTCACCGGCCCATCTATAATATCGGCGGAAGTTTTGGATTCCCAAAGCTGCCGCCGATGTATCTGTTTTGTCGGTGATGATGGCGAAGCAAGGTGCCTAATCGGATGATTGGATTTGGCTGCTTGGCGGAAGTTTAGTACATTTGCAATAGGATATAATCCTCATATCACGTGACAGGATGAACAACGCGACTAAATTCCGCATGGTTTGTATAGTGCTCCTCTGGATTGCGCTATGTTATCTTCTTGTCTCATCAGGTCCGTTTACGCTCAAGACCCTGTTTGTCATTGTGGCATCAGGCATCATAGTTTTCGTGCCGTTGTACAAGAAACATTTCAGGGGCAAGAACAATAATACCGACGAAAAGCACGACAAAGGCAATGGTAGAGCTTAACGAAAGTGACTATCCTGTATTAAGCAAGATTAAATATCCGTCAGATTTGCGCAAGCTCGATATCGAGGGTCTCAAGCAGGTTTGTGCCGACATGCGCAAGTTTCTGATTAAGGAATTGTCGCATAACCCGGGGCACTTTGCAAGCAGCATGGGGGCCATGGAGCTGACAGTGGCGCTGCACTATGTATTCGATACTCCCGATGACCGCATCGTATGGGACGTCGGGCATCAGGCTTATCCACATAAACTTCTGACGGGCCGTGCCGGATTGTTTGACACCAACCGTAAGCTCGGCGGACTAAGCGGTTTCCCGAATCCGGCCGAGAGCGAGTATGACACTTTCACAGCCGGCCACGCCTCCAACTCCATATCCGCAGCCTTGGGCATGTCGGTGGCTTCGGCTCTCAAAGGGGAACCGAAGCGTCATGTCGTGGCCGTCATAGGCGATGCGTCAATCGGCGGCGGTCTTGCATTCGAGGGCTTGAATAATGCGGCCAACTCTGCAAGCAACCTGCTCATCATCCTCAACGACAATGATATGTCGATTGACAGGAATGTCGGGTCACTCAACAGTTATCTTGCCAAGCTCAACACTTCCAAGAGATATAACAATCTCCGCTACAAGACTTATAAGCTGCTTAGACGGATGAATCTTATCAGCCGCCAGTCAAGCAGCCGGATACTTAGATTCAACAACAGTATCAAGTCACTGCTCGGAGGCGAACAAAATATATTTGAAGGTCTCAATATCCGTTATTTCGGGCCTTTTGACGGGCATGACATCGAGCGCATGATACGTGTGCTCACCGATATAAAGGATATGAAAGGCCCGAAGCTGCTCCATCTGCGCACGGTCAAAGGCAAGGGCTTTGCTCCGGCCGAACGTGACCCGGCCACATGGCATGCCCCGGGTAAGTTTGACCCTCTGACGGGCGAGCGTCCTAAGGCAGGTCAGGAACCGCATCCGCTGAAATATCAGGATGTATTCGGCAATACCCTTGTGGAGCTTGCCCGTGGCAACGACAAGATAGTGGGGATAACAGCTGCAATGCCTTCGGGAACGTCTATGAGCAAGTTGCAGGAGGCGTTTCCGGAGCGTACATTTGATGTGGGCATTTCCGAGGGTCATGCGGTCACATTCAGCGGAGGCTTGGCCAAGGAGGGTCTGCATCCGTTCTGTGCCATATACAGCTCATTTCTACAGCGCGGATATGACCACATTATCCATGATGTGGCTATACAGCATCTGCCGGTGACATTCTGCATCGACCGTGCCGGACTGGTAGGGGAGGACGGTGTCACACACCACGGCCTCTTTGATATCGCATACATGCGCACTATCCCCGGCATGGTGGTGTCCGCTCCTCGTGACGAGCATATGTTGCGGCATCTCATGTACACTGCATCTCTCCATGACGGCCCGTTTGCTATCAGGTATCCTCGTGGTGCCGGCAAGCTGGTAGAGTGGGAGTGCGATTTGAAGAAACTCGAAATCGGGCGTGGCGAAAAACTTGCCGACGGAGACCGGTGCGTGATTCTCGCCATCGGTCCGTTGGCGTTGCGTGCCGTGGAGGTCGCGGAGAGTCTCAGGCATAAAGGCATATCTGTAGGCGTTTACGATATGGTATTCGCCAAACCTCTTGACGAGAAAATACTCCGCGAAGTCGCTGCCATGGGTGTGCCGGTAATCACGCTTGAGGATGGAGCCAAAGCTGGAGGCATGGGTAGTGCCGTGGCAGAGTGGATGTGCGCCAATGGCTTCCATCCTGACATCACGATGCTTGGTGCTCCTGACAGTTTCATTGCCCACGGTACCGTGGCTCAGCTCCATGAGATAGTCGGTATTGACTCGCGCTCTATCGAGGAAGCCGTTGTCAGAGCTGTCAAGGCTGGTGGCAAGTGATATAATCTACAAAATTGTTTTAGTCTTATGAAGATAATTATAGCCGGAGCCGGAGAGGTGGGTACACATCTCGCTAAGATGTTGTCAAGCGAGGACCAGGATATAATGGTCATTGACAAGGATGCCGCCAAACTGGAGATTCTTGATGCCAATTACAATCTGATGACCCACAAGGGCAGCCCGATATCTTTCGATGCCCAGAGGGAGAGCGGTGTTCAGGACTGCAATCTGTTTATAGCCGTGACACCCTCTGAGACTGAGAATATCCTTGCTTGCCAGATAGCCAAAAAACTCGGGGCTGACCGCACCGTGGCCCGTATTGATAATTACGAGTATCTTCGGGAGAAAAACCGCGGCTTTTTTGATGACAGGGGCGTGGATTTCCTGATATATCCCGAATTGCTTGCTGCCCATGAGATTATGACGGCTTTGGAGCGTTCATGGGCCCGCCATTGGTTTGAACTTCACGACGGACAGCTCATACTGATAGGGGTCAAGATACGTGACAACGCTCCTGTGACCGGCAAAAAGCTGCGCGACATGACATCCAGCAACCATAATGTCCATGTCGCAGCCATCAAGCGCAACCATGAGACCATCATACCTCGCGGTGATGACGACATAGAGACCGGCGACATCATATATTTTACCACAACCAAAGACCATGTCAAGGATATACGCGAGCTGTGTGGCAAGAAGGATACTGCCATCCGCCGTGTGCTCGTCATGGGGGGCAGCCGTATAGCCATGCGGTTTGCCAATCTCGCTGAAGACAAGTTCAAAATCAAACTGATAGAGATTGACCGCCGTCGCTGTGACAAGGTGGCCGAGAAGTGCGATAATATCCGTGTGGTCTATGGCGATGCCCGTGACATAGATACTCTGCGTGACCAGGGCATACAGGATTTCGATGCTTTTGTGGCTCTGACCGACAGTTCCGAGGCTAATATACTTACATGTCTGTCCGCTAAGGAATTAGGCGTTGAGAAGACGGTGGCGGAAGTAGAGGACATACAGTTTATCTCTCAGGCTGAAAATCTCAATATCGGCACTATTATCAACAAGAAGCTGATAGCCTCGAGCAAGATTTTCCAGATACTGCTTGATGCCGACACCGATACAGCCAGATGCCTTGCTTTGGCCGATGCTGAGGTTGCGGAGCTGGAGGTGCACAAGGGTGCTAAGGTGATTGGTACCCCTGTCTACAAACTCAAACTTCCGCGTGACATCACTCTTGCAGGTATGATACGTGATGGACGGGGCATGCTTATTTCCGGTCAGACAGAGCTTCAGGCAGGTGACCACGTGCTTGTGTTTACTCTGGGTGGAGCGATACATAAGCTTGATAAATTGTTCTATTGATATATGGCATTTATAAAGCCGTTTCATCTTGGTATAAAGGCCCCGGTGGTCAATATTTCTGCCGTGTGCCGTTTGCTCGGTTGGCTGTTGCTGATTGAGGCTGCTTTCATGGTGATACCTTTGGCCACGTCGCTGATATATGGCGAAAATGATGCCATGGCTTTTGTAGAGTCCATAGCCATCACAGCCGGAGCCGGATTGCTGGCCATCCTGTGTTTCCGTCCGCGTCTGGCCAATATGGGCAAACGCGAGGGCTTTCTGCTGACTGCTCTCGTGTGGGTGGTGTTCTCGGCCTTCGGGATGCTGCCGCTTCTTATAGGGCCTACGCCGTTGACTGTAAGCGAGGGTTTCTTTGAAGCCATGTCGGGTTTCACGACCACGGGGGCTACTGTCATAGGACAGGTTTCCACTCTCACTCATGGCATACAGATATGGCGATGTCTGATGCAGTGGCTCGGGGGTATGGGTATAATAATGTTTACGCTCGCCGTGCTCCCGAAATTCAACCATTCCGGCGGACTCATGATGTTCAATGCCGAGGTTACAGGTATAACGCATGACAAGATTTCGCCCCGTATATCGCAGACGGCCAAAACATTATGGATGATATATCTCATCCTTACCATCGTGTTGATATTCCTTTTGTTGCTCGGCCCGATGAATTTGTTTGAGAGCATATGCCATGCCATGAGCACCATATCCACCGGCGGATATTCGACGAGCGACGGCAGCATCGGCACCTGGGACGATTCGTACTATACGAAGATTGTGATTACCATATTCATGTTTATAGGTGGTATCAACTTCGGTTTGCTGTTTGCCACAGTGCATGGCGGCGGTCTGCGCACATTGTGGCGCAATGACATATTCCGCACCTACGTGTATGTGATTCTCGGCATGTTTATCCTTTTCGATATTGCCATTATAGTCCGTGACCAGTTCCATGATCTGCAGGACATCACCATAGAGCCCATATTCCAGATAGTTTCTACTATAACCTCCACGGGCTATACGGTCACCAATTTCGAGAGTTGGGGCACTACGGTGCTGGTGCTCGTGTTTCTGCTGATGTTTACCGGAGCATGTGCCGGCAGTACCACCGGTGGTGCCAAGCTTGACCGCATCCGATGCGTGATAGTATATACATGGCATCAGTTGCGTATGGTGGTCAATCCCAACGAGGTGCACACTGTCAGGGTTAACGGCCGTGTCATCTCGCGCACCATAATCGGCAAGATTATGTCATTCATTGTGATATATATGGTGACTATATTTCTCAGTGCCATATTGCTGACAGGGATGCACGTGCCGCTTGTCGATGCGTTTTTTTCTACGTTTTCATGTATGGGCAATAATGGCCTTGGTGCCGGTATAACAGGCTATGGCAGCAGCTACGATATTATACCCGATGCCGGCAAATGGGTGCTTTCGATTGTGATGCTCATAGGCCGTCTGGAGATTTTCACCATCTTTGTCCTCTTTGTCCCGGAGTTCTGGCGTAAATAATAAAGCGCGGCCCCTTTCCAAGGCCACGCTCCATATAAGATTTATAAGATTTATAAGACTTATCCGTATCCTACTTATTAAACAGCTGCTTGATTGTCCCAAGTGACCCGAGCACTCCTGAAGCCTCGTAGGGGATGAATACAGTCTTGTCGTTTTTACCCTTGGTCATCTGCTCGAGAGCTTCGATGTATTTTGTGGCGAGCAGATAGGTGGCCGGGTCAGTGTTTGACTGGCGGATGCTCTCGGTGATGCGGCGAATAGCCTCGGCCTCGCCTTCGGCCTGGAGCACTTTGGCGCGGGATTCACCCTCGGCCTTGAGGATTTCGGCCTGTTTGGCAGCCTCAGCACGGTTAATCTGCGATTCCTTTTCACCTTCCGAACGCAATATCAGAGATTTCTTCTCGCCCTCGGCGTTGAGGATGTCGGCACGGCGGTTGCGCTCTGCTTGCATCTGTTTCTCCATGGCTATGCGCACGCTTTCGGGAGGTGTGATGTCCTGGAGTTCCACACGGTTCACCTTCACGCCCCATTTGTTTGTCGCATCGTCAAGGATGGCCTGGAGACGGGTGTTGATGGTGTCGCGTGAGGTCAGTGTCTCGTCGAGTTCAAGCTCGCCGATCACATTACGCAGCGATGTCTGAGTAAGTTTCTCGATGGCGTTGGGGAGGTTGTCTATCTCGTAGACTGATTTTTTGGGATCTACAATCTGGAAATAGATGAGTGCGTTGATTTCCGTCATCACATTGTCACGTGTGATTACCTGCTGGGAGGGGAAGTCATAGACCTGTTCGCGCAAGTCGATTGATGACGACTGTGACATGCGCACTATGGTGCGTCCGCCTACGGCTGTCTCGATGCGACGGGTGTAGACCACCTTGGGCTTGTCAATGAAAGGCCAGATGATGTTAAGACCGGGGCCGAGCACCGAGTGGAAACGGCCCAGCCGTTCTATGACTTTGGTTTCGCTCTGCGGCACCACCTTGACGCCGGCAGACACGATGATGATAGCGGCCACTATGAGAGCCACTGCGAGGATTAGGGTTCCTGACATGTCTGTGAGATTGTTGTATTAATGTAATTGGTAATTTGTTTCGCCGGTTAATTGGCCGGAATCACTTTGAGTATGATGCTGTCATATCCTACCACTTTGACCTCGGAGCCTGACGCTACAGGTATGGCGCATTCTGCCTGCCAGTTGTCGCCGTCGAGCTTCACTCGTCCGAGCCCTTCGGAAGGGATGTCCACTATAACACGGGCCTTGCGCCCTACGAGTGCGTCCATATTGCTGGCTCCGGTGGCATCCGATGCGAGTTTCTTGCGCTCAATGCGGTGCTTAAACATGGGGATGAAGCATACAAACCCCACTATGGTACCTATGGCGAGCCATACGAGCTGCCACACCACCGATGCGCCGCATAATTCGGCTATCATGGCAGCCATGCAGCCTATGGCGAGACAAAACGATGAAATCCACTGTGTCAGCAGTTCTACTATCACGAGGGCTGCAGCAAATATCAGCCATATAATCCATACTTCCATAGTGCCGTATTGTCAGTTAATGATTGATTTATGTGAAATATCTATCCCAAATTTAGCATTTTAACGTCATATCTCCAAATTTCATGGCTAAATTTATGTCGTGCATATGGACGTGGCTGAATACCTTGATAAGTATATCCTTGAGGCTGTTTTTATAAAAACTTTTAAATTAAGGAGTGGTAAATGTTTTATTAAGTTGGTTATTTTCTTAACTTTGCAGATAACCAACTTGATAACACATCATCAGACTGATATAATGAGAAAGTTTTTCATCGCATTTCTGGGTTCAATGGCTGCTCTTTGGATCACAGGAATTCTTGTAGTGCTGGGTACGGTGGTGCTCGTGATTGCCGTCAGCTCCTCGTCTGTTTCAGAGGAATATGCCAATATGGAGACCAAAGACCACTCTGTGCTGCATCTGAGTCTGGATATGTCTATAGTAGAACATAACAGTGACCGCCCTTCGCTCACTGATATTCTCATGGACGACATAAAGACTCCGCTACCTCTCGCCAAAGCCATCAAGGCCATAGAGGAGGCTGCTAAAGATGACCACATCGATGGAATGCTGATTGAGGCCAAGAGCGGCGGATTCGGAGCCGCACAGGCCGATGCACTGACACGCGCCATAAAGAAGTTCAAGAAATCGGGCAAGTGGGTATATGCCTATGGCGATACTTACTCGCAGAGCGAATATTATATCGCGTCGGTAGCCGACAGTATTTTCCTCAATCCTATCGGTATGATTGACATCCACGGTCTCGGCACCGGCAACATGTATTTCAAGGATTTTCTTGACAAGACAGGCGTGTCGTTTACGGTGGTTAAGGTCGGCACTTACAAGAGTGCGGTGGAGCCTTTCCTGCTCAATGGCATGAGCGAAGCGGCCCGTCAGCAGGATGCTAAATTCCTTGGGGCTATGTGGGGCTACATGACCAAAAACATTGCCGATAACCGTGCCGTGACTCCGTTGAAAGTCAACCAGTGGGCTGACTCGATGCTTGCTTTCCAGGACCCGCAGTTTCTTGTGCGTGAAAAGATAGTGGACCGTCTGGCCTATCGCCATGAAGTCAACAGCCTCCTCGCGGATCTGACCGAGCGTGACGAGCCGAGTGACCTGCGTCTGCTTGATGTCAAGCAATATGCTGCTACAAAGGCCGTGATGGGTGCCACACAGCCTAAGAAAAAGCATGTGGCGGTGCTCTATGCCGAGGGTGAGATTACCGATGAGGGTAACTCCGGCATCTCGGCTGAGCGTATGGTGCCTGAAATAGAATCCCTGATGAATGACGATGATGTGGCCGGTCTTATATTGCGCGTCAATTCTCCCGGAGGCAGTGCATTTGCATCGGAGCAGATTTGGGAGGCTCTTGACCAGTTCAAGAAGGTTACAGGCAAACCGTTCTATGTGTCGATGAGTAATTATGCCGCTTCGGGCGGATATTATATCTCTTGCGGTGCTGACAAGATATATGCCGAACCGCTTACCCTCACCGGCAGCATCGGTATATTCGGCCTGATACCCAATGTATCGGGGCTGATGAATGACAAACTCGGCATACACTATGACCAGTATATGACCAATCCCCAGGGCGAACTTATAAATGTGTTCCAAAAACCGTCCATGCGTTCGGTGGCGGCTCTCCAGCGTTCGGTTGACCGCGGCTATGCACTGTTTACAAAGCGGTGTGCCGAAGGCCGCAAGATGCCTCTGGCTAAGTTGCAGTCTATAGCTGAGGGACGTGTGTGGGACGGCATGACGGCCCTTAAGATTGGCCTCGTTGACAAGCTCGGCGGCCTTGACGCTGCTATCGCTGATATGACCAAGCAGCTTGACATGAAGCGTAGCGACGTGATGGTATATCCCAAGTCGGAATATGATTTCCTCTATGACCTGCTGTTGATGCGCAACTCCATCGAGGAGCGCATCACCATGCACCAGCTCGGTGCGGCATATCCTGTGTGGAAACAGGTACAGCAGCTCTCGGAGATGGAGCAGATGCAGACCCGTACCATGACTGTCCTTGACTTCTGATAAAAAACGTCTGCCTGAAAAGCAATGTCAAGGAGCAAGATATTAGACATACTGTTGCTTTACCCCCTGTCGAAAATCTACGGGGCGGTTATGACGTTGCGCAATAAGATGTTTGATGCCGGCATACTCAAGCAGCATGAATTTGATGTGCCTGTCATAGTTGTCGGCAACATAGCCATAGGCGGCACCGGCAAGACTCCGCACACCGAGTACCTTATAGAGTCGCTGCGCTACAACTATAACATAGGGGTGCTGAGCCGCGGTTACAAACGCCGCACCAAGGGCTTTGTGCTCGCTACCCACCGTTCGCGCCCCGAGGATATAGGTGACGAGTCATATCAGATATTCCAGAAATATGGTGATGACATCACTGTGGCCGTGTGTGAGGACAGGGTCAAAGGCATCAGGCAGCTTCTGGAAATCAATAAGGATATAAACCTTATGATACTTGACGATGCTTTCCAGCACCGTTACGTCAAGCCGGCGGTGTCGGTGGTGCTGACGGAGTGCAACCGTCCTGTTTTCTATGACAAGTTGCTCCCGTTGGGGCGTCTCCGTGAACCGATGTCGGCTCTCAACCGTGCGGATGTGGTGGTGGTCACCAAGTGTACCGACGATATGAAGCCGATGGATTGCCGCATATTCAAGGAAAATCTCAACCTGTTTCCGTTTCAGAAGCTGTTCTTCTCAAAATATGCCTACGGACATCTCGTCAGTGTCTTTCCCGAGAGCGTGACTTACATACCTTATCTCGACTGGCTGACTGAAAATGATTCTATACTGACGCTTACCGGTGTGGCCAATCCCAGGCCGTTCGTGCAGCATCTGCGTAACTACCGAGCCAAGGTTAAGATGCTCCGTTTCCCTGACCACCATGCTTTCACTCAGAGCGACATGGCCCTGCTAAAGAAGAAGTTTGAAGAACTGCCGGGACAGCGCAAATTCATAGTCACTACGGAGAAGGATGCTGTCAGGCTGTCAAATAATCCGTATTTCCCTCATGCCCTGAAGTCATCAATCTTCTATCTGCCTATCAAGGTGGAATTCATGCCTCAGAACGAGGAGGAGTTCGAACCGACGCTCCGCCAGCTCATACGCAACATACGTTTGGCTAAAAAAGCAAATTTTAAGGCTTGACATGCCGATATGTCGCCTTGTTTTTTGTTATTACTACATATCCCCTTAAAACACCCATTACCATGTTACAACAGATCAAACAGACTGCTGATTTCCTTCGCGGAAAAATCACCGGCGAAATGCCTCAGATTGCTATAATCCTCGGGTCAGGCCTCGGGTCTCTTGTTGACTATATAGAGGACAAACAGACTCTGCGCTATGCCGACATCCCCAACTTCCCTGTATCGACAGTAGAGGGGCACTCGGGCAACCTTATATTCGGCACTCTCAACGGCAAGCGCGTAATGGCCATGCAGGGCCGTTTCCACTATTATGAGGGCTATGATATGAAGAGCGTGACATTCCCTGTCAGGGTGATGAAGATGCTCGGCATCACTACGCTCTTTGTCAGCAATGCCGCCGGAGGTATGAACAAGGAATTTAAGGTGGGCGATGTGATGGTCATCACCGACCATATCAACCTTTTCCCCGAAAATCCGCTTCGCGGCAAGAACTATGAGGAATTAGGCACACGTTTCCCGGCCATGACCGAGGCCTATGACCATAAGCTCATAGCCCTGGCTGATGCAGTGGCTCTTGAAAAGGACATCCGTCTGATGCACGGTGTATATGTCGGCACTACCGGCCCGACATTCGAGACCCCGGCGGAATATGAGTATTTCCGTGTGATAGGCGGCGATGCCGTGGGCATGTCTACTGTCCCAGAGGTGATAGTGGCCGTACATGGAGGCATGAAAGTGTTCGGACTCTCTGTAATCACCGATCTCGGCGGAAAGGACATCAAGCAGGTGCCTACACATGAGGAGGTGCAGCAGGCTGCTGTCAACGCCCAGCCAAAGATGCTCGCGCTGATTCGCGGCATGGTTGAGCAGATGTAAGATATTAGAAAATTAACCCCAAAACATACATGACCGAAATATCTCAATTAGGCGAGTTCGGACTTATCCACCGCCTGACAGAAACGCTTCCCGTGGTCAACGCATCTACCAGGAAGTCCGTTGGTGACGATGCTGCTGTGCTCGAATATCCCGATACGGAAGTCCTCGTGACAACGGATCTGCTGCTTGAAGGCGTTCATTTTGACTTGACATACGTCCCCCTGAAGCATCTCGGCTACAAGTCGGCGATAGTCAATTTCAGTGATATATATGCCATGAACGGCACTCCGCGTCAGATTACCGTATCGCTCGGCATAAGCAAGCGGTTCACGGTGGAACACATCGAGGAGCTTTATGCCGGCATACGTCTTGCCTGTGAGATATATGGAGTGGATCTGGTCGGCGGCGACACCACATCCTCGCGTCAGGGTCTTGTAATCTCCATCACATGTATAGGCGATGCGCCTAAGGATCAGATTGTGTATCGTGACGGAGCCAAGGATACTGACCTTATATGCGTGTCGGGAGATCTCGGCTCGGCATATATGGGTTTGCAGCTGCTTGAGCGCGAGAAGGTGGCTTCGGCTGGACAAAAGGATTTCATGCCTAATTTTGCCGGCAAGGAGTATCTGGTTGAGCGTCAGCTCAAACCTGAGGCTCGCCGTGACATAGTCAGGGAGCTTACGGAAGCCGGGATTAAGCCTACGGCTATGATGGACGTCTCTGACGGTCTGTCATCGGAGTTGCTTCACATATGTAGGCAGAGCCACACCGGGTGTCGCGTCTACGAAGACCGCATCCCCATCGACTACCAGACTGCAGTCATGGCGGAGGAACTCGGCATGAATCTGGTCACAGCGGCCATGAACGGCGGCGAGGACTACGAGTTACTGTTCACAGTGCCTCTGCATATGCACGATGCGGTCAGCAAGCTCGAGGGCATCAAGGTTATCGGCCACATCACCAAGGAGGACCTCGGCTGCATGCTTGTAACTCGTGACGGCGCCGAGCTACCCATCAAGGCCCAAGGCTGGAATCCACTCGCCGATGCTGCCCAACCTCCCGAAAACCCGATGTAATTGCATCTCAACAACCCATAAGTAAGGCTGCGTCATGAAATTTTTTGACGCAGCCTTCTTCATTTCAGCCGTCAGTATCTATCTTGTAAACGTAGTCCCTATCAACATACGATGGCTCATAATGTAGTAGGGACATGCCATGGCATGTCTGCTAATGCAACGATTTCATTCTAAACGCATTCGTTGGTATTCCGTGGCATGTCACTACTAAAAAACGCCATTCAAGCACAAACATAAGCCGTAGTTAATTCTAATGACGTTCTTTTTGTAGGGGGGCATCAATACAAATTCCGGGGATGGGCTTAAGGTAGAGTCCATGACAGTAAACCAAAAGCAGGACGACACAGACCTGAAAGATTAAAATTTAAGGGGATGATGTGCAAAGGACATCATCCCCGATTCTTGACCAAATATTATTGCAATGTTTATCAGTATGTTTAGATGCGTTGTAGATTTTTTCGTTGGTTGAGCATTATGTTTTTATTAACAACTATTGGTGTCCGCTAAAACTTTCAAGCCCTATTTGGCTTTTTATTTTCCTCGGACAGCCGATACAAATACTGAAACAGGGGGCTTGTCAATGCATAAAATCACTCAAAATAGCCGAGTAAACACATTTACCGGACACCAATAATATTCTTTCTGTGCGTATCGCACTCCCTCCTCGCCGTTGTAGGTATCCAGATATACATCGGCTACGCCACGGCTTGCCAGTCCCATCCAGAAGTCGGATCCGGCTTCGCGTGCCAGCTCCAGAGCCTGAAACATCGACATCAGGCTTTTGGCGTAATGTTTCCCCTTGTATTGCACACTGCCGCGATAGAAATGGGCTTTGAGCAGCTGCATCATGTCCCAATGGCTCGTATAGTAGTCCACTGCGATGGTGATGAGCGAATCATCGGTAGCAGTGTTGAAGCTTTTGACCTCGGCTTGGGTCAGGAGCAGGGCGTAACGGGCGTTGAGCTCCGATCCGTGGGGCAGGCCGGAGCCGTCGACGGTGCGGAGCAGTGTGAGGGCCGAGTCGGGATGGTCGGTCATCAGGGAGTCGGCGCGGTCAAGGAGGGCCTCGGTGGCTGCGTGCCGTCCGCATGAGGAGGCAGACAGCGCAGCGATTGCGATTATGACGATAGCAAGAAATCTCATATGGCGGCGGTTATCGGCGGAGCTGCCCGGGATGATTATGCCGCAGAATATCGGCGTAATGGCAGTCTCGCTCCTACAAAGTTAACGATTAGTTACAAATATGCCATATCGCTGACTGATTTATAAGCATAAGGTGTGATATATCATTCATATCTGAATCCATATGGCGTGTCATTAAGCCGCTTGCATTTTTTTGCATATTATTTTCAAAAAAATAGCAAGAAAATTTGGTAATTGGAAAAAATGACGTACATTTGCAGCGTGATAGTGATGCACACTACTACATCACTACAAGAGAATGACTGAAACCGACTCATTTAATATTCCGATAATAAACTAATAATAACAGAAATGAAAAAGACAGCTCTTATCATCGCGATTCTCATCATGGCCATCAGCAGTGCCAACGCCCAGCTCCTGTGGCGCGTCAGCGGCAATAACGCCAAAGGCGACAGCTACCTCTTCGGCACCCACCACATGGCTCCGGCCAGTGTCATGGACAGCATCAAAGGCTTCACTCCGGCCCTCGCTTCGGTAGAGGAGATGTACGGCGAGGTCGAGATGCCCGAGAATCCCCAGTCGCCCGAGATGGTGCAGCTGACCATGAAGTATGCTTCGGCTCCGGCTGACTCCACGCTGACCAAGGTGCTGACTGCCGCACAGCTTGACTCGCTCAACACGCTGCTCGCCTCCTATACCGGCGGCATGCTCAACGCCAAGCAGCTTGACGCCTTCAAGCCCTCCATGGTATCTACCCAGCTCGCCATGCTCCAGAGCGCCAAGAATTTCCCTGATTTCAACCCCATGCAGCAGCTTGACACCCAGATACAGCAGCGTGCGGCGGCTGCCAATCTCCCTGTCAAGGGTCTTGAAACCATGGAGGAGCAATTTGACATACTGATGAACGCTCCTATCATGGACCAGGTGGATGACCTGATGGAGGCTGTGCGTAATGACAGCAAGAGCGGCGAGAAAGCCAAGAAACTGGCCGATGCCTACATGACCGAAAATCTCGATGCTATCTCGGAGGTGCTCTTCAAGGATGAGGACATGGACCCCGACGATCCTATGTTCAAGCGTCTGTTTGACAATCGCAACGCCTCGTGGGTCAAGAAGCTCACCACCGACATCCTCCCCTCGAGCAAGGTGTTTGTAGCCGTAGGCGTAGGACATCTCGTAGGCGACAAGGGCCTTATCAAGGCTCTGCAGGAGGCCGGTTACACAGTGACACCTGTCAAGTGAACATGAATACTGAAATATATTGGTTAAAACAAACAAATGATGCACTGAGCAATGATTAAGCTTCAAAACCTTAGCTTTGCCTACCGTAAAGGAGTCGTGACAATCAAGGATGTCACGACCTCCTTTCCTCCGGGCATACATCTGCTCCTTGGCGAGAACGGTGCCGGCAAGACCACTCTGCTTGAGGTGATGACAGGTCTGCTGCGTCCGCAGTATGGCGGATGTCTGATCGACGGTGTCGACGTGGCCACCCGTACTCCCGAGGTGATGCGCAGAGTGTTTTTACTGGGCGACAATATGACTTTCCCGGCCAAAAACATCGCTGAGATGGTGCGGTGCCACGCCTGTCTGTATCCGCGCTTCAATCCTGAACTCCTCAAGTCTAATCTGACGGCATTCGGCATAGACGAGCACCACTCGTTTATGAAGATGTCGCTCGGCACGCGCCACAAGGCGCAGCTGGCCTATGCGCTGTCGCTCGGCACGGAGGTGCTTCTGCTCGACGAGCCAGCCAACGGCCTTGACATCAAGTCAAAGATTACTCTCGGCAATATCATGGCGTCGTCCATCGACATGGACCAGACTGTCATCATCTCCACCCACACGGTGCAGGATCTTGAAAACCTGTTTGACGGTGTGGCCATGCTGTCAGACGGCGCGTTGCTCTTTAACACTACCATGGAGCGCGTGGCATCGCGTCTGGCTTTCACAGCATCGATGCAGCCACTTCCGGGAGCTCTCTACAGCGAGATGCGCACCGGGCTCTACCGTGCAGTCATGGAGATGTCGGGCGATTACGCCCATGCCGACGGCAAGCCTGACTTGACCATGCTCTACAATGCTGTGTTCAGCCCGGCGCGTGACCGTATTATCAAACTGTTAAATGATTCCGACAATGAATGAGTGTGATTCTGTTTCGTCTATGACTGCACCTGTGCCTTCGCTGTGGAGTCAGGTCGTATCTGCCGGACGCTATTACTGGCCCCGACTGAAGTGGCAGGTCATCTGTTATGCGATTGCATCGCTTGTGATATCCGTACTTATAGCCGTGGTGTCGCATTACAATCTTAAATTCCTATATGTCATGCTGATGGGTCTCGTCAGTCTGATGATGATATTCGCCCCTCTCGCCTTTGCCCGGTATAATTCCAGGGAGGCTGACATCACTTTCCCTGTGTCATGGCAGGCAAAGAGCATCTTTATGATAGGCTACACTGTAATCATAGTGCCCCTGCTGACGATGCTTCTCCCGGTGCTGAGCATGGAGATATTTCCCGGCGAGGTCAATATGAAAATTATGCTGTTGACCACGAAGGTGTTTGGAGAGCAGGGGCTGCCCCCGATGTTTGAGATGATTGTGTCAGCCAAACTCAACATCTACATGAACGGCGTCGTGCCAGCTATGCTTACCCTCTTTTTCGTGGTGTTATTCAAGCATAATGTTGTGTTTAAGACGGTCCTATGGGATGTTGTGATAGGTATCGGTCTGTATATCGCCCTGATGCTGTACACTGCCTATACCGTGTTTTATCGGATTGTAGAACTGTCGGCCGACGGGGAGCCTGATCCTGCCGAGGTCGAGGCTGTAGCAGACACGGCAGTGCATGGCATTATGATTCCGCTGATGGTAGGCTCGACAATCTTCTACATAGTGGCATGGATAGGGCTGATGATATTAACGGCTTGGAAAATCAAAAAACGTCAGATATAGTGGATTTCAACACATCAAAACCGATTTACAGGCAGATTACCGATTACTGCTACGGACGCATACTGTCAGGCGACTGGCAGACTGACGGACGAGTGCCGTCGGTCAAGGAATTGTCGGTGGCCATGGCTGTCAATACGCGCACGGTGCTGAAGAGCTATGACGACATGCAGGCTCTCGGCATCCTCTACCAGAAGCGCGGTCTGGGGTGTTTTGTATCCTCAGAGGCCAGGGATATAATCCGCGATCAGCTTCGCGAGGAATTCTTTGCCGACACGTTGCCACGTCTGCGCCATGAGATGTCGATGTTAGGCATCTCCGTAGACGAATTGGTCCGTCATCTCAACGACTGATTGAGTAGACGTAGCCTTTAGCGACTTCGCATACAGTAGACACACCGGGCATCTCCGACGGCCAATCGACAGGGTCGTCAGGGATGCTTCCGGTGCGTTTGACGTATGCTTCTTTACGTGTCCATATGCGTGTCAGCTCGAGTGGAGGCGTGGCCGCTTCGACGATGCGAGTCTGCTCGGCAGGGGAGAATGCCGCCTGTAACAGTTCGGGGGGCGCGTCGGTCTGCACCTCCTCGATGTCGCAGCCTACAGGAGCATCTGATATGACAGCCATGACGGCGCGTGGGCAGTGGGAGAGGCTGAAATGTATGGCGGGATGCGAGGCGAAGTAGGGTTTGCCTGTCGCCGTCACTGTGATTGCCGGCAGGGGACTGATGCCATATCGGTCGGCGAGCAGACGCGCAAGCAGCTGACGTGCCAGTGCGCTTTGTTGCGCCGGTGTCAGCTGCCTGTCCGTTTCCTCTATGAGATGGGCTGATGTCATCTATGCCACTCTATGGTCAGGATATTCTGATGAAACAGGTACTCGTATTTCTGGCTGTCGCATGTCTTGCGCACGAGCATGAGCCCCAGGCCGGTGCCGGGGTCCTGTTCGGTAGGGTTGAAAGGCGTTCCTTCGTCGATGATGATTACCGTTACCTTGTCGGCCGACAGGGCTATGCGCATGTCTATGGCCGAGTGTCTGAGCTTGGATACTAAAGCATGCTGGATGATGTTCTTGACCGATTCCTCGCATGCCAGCCCGATGCGTAGCCGCAGCTCCTCGGGCAGATGCTGACGTTTCATCCATCCGTCGGCGTCCAGAAGGGCATCCGCCATGCGGTCGATCGACGGGGTTATGGAGATGTCGTAAAGTTCATCGGGATTGTCTGACGGGATGAGGATAAACGGTACGTGGTGTCCCTTGCGTGTCAGGGCGAACGGCACAAGTATCGCCACTACAATCAGTTGGCCTATGGCAAATCCCCACCACGGGTTGACCCAGCTGTGACCTGCCGCCACTGCGGCTGACAACGCCCAGTAGCATACCATAGGGAGCAATGGCTGGCCTACGGAGATAATCAGAGCCATGTTCTTGTGGCTGTATATCTGGTAGACCGGTATCAGGAGGTAGACGGCGCATTGCAGCAGGATATTGACGGCATAGGCCGGAAGGGCTATATGGAGCATGGCCAGCGACGGAGCGTCGGCGATACCGAACAGCGTGGCTATCCAGCCGGGGAAGATAATCAGGATAAGCGCGAGCACCGACAGGCTCACCGTCAGGAATTTGTAGGCACGGCCAAGCACGAGCACCACTCCGCGGTTGTCGCCCGATCCCTTGAGTATGGCGGCCACGGGCTGAAACGACTCAAGTGTTCCTGTCAGGATCATCATGGAAAACCTCAGCAGATACATACATATCGACAGGGTCACGATGCCGGCTGCACCGATGTAGTTGATGGCCACGAGGTTGTTGCCGAGCAGCTGCACCGCTATCAGCACTGTAGCTATGCCGAAGGGCAATCCCATCGAGGCGATCTGGCCCAATTGCCTGACTGTACGCGGCAGCCTGAATCGGAGAGCGTCTTTATGTAGGAAGTGCGGCATAAGCACAGCGATGGCTGCTGCGTAGCTTATCACGGTGGCCACGGCGGCCCCGGTCATGGCCCATCCGCACCAGACGATGAAGATGTAGTCAAGCACAATGTTGACCACCATGCAGGTCGTCACGGCTGCCGTGACGCGCCGAGGTTCGCCGTCAAGGGTGACAAACATCTGGGTCACTACCATGAGCATGTATATCGCCGCACCGGGAAGCATGACCATGAGATATTGCGAGGTATAGTCCTGGAGCGACGCATCCGGGCAGAGGAGACGTAGCAGCGGCGATATGAATATCATGCCGGCAGCTCCGAGGACTATGCCGAGCCCTACGGCGGTTACGGTCACGACGGAGAATATGCCTGACGCCTCGGATTTGCGGTGGTTGCCTATAGCCATGCCGGCAAGCACCGAGCCTCCTGTGCCTATCAGTATGCACAGGGCAAACAGTGTCTGTATGACCGGGGAGGATATGTTGACGGCGCTCATGGCCTCTTCGTTGATGAAGTGGCTGAGCATGAGCCCGTCAATCAAGGCTCCGATCTGCGAGGCCGCGGCTGTCAGCACTGACGCGAACAGGAAGCTCCTGAAGGCTTTGCCTACGAGGTAGGGTGTGCGCGATACTGTGCTCATGATTCAAAGAAGTTAAGCGAAGCTATCGCTTTGATAAACCGGCTTACATAGTCGCGTGAGGTGTAGTTCCAGCGGAATCCGAGACGATAGAGTATCTGGTTGGTGAAACTCGAGTCATAACGGATGAATGCCGTGCGTGCGCCGGCTTCCGAATCGTAGGCCATCAGGGGCTGCAGGGCGTCAACTTTGCGTGGGTCGTCCATGGCATCACGCTCACAGGCGGCAAACTCGTCGGATTCTACCGGCCTTACGGGCAGTCCGGTTTCTCCGAGTATGTGGAGCACGTCGCCGAGGGGGAGGCGGTGGTTGTTGCAGGGCTGGAATACCGTCATCTCTGCCGGCGTCGAACTCAGCAGCAATATTGCTTTGCATACCTCGTTGATGGGGGAGAACTCGCATGGCGCGTCAAGCACGGCATATGGAGCACAGCCGAGTGTGACGTAGGCACGCAGTGTGCCCATGAAAGCGTTGCTGCGGAAGTTGATCTGGAACTCTCCGTCGGTGCTTCTCGCCGACAGGTTGCCGACACGCATTATCTTGGCGCTGAGGCCGTTGTCGCGTATGGCAGTGAGTATCAGTCGTTCTGCCTCATATTTGGAGTGTACATACTGGTTGGCCAGGCTCTGTCCGAAATCCATCATCTTTTCGGTCAGCAGCAAAGCAGGGTCGGGATATCCGTTGACACTCTCGCCGGCGATGCTGACGGTGGATATATGCACCAGTCGGGCGTCATGCTGCATGCAGAAGTCTATCAGATTGCGCACGCTCTCCACATTGACCTGCTCGATGTCGTTGCCGGCTGAGAAATGCTTGACATTGGCGGCGCAGTTGATGACTGTCTGCACATCGAGCTGCTGCGCAAGGGCTTCGTCTATCGGCGTGGTCACGTCGCCCTCTATGACAGAGAGTCTGCCGGAGGCGAAATCGTCATCAAACGTGTTGTCGAAGTAGTAGAACAGCAGTGTGCGCAGTCGGCTCTCGGCCGAGAGGTCGCCTTTGCGACGCAGCAAGCATATGATACGCGACTCGGTGGTGGTGAGCAGCTCGTGGAGCATATGTATGCCCATGAATCCGGTGGCTCCGGTCAGAAGCACATCGCCGAGGGTCTGCATCTCTCCGTTGAGGTATGAATCGAGGGTGTTGCGCTCGAGCACAGAGGCAAATTTCGACACGTGGATGCTCTGCACGGGTGCCGCAGGTTGCAGGGCTGCGATGTCATCGGCCGGCTTTCCCTCTATCATGGCTGCAAGGGCGCGTGGCGTGCGCGCGGTAAATACATTTTTATATGTGATGCTGTAGCCCGACGATGCCAGGGCTGCGACTACCTTTATCGCGCTTATCGAGGTGCCTCCGATAGCGAAGAAATCGTCGTTGGCACCGATTTTGTCATTATGGAGAATCTTGCCGAACGCATCCGCGATGGTTTTCTCCACCTCGCCTTCCGGCTCCACGTATGGAGTCAGCGGAGCTATCTCCGGCTCGGGAAGGGCCTTACGGTTGGTCTTGCCGTTGGGGGTCAGCGGCATCACCTCAATCTCGGTGTAGGCATCGGGCACCATGTATTCCGTGAGCGAGGATGCGAGGTGGTCATGGAGCTTTGCTTTGTCAACAGGGGCAGTGGTGGTGTAATAGAGACACAGATGTTGTATCTTGTTGACCTCGCGGACATCTGCCGCCACATTCTTGATGCCCTCGAACTGTGACGCCACGCTCTCTATCTCGCCGAGTTCTATGCGGAGTCCGCGCAGCTTGACCTGATGGTCTATGCGGCCGAGAATGACCACGTCGCCTTCGGGAGTCCAACGGGCGAGGTCGCCTGTGCGGTAGCCTCTCTCTCCGTTGAATGTCACAAACGCCTGTGCGGTCTTGTCGGGCAGATTGTTGTAGCCGAGGCCTACGCCGCGTCCGAAGATATACAATTCGCCCACGGCTCCTACAGGAAGCTCCGAGCCCCAGGCATCTACGATGCGTTCGCTGGCATTGTAGAAGGGACGGCCGGCAATGATTGGCTCAAATGGCGTCACTTCGGCCTGATTGCACCCTACGGTGGTTTCCGTAGGCCCGTATTCATTGATGGCACGTCCGCGGAAACCGGCGGAGCACAGTTTGGCTATCAGTGTGTTCTGGAATCCTTCACCGCCGATATTCAGATGCTTGCAACGGGCTATCGCGCGGCCAAATTCGGGCAGATCGAGCATAGCATCCAGTCGGCTCGGGGTGATGTCCGTAGCGTCCACACCGTTGTCAAGCATCAGTTTTGACAGCAGCACTACATCCTTGCACTCGTCCTCATTGGCCAGCACAAGGCAGTGTCCCGAAGTCGGCGCACCGCCCAGGTTGAGCAGCGATGCGTCAAAGGAAATAGTGACAAGGAGCATCTGTGTCTTGATTTCAGGATGCTCTTTATAGAACATCTTATAGTAGCCGTAGAGATAGTTGGTGATAGCCCTCTGCGGTATCATCACGCCCTTCGGACGTCCTGTAGAGCCGGATGTATAGATCATGTAGGCTATATCCTCAGGCTCCACCTTGATATCCGGGCGAGTGGTGTCGGTCTCGGTCAGCAGCTCGTCAATGTCTACAGCCTTGCCAGGGTAGAGGTCTACTTTGTCGGCTGTCGTGATCACAAACCGTGCGTCACTGTCCTCTGTGATGAGGCGTATGCGGTCAGCCGGATATTCGGGGTCACAAGGTATATAGGTAGCTCCGGCCTTCATGGTGCCATAGATGCCGGTGATGAGGCATGAACGGCGCGGCAACAATATGACTATGCGGTCGCCACGGCGCACACCGCGTTTTATCAATGCGTTGGCTATGCGGTTACACTCGTTGTCAAACTCGCGGAATGTCATCCGTTTGTCACAGGCTATGAGTGCCGGGGCATCCGGAGTGGCATCGACATGACTTTCCATGGCTCCGTGGAATGAGGTGTAGAGCACTTCGCCCGTCTCGCCGTTGCGCATGGCGCTGAGCTGGGCCTCCTGTGCCGCGTTGACCATCCGTCCGTCGGCTATTGTGGCGGCATCGGTCAGACTCAGCGAGAGTGTACGCATCATTTCCATCAGTACCTCCATATCATCCAGGGAATACATGGAGGTGTCATATTCGAGCGAAAGCTCAAATTCATCGGACGAGGGCTCAAATACGAGGACTGTAAGCGGCACCTTGGCGGTGTTGAGTGTAAGAGGTATCTTCTCGGTCTTGAGAGTGTCATCGCCGTCCCCTTCAAGGTTGATGCCGCCTTCGTAGACGTACATTATGTCGGGTCTGACGCCCTTGGTTTCCACCAGGGCTGTGAAGGGGTAGAAGTCATAGTCCTGCGAGGTGAGGAATTGTGACTGTATGTCACGTGCAAACTCAAGCGGAGATGCCGTAGGGGCGGAGCAGCGTGACACCACCGGGAGTGTCTTTACGAACATGCCCATGTCAGGGAGCAGACGCATGTCGTTGCGTCCGTTGTTTACGGTGGTGATCTGTATGGTCTGTTCGCGTGTCAGTCTGTGTAGAAGCTGGAGGAATGCGCTGAGCATATAGTTGCTGACGGTTATGCCTCCCTTTGCACAGAAGGTTTTGATGTCGGCGGAGGGGAGTGTCAGCCTGATGCGTCCCATGCCTCCGGCTATATCGTTGTCGGGCTGTGAGCTGCGTGGATAGGATGTCGGTTCGGACTGGTCAAGGAGCTTGTCAAACCAGGCTGCTGCTTTGTCGGCTTCGTCGCTTTCAAGCATTTCCTTCTCGTCAAGAGCATGGTCGAGAGCGGTATAGGTCTCTGCTTCAAGCGTTGCACCGCCATAGGCTTTGACCATATCCTGATGGAACAGCATGGCAGAAACGCCGTCATAGATGATGTGGTGGGTATCCCGGAGCATGTACACGTCGTGGCCGTGGCGGTATATTTCGCAGCGGAACAGGCAGTCGTTGAGCAGGTCAAACGGCCTTATGCGGCTCTGCATGAATTCACGTGTCGGGGCTTCGTCAAGGTCGGTTATGGTGATTTCTATGGTGTCGTCGTCGCGGCGTTCCTGCATCACGTCGCCTCCGCGCAGTGTCATGCGTGTCTTAAGTCCCGGATGTGCCTCCAGAACTTTGTAAATGGCATCGCGCAGGGCTTCGGCATCAGTGTCCGGGCCGAATTTAAAGGCCTGGGGTATGTTGTACTGCAGTGCGTCGCGATTCATCTCCCAGTCGATGTAAACGCCTCGCTGGTTTTCGGTCAACGGGTAGTAACGGCGGCGTTTGTGTGATGTAGAGGCGTCATGGCCGGTGGTGCCTGAGGCGTTTTCGAGAGATGCTGCAATCTCACGCACGGTCGGAGCGGTCATCACTGTCTTGGCTGTGAGTTTCAGCCCCGTGTTTTTGATGACTGATGCTACGAGTCGCATTGCCATCAGTGAGGTAAGACCTACCGAAAGCAGATTTGTGGTGACTCCGAATCTGTCATGCTGCAATATCTCGGCTGTGATGTCATAGATTTTCTGCTCCATCGGTGACTCGGGCGCGATGATTTCCGCTGTGACGGTTTCAGGGACAGGGAGTGCCCGACGGTCCACCTTGCCGTTTGTCGTCATTGGCATGGTCTCGAGCTGCATGATTACCTGCGGCACCATGAACTCAGTGAGTGACTGCGACATGAAATCACGCAGTTCGTCAGGTGACAGAGACATGCCGTCCTTGAGTATGTAGTACCCGACAAGATTCTCCATGCCGCCGAACTCCTTGACGGCTGCAACGAATGTTTTGACTGCCGGATGCGATGTGGCCACAGCCTCTATTTCTCCCAGTTCTATGCGGAGTCCGCGGAGCTTGACAAGGCCGTCTATGCGGCCGAGAAATTCTATCTCGCCATCGGGCGTGTATCTGACATGGTCGCCTGTGCGGTAGGCTTTCTCGCCGTCGATGGTGATGAATTTCTCAGCTGTCAGCTCGGGGCGGTTGAGATAGCCGCGTCCTACGCTCTGTCCGAGTATTAGCAGTTCGCCGGGTGCACCCTGGGGGACGGGACGCAGGTACCGGTCGACAATCAGCAGGTCGTATCCTTGCAGCGGCGAGCCGATGATTTTTCCGTCGGTAGGTCCTGTGACGCGGTAGGCTGTGCATGCCACCGAGCACTCCGTAGGACCGTAGAGGTTGTTGAAATCATAGGGCAGCTTACCTATCGGAGGCAGCTTTTCGCCTCCGCACGACAGGACACGCAATGTTGTGAAGTCAAACAGGGTCGCCATCTGCCATGCAATCTGGGTGGTCATAAACATGACCGTAATCTTCTCTTGCTCAATGTAGTCATGCATGGCTGTCAGGTCAAGCCTCATTTCGGCATCAAAAATATGCACAGTGGCGCCGTTCAGCAGGGTCGGATACAAATCCATCATGTGTGCATCGAATCCGAATGCGGCATACGCTCCCACCCGGTCTTTGTCGGTGAGTGAGATGAGGCTTGTATAGGCTTCGCAATAATTTGCCAGATTATGCTGCTCGAGGGTGACACCCTTGGGCTTGCCGGTTGAGCCGGATGTGTAGAGCACTACCATCGCATCGCCGGGATGCGCCGCACTGATTGATTCGGGAGCGGTCAGGTCAAGGGTGTCAAGCACTGAGGCGGAGATGACATTGCCCTCAAACTGCGGTATGGTCTGTTCGGCAAGTCCGTCATCAGCGAGTATCAGCGAAAGCGAGGCATCCTCGATCATAAACATTAGCCTGTCAGTGGGGAAATGGGGGTCAAGCGGCATATATGCTCCCCCGGCTTTCATAATGGCAAGCGGATATATAGCCATCAGTTCCGACCTCTCTATCAGCACTCCGACGGTGGTGCCTGACGATACGTTGTATTTGTCACGCAGCATGACGGCAAGTGCATCAGTCAGAGCGTCAAGCTCGCGATAGGTCAGGCGACGGTCCTTATATACTATGGATGTGTTGTCACTATGGATGGAGGCGGCTTTTTTGAACAGCATCGGTATCGTAGCGTCATTATAGGCCCGGGAGGGTGCGCCTTGTCCGAGGCTGATGATGCGCTCCTGCGCGACAGCTGACATAAGCGGAAGATGCGAGACTGCCATGTCGCTGTCGCTGTGCATCAATGCTGACAATACGGACTCAAAGCATGATGCCATGCCGCTTATGGTCTGCGGTGTGTAAAGGTCGCTGCGGTATTCGATGGTGAGGGTCATCTTTCCCTGTGTCAGCAGAAGGCTTGACGTGATTTTTGCACCTGTCGACAGTTTTTTTAAAGGGATACTCTCAATATTGCCGCCGTTGACAGTAGGAGTGTCAAGAAATGCCCCCTGGTAGGCAAACAGGAAGTCCGAGTTGACGCCGTATTCCTGTGCGGCATCGGCAAATGAATATATGTCATTGTCACGGACTGACTTGAGACGGTCTTTCGTTACGCTGAGGAGCTGTCCTGTTGTCGTGTCGGCATCGGTGTTGATTCTGATGGGCAGTGTTTTCACCATCATGCCGAATGTCCTGTCATGCAAGTCGGCTTTGCGCCCGTGGTATATGGTCGCGAAAGTCACGTCATCCTTGCGAGAGTATGTCTGCAGTACGATGCCCATCGCGGATGTGGCAGGGACGCTCTGAGGCATATCCGCATTGCGGCAATATTTTTTGTAACCGTCGCTGTCTATGTCGATGGTGAAGGATGTCTCTACGTATGTCTCCTCGGTGGGACCGGCAGTGTCGGGGATTATGTCGAAAGCAGTGTCGGCGCCATTGATTATTTCTGCATACCTGTCATGTGCGGCTGTATATTCCGGTGACTTACGGGCTTCGGCTTCCTCGCTTGCCACATCGAATATGGTCAGGCGTTCGGGCTGTGGCTCTATGCCGCGATATGCTTTGTCAATCTCCTGCAACATGAGTCTGCGCGAGTATCCGTCAAATACCGTGTGGTGGAAGTCGGTAAAGAGATACACATGTTTCTCGGTCTTTATCACGGATATGTGGGCCAACGGGCCTCCGTCAAGTCCGAAGGGCTGTACAAGCGAGTCTTTGGAGGCGTCCAGCTCCTCTTCGCTCATGTCGGTTATGTCCACTTGCAGAGGCTGTGAGGCGGAGAAATCGGCAAGTGAAGGATTGCCGTCACAGTCGGATACGATGCGGGCCGACATGCTCGGATATGCCGCGATTACACTCCTGACCGCTGCAGCCAGTTGCTGCGCATCAGTGCCCTCGGGCATACGTGAAAGAAACGGTGTGTGGTATATGGAACGGTCATCGTGACGGAGACTGTCGATGTAGATGCCCAGCTGTGACTGTGTCAGCGGTGGCATATGTGTACTGGGTCGGGTCATGGCGATTTAAATGATAGTGAAGATTGAGGTGAATCCGGTCATGTCGAATATGGTGCGGATTGATGCCGGCAGGTTGTGCAGCTCAAGTGTGCGTCCGGCTGCTTTCGATTTCTTAAGCAATGTGATCAGTGAGCGCAGCCCGGCACTGCTGATATATTCCAGTCCGGCGCAGTCTACTATGATGTCGCCGCTTTGGTCGGGTGAATATATGGGGGCGATGTCGCTGTCAAATTTGGGGGATGTCACAGAGTCGAGACGACCGGTGATTGATATGATTGAGTTTCCGTTGCTGTTGTCGATGGTGGTTGTCATGATTGTCTGGTTTTTAGATATAGTAGCAGGTTGTTTTTATTGTCGGTATATTGATAATGCGCCGAGTCAACGATTTTGCGTATCAGAAACAGTCCGAGTCCGCCCACAGGCCTTTCTTCGGCTGACATGGCGGTGTCTACTTCGGAGGCTGAGGCTATGGGGTCAAACGGCTCTCCGCTGTCAGCGATATGCAGCCGTACACTGTCAGGGTTGCAGACCACGGTCACATCTATGTCACTCCCAGGGAGAGGGGCGGTGGAGTAGTTGATGATGTTGCTGACAGCTTCTTCAAGCACCAGGGTGGCCTTCTGGGTCAGAGCCGTGCTCCATCCGGCGTTGTCGGCAGTATGCTGCACGAAATCGGCGAGACGTGAGATTTCGCTTATGTCATAGCCGAGAGATATGTGGCTGGCGGTGTTGCTGATGCACACTATGGTGATGTCGTCGGCAAGGGGCCGCGAGGTATAGTGTGCGACATCGTCATAAATGTCTGCCACGAGTTCTGACGGTGTATAGCATGGCGCTTCATCCGTATGTCGGAGCTGCGATAGCAGACGGTCCTCGCCGTAGGGATTGCCTGATGCGTTCTCGGCTTCGGTGAGCCCGTCGGTATATAAAACTATGCTGTCGCATGAGCTGAATGGCAGCTCTGTCTGGCTGTAGTCGACCATATCTGTCACTCCGGCCGGCAGTCCCGGTGCCAGATGCAGATAGCGGACTCCGTCGCTGTCGATTAGCAGGGGCGGATTGTGTCCGGCATTGGCGATGGTGAGGCGGCAGCTTGCAGTGTCGATTACGCCTGTGATGATGGTCACGAACATGTTTTGCGGATTGCCCTCACACAGATGGCGGTTGATACCATCAAGCATCTCTTTCGGTGACAGACGCCTCTCGGCCATGAAGCGGAACAGGCTGTGGACCGAAGCCATGACGAGCGAGGCCGGCACTCCTTTGTCGCTGACATCGGCCACGATGAAATATAGCAGTCCGTCGGCATATACGTAGTCATACATGTCGCCGCTGACTTCGCGTGCCGGATGCAGCAATGCCCCGATTTTGATGCCGGTGTCTTCATCCTCCGCTTGCCATGGACGAGGCAGCATCCCCTGTTGTATTCTCCGGGCTATGTCGAGTTCGCTCTCTATTCGCTCCATGCTCCGGGCATTGTCGGCTATCGTGGCTATATAGTGCTGTATCGATTCGGTCATGTGTGACATTGCGTCGCGTAACCGGCCGAGGTCGGCATAAGGTCCGGCTGGCGGGAGTGGGGTAGTGAAGTCGCCACGGCCTATCTCTATGGCTGCATGGCAGAGGCTGTTGAGCGGACGTGTGGCGTAGATTATTACAAACCTGATACCTGCAAGCAGCAGAAGGAATCCGCATCCGATGATAATCATCAATGGCAATTTGAGCTGCATTATCGTGGACAGGACGGATTTATAGGGGCTGACGGTGGCGATGATGATGTCTGGTCCGGATATGCGCGAGTAGCATGCGATATATTGGCATCCGTCTACATCCATGTCGCCATCGGCATGGCTGCTCGTGGTGAGTTGATGTGATGTTTCTGCTATCAGCCTCGACATGCGGTCTGTGGCATCGGCCGGGTTTGCTTCAAGCACTGCACCGTCGGCAGTCAGCAGCAGCGATCGGCTGTCGGGGTAGGGACGCAGTTCTTCGATTTCCTTTTCGAGATATTCAAGGGCTACATCGGCGGTTATGACAGCATATATCGTGCCGCTGTCATCTTTTAGCGGTATGCTGTAGGTGGTCATAAGGCAGTCGCCGCCTCCTTTGTCGACATACGGTTTGCTCCACGTAGGGTTGCCTGAGGCTATCGGGTCGGTAAACCATGGCTGGGATGTGTAGGCATAGTCGGTGTTGCCGAGCTGACTGCTCTCTATGCCCGATGCGGTGCGGTGGGCATATACCATCCACTCCCCGGCATTGCCGGGAATGCGTTCGGGGACATATGCCATGCACCCCCCTTTGATGACGGGGTCGCTCTCTATCATTATGCCGAGCAATCGGGCTGCGGCTGTCTCGTCAACGGGTGATGCCATTTCTTCTATCTCCCTGGCGGTGCGGTAGGCGTTACGGGCGACTCTGTCCAAGTCCTCGTCTACGCTTCTGACCATCTGTGACTGCAGCAGTTCGGTCAGGCGATGGGCTTGTTCGCTCTCACGTGTGGCGGTGTATTTTTCAAGCACTATGCTTATGCCGGCGAATATGCACATGCATATACACAACACATAGAGACACAGGCCGGTAGCAAGTTTCATGTTTTTCCTGATGGTGGAGAGTAAGTGATGATCGGTGACAAAGATGTGGTATCAGCAAAATTATGCAATAATTATCAATAATGACGATTTAAGGTTATAAAAACGGTTAAAAAGGATGCCTCCGATTGAAAAAAAAGCGGACGCGCTCCGATGGCGATAAGTGTCGCCGTGAGCGCGTCCGCAAGTGCGTTGTTTATCCCGGTAGGGATTATTCGGCAGAAGCCAGAGGCGAGGGAGTGGTGTATGTGCGGCCTGCCAGCTCTTTATCGAGCATGTACATGCCGTAATCATTGCCTTCTACCGCACGGAAAGCCTGGATCATGGCTCGTGCGGTGTCCTCTTCTTCTACCTGCTCGTCAATGAACCATATGAAGCGGTTGGTCGATGCGAAATCGTTGTCTTCACGGGCTATGGCGGCGAGGTTGTTGATGAGAGAGGTCACTTTCTGCTCGTGCTGGAGTGTCTGCTCAAACATGGCAAGTACGCTGGGCCATGTGGTGGGGACCTCCTCGATAGGACGAAGCACTACCTTTGCGTCGCGTGAGTTCATGAAGTTCATGAAGATGCGTGCATGGTCCTGTTCTTCGCGGAACTGGATGTAAAACCAGTTGGCTACACCCTTGTGTCCCTTGGCTTCTGCGTCAAGTGACATTGACAGATAGAGGTAGGCTGACCAAAGCTCGGCGTTGATCTGCTCGTTGATAGCATCTTGAAGTTTGTTGCTGATCATGATTGTAATATTTAAGTATTGGTTGTGATTATTCGGGTAAATGATAAATGGAGAGAATGGATGTCGGCCAGATAGCATTGTGTCTGTTTCCCTACGAGTCTGACATGGTGCAAATATACGAATTTTTCGGAGCTGAGTGTATAAAAAAACATCTCCGGGCTGAGAGCTCGGAGATGTCGTGGTAGAAATCTTTTTTTTGTAGCGGGACCGAGAATTGAACTCGGGACCTCCGGGTTATGAATCCGACGCTCTAACCAACTGAGCTATCCCGCCATGGAGGTTGACAAGGAGGCTGTGCCTCATTTGCGAGTGCAAAGTTATAGCGAAAAAATGACTTTTGCAAGACCTTTGGCGATTTTGTCGTGAAAAATTGTGTAACTTTGTCTCCGTTCATATATTAATGTTAAAGAAACAACCGACCATTATGACTCAACCACTCTTAAAGGTCAGCCATGTCAGCAAGCGATTCACCGGACATGTGGCGCTTGATGACATGTCGTTGGAGGTGCCTCAGGGTTCCATATACGGTCTGCTCGGACCCAACGGTGCCGGCAAGACCACTCTGATACGTATAATCAACCATATTACGCTGCCTGACAGCGGAGAGGTCATATTTGACGGACATCCGCTGGCTGCTTCCGATATAGCGCACATAGGCTATCTTCCCGAGGAGCGTGGCCTGTATAAAAAGATGAAGGTGGGCGAGCAGGCCATTTTCTTCGCCCGGCTCAAGGGTCTCAGCCGCGCCCAGGCCATGATGGAACTCAAAAAATGGTTTGATAAATTCGGCATCATGGACTGGTGGGGCAAGAAGGTGTCGGAGCTGTCAAAAGGCATGGCGCAGAAGATACAGTTTATCATCACTGTGTTGCATCGGCCCAAGCTGCTGATATTCGATGAGCCGTTTTCAGGCTTTGACCCCATAAATGCCAACATGCTCAAGGAGGAAATCCTGGAGCTGCGCCGCGAAGGTGCCACCATCATATTCAGCACCCACAATATGTCGAGCGTGGAGGAGATTTGTGATGACATAACTCTCATCAACCGTTCGCGCAATGTGCTGTCGGGCAATGTCAATGATATACGCCGACGCTTCTGCAAGGATCGCTACGTGGTTACTCTGGCCGACGTGGGCGACGAGTTGCTGCTGCCGTCCATCGAGCCGATGGCTGTGGAGCAGTCGATGGAGTGCAACCCTGACGGCACATACACGCTGAAAGTGCACCTGGCATCAGATGCCGACGTGCGCGAGCTTATCACTGCGGTCAATAATCATGGCATGATGCTCTCGTTCAATGAAGCCATGGCATCCATGAACGACATATTTATATCTGTAGTGGAATCTACACGCATCTGACATATCCACAAAAACTGATTTGACATGAATCATATATACCTTATAATACAGCGTGAATTTCTGGAGCGCGTATCCAAGAAGAGTTTTATAATCATCACCATTTTGATGCCTCTGCTGATGCTCTTGCTGTCGGTGCTTCCGGCTTTGATTATGGAGTTTGCATCGGGCGATGAGCGTAATATTGTGGTGGTGGATGAGACGGGTGTCATAGCCCCGGATTTCCACGACACGGAGGAGCTGACATTCACACGCAGTGCCCAGGTGCTTGACTCGGCGCTTGCCATGAAGGATGTGGCCGGGATTCTGTATATCCCCTCTGAAGCTGTGTCAAATACTTCCGGCATAGCCTATTATAGCAATGGCCCGGCATCCATGAGTGTAGAAGGCGAGATAGAATCGCAGCTTAACGACATCATAGAGTCGCGGCGCATCGAGAAGAGCAATATCGAGAATCTGCGTCAGGTGATGGATGACATACACACCGATGTGGAGTTGCTGACATTTCGCAATGACACTGACGAGCTCTCGCAGGAGTCAAGTGCCTTGAGCTTCGCTCTCGGCATGGGGCTTTCGCTGATTCTCTACATGTTTCTGCTGATGTACGGCCAGATGGTCATGTCGAGCATCATTGAGGAGAAAAACAATCGTGTGCTCGAGCTTGTCGTTACCTCTGTCAAACCTGTGCATCTGATGCTCGGCAAGATATTCGGTATCGCCAGCGTGGCCGTCGTGCAGATACTCATATGGATGGTGCTTCTCTGCTGCATTTCGGCATTTGTACTGCCGGCGACTCTGCCTTCGGGAGTGATGACCGAAGTGTCAGCCGTCCAGGCCGGTACGTTTGATGCCGCCACATCGCAGTATGATGCCGATATGGTCAATGTCATAGCCACTCTCGGAAGTGTCAGCTATATCTTCAACATCCTCTTTGTGATGCTCCTGTTCCTGTTGGCCGGTTTCCTCTTTTATTCGGCTATATTTGCTGCTATCGGTTCGGCGGTGGAAAATGTGCAGGACGCATCGCAGCTCTCCATAATAGCCATGCTCCCTATCATCCTCGGTCTGGTGCTATCGATGTCGGCGGCTCAGGACCCGCAGTCGGGGCTTGCGGTGGCCTGCAGCTACATACCGCTGACCTCGCCTATGGTTATGATGGCGCGTCTGCCGTTTGGCATCGCCGCGTGGGAGGTGGCTCTGTCGCTCGTAATCCTTGTAGCATCGTTTATATTTGTCGCATGGCTCGCCGGCAAGATTTATCGCGTGGGCATCTTCATGTACGGCAAGAAACCTACGCTCAAAGACCTGTGGCGATGGGCGCGTCAGGCCTGATACTCTAAAAAAGCATAAAATATGTGCGTTGTGTAGGCCAATACAAAATAAAATCGTAATTTCGCGCGTTAAAATCTAAGCATATACCATTAGATTAGATGAGACAATTAAAAATCACCAAATCAATCACCAATCGAGAGAGCGCATCGCTTGATAAGTACCTTCAGGAGATTGGTCGCGAGGAACTCATATCCGTAGAGGAGGAAGTGGAACTCGCCCAGAAGATACGCGAAGGCGACGCACGCGCTCTCGACAAACTGACACGAGCCAACCTGCGATTCGTAGTTTCTGTGGCAAAGCAATATCAGAATCAGGGCCTCAGTCTGCCCGACCTGATCAACGAAGGAAATCTTGGCCTGATTAAGGCCGCCCAGAAGTTTGACGAGACCCGCGGTTTTAAATTCATCTCGTATGCAGTATGGTGGATCCGCCAGTCGATTCTACAGGCTCTCGCAGAGCAGTCGCGCATAGTGCGTCTGCCCCTCAATCAGGTGGGCTCGCTCAATAAAATCAGCAAGGCCCTGTCAAAGTTTGAACAGGAAAACGAACGCCGTCCCTCTCCCGAGGAACTGGCTGAGCGTCTGGATGTCCCTGTCGAGAAGATAGCTGATACTCTGAAGGTGTCAGGCCGTCACATATCTGTCGATGCACCTTTCGTAGAGGGTGAAGACAACAGTCTGCTTGACGTCCTCACCAACGACGACTCTCCTATGGCCGACAGCACCCTGACCCAGGAATCACTGTCAAAGGAGGTGGACCGTGCGCTGCGTCAGCTCCATGAGCGTGAACGCGAAATCCTCAAGATGTTCTTCGGTATCGGTTGCCAGGAGATGACCCTTGAGGAGATTGGCGCGAAGTTTGACCTCACACGCGAGCGTGTCCGCCAGATCAAGGAGAAGGCCATCCGCCGTCTCAAGGGGCAGAAGAGCAAGCTGCTCAAGACCTATCTCGGTCAGTAGCCCCATCTCTCCCACATACATAGTTAAGCTTATATCCCGGCTTCCCCGTTGCAATGATGAGGGAAGCCGGTTGTTTTATGCGGCAGGGACGTCGGATTGCACGTTTTTTGCGTTTGTGTGATTTTTGTTAAGAAATTGTAAAAAAGTGTATAAGAGCAGAATAAATCAGCTATATTTGTATTGATTTATTAAACATCCTGACGAAGAAGATGTTTTTAAAACATGTTTTTCATCACTAATACGCTATCTGTCATATGCCTAAAATAATTGGTGCAGTAGATATTAACATCGAGAGATGTAAAGGGTGTGACCTTTGCGTAGTTGCATGCCCTACAGATGTATTGCTTCTCCAGCCTAAGGAGGTCAATGACCGCGGGTATCACTTTGCATATACGGCAGCTCCCGACAAATGTATAGGTTGCGCGGCTTGCGCCATGGTCTGTCCGGATGCATGCATCACCGTGTACCGCCAGAAGGTTGACTGACTGATGTAATACGGTCTGTCATGTCAGCCGACATCTCTCATACTCACACGTTTTTTAAGAAAACAAATTCAAGGTCCACACTATAAGTGCCTTACACATGTAGTGCTTTACACAATTAAGACATGGATGAAGAAGTAAGATTAATGAAGGGCAACGAAGCCATAGCCCATGCCGCCATACGTTATGGCGTCGACGGCTATTTCGGTTATCCTATCACCCCTCAGAGCGAGATACTCGAAACCCTTGAGGAGCAGATGCCGTGGGAGACCACCGGCATGGTAGTGCTTCAGGCCGAGAGTGAGCTTGCTGCTATCAATATGGTCTATGGCGGAGCCTCTACAGGCAAGGCTGTAATGACCTCATCCTCCAGCCCGGGCGTAAGCCTCAAGCAGGAGGGCATATCATACATTGCCGCAGGCGAACTGCCGGCACTGATAATCAATGTGATGCGCGGCGGTCCCGGTCTCGGCACCATCCAGCCCTCTCAGTCCGACTATTTCCAGGCCACGAAGGGTGGCGGCCACGGTGACTACCATCTGATTGTGCTGGCTCCCTCGTCGGTGCAGGAGATGGCCGATTTCGTGTGCCTCGGATTTGATCTCGCATTCAAGTACCGCACTCCGGCCATGATTCTTGCCGACGGCATAGTAGGCCAGATGATGGAGAAGGTCAAGCTGCCCAAGCAGCGTGCACGCCGCACTGATGCTGAGATTGCGGCGCAGTGCCCGTGGGCTGTCACCGGCCGTCCGGCCACTCGCAAGCCTAATATAATGACCACTTTGGAGCTTGAAAGCTCCACTATGGAGGAAAACAACCACCGTCTGCAAGCTACCTACGAGAAGATACGCCAAAATGAGGTGCGTTATCAAGAATATTACACCGATGACTGCGAATATCTGATTGTGGCTTTCGGTTCCATAGCCCGTATCTGCCTCAAGTCTATCGAGGAGGCCCGTGCCAAGGGTATAAAGGTCGGTCTGCTCCGTCCTATCACCCTGTGGCCTTTCCCGACCGATGCCATTGCTGCTATGGCTGACCGTGTCAAGGGCATCCTGACCGTCGAAATCAATGCCGGTCAGATGGTAGAGGATGTACGCCTTGCCGTCAACGGCAAAGTGCCTGTATATTACTACGGACGTATGGGCGGCATCGTGCCTAACCCGTCGGAGGTCATTGAAGCCCTTTATCGTGATTTCCCTGAAATTAATCCTGAAAGGTAATTATGACACACGAAGATATAAAGAAACCGGAAAATATCGTTTATCAGCGTCCTGCGCTGCTCAACGGTAACCATATGCACTATTGCCCCGGATGTAGCCACGGCGTGGTGCACAAGCTCATAGCTGAAATCGTGGAGGAGATGGGCCTTCAGGACAAAACCATCGGCATTGCACCGGTAGGCTGCGCTGTGTTTGCTTACAATTATGTAGACATTGACTGGATAGAGGCGGCCCACGGACGCGCTCCGGCGGTGGCTACGGCTGTCAAGCGTCTTAATCCTGACCGCATGGTATTCACATATCAGGGCGACGGCGATTTGGCCGCTATCGGTACAGGCGAGACTATCCATGCCGCCAACCGTGGCGAGAACATAGCCATCATCTTCATCAACAACGGCATCTATGGCATGACCGGCGGTCAGATGTCGCCCACGACTCTTGAGGGCATGAAGACATCGACATCGCCCTATGGACGCCGCATAGATCTCAATGGTTATCCGCTCCCCATCACCAATCTGCTCGTGGGGCTTGACGGCACTTGCTACGTGACGCGCCAGAGTGTCCACACTGCGGCTGCCGTGCGCAAGACCAAAGCCGCCATCAAGCAGGCTTTCAAAAACGCCATGGACGGCAAGGGTACTTCGGTAGTGGAGGTTGTCTCTACATGTAATTCCGGATGGAAGATGACCCCTGCACAGGCCAATGACTGGATGGTGGAGCACATGTTTAAGAAGTATCCCATAGGTGATTTGAAGAATACTGTTAACCCGGCCCCCGAGGCTAAGGCCAAGGGTGTCGAAACTGCCTCTGCACAATGAAAAAGGAAATCATAATAGCCGGTTTCGGCGGTCAGGGAGTGCTCTCGATGGGCAAGATTCTTGCCTATGCAGGTCTCATGGACGATCTGGAGGTGTCATGGATGCCTTCCTACGGTCCTGAGCAGCGAGGCGGTACAGCCAATGTCACTGTCATCCTGAGTGACCGGCCTATCAGTTCCCCGGTGCTTGACACCTACGATGTGGCTGTCATACTCAACCAGCAGAGCCTTGACAAGTTTGAAAGCCGTGTGAAGCCCGGCGGCATACTCATATATGACCCCTATGGCATCCACCACAAGCCCACACGCACCGACATCAGGATTTATGAGGTCAACGGCATGGATGCGGCCATAGATATGAAAAACAGCAAGACCTATAACATGATACTGCTCGGGGCATTGCTCGCCATAGTGCCTGTAGTGCCTGTAGACAGTGTGATGAAGGGATTGCAGAAGGTGTTGCCCGAGCGCCATCATCATCTTCTTCCGCTTAACCGTGATGCCATACTGCGCGGCATGTCGCTGGTCAACGGCCGGTAACATATCATTGCTTTGCGCATCTGTAAATAACCAAGACACATAGCCTTAATTCTCACCAGTGGCCAAGAAGATAGTTGAGACACCGCTGATGAAGCAGTACATCGAGATGAAACAGAAACATCCCGATGCTGTGCTGCTTTTCAGAGTAGGGGATTTCTACGAGACTTTTTCCGATGATGCCATCACGGCTTCGGAGATACTCGGCATCACGTTGACACGCCGTGCCAACGGGGTGTCGCAGCATGTGGAGCTCGCGGGATTTCCTCACCATGCCCTTGATACGTACCTGCCGAAACTGGTCAGAGCCGGCAAGCGTGTGGCTATCTGCGAGCAGCTTGAAGACCCTAAGCTGACCAAAAAGCTGGTCAAGCGCGGCATTACGGAGCTCGTCACGCCGGGCGTCTCTATCAATGACAATATCCTTGACCACCGTGAAAACAACTTCCTGGCGGCTCTGCATATTGACCGTCATGTGACGGGTGTGTCGTTTCTTGACATATCCACCGGAGAGTTCCTGACCGCTCAGGGAGACAATGAGTATGTCGGCAAACTGCTCGCTGCTTTTGCTCCAAAGGAGGTGCTCGTAGAGCGTGGCAAGCGTGCGATACTTGACGAACAGATAGCTCCCCATTACCTCAGTTTCGAGCTTGACGACTGGATTTTTACCGAGACAGCGGCCATGGACAGGCTGCTGAAACAGTTTGAGACAGGCTCGCTCAAAGGCTTTGGCATACATAACATGCAGGCGGCCATAGTTGCCTCAGGCGCCATATTGCATTATCTTGACATTACCCAGCATACACGTACCTCACATATCACATCCATCTCGCGCATCGAGGAGGACCGTTATGTGAGGCTTGACCGGTTCACGGTGCGTAATCTCGAATTGCTCAGCTCGCTCGGCGAGGACGGCAAGAGCCTCCTGGATGTAATAGACCGCACGGCCAGTCCGATGGGCGCACGTCTGTTGCGTCGTTGGATAGCATTCCCTCTGCGCGATGTGAAAGCCATCAATGCGCGTCTTGATGTCGTGGAATACTTCTTCCGTGACCCTGATGCGCGGGAGTCGCTGAGGGAGGCGTTGGAACGTATAGGTGACCTCGAACGTCTGACAGGCAAGACCGCTACAGGACGTATATCGCCTCGAGAAATCATACAGCTCAAGCATGCTTTGGGTGCGCTTGAGCCCATCAAGGAGGTATGTCTCGGTGCTGACAACAAGGCTCTGGCTACAATAGGCGAGCAAATCAACCCTCTGAAGGCTATCCACGACCGCATAGAGCGCGAGATTGTGGAGGATGCTCCCGCGGCTGTCAATAGAGGTACTGTCATCAAGCCCGGTGTGGATGCCGAACTTGACGAGCTGAGGGATATAGTGCTCCACGGCAAGGAGTATCTGCTACGTTTGCAGCAGCGTGAAATACAGGCTACAGGTATCCCGAGCCTTAAGGTGGCTTATAACAATGTGTTTGGCTACTATATAGAAGTCACCAATACACACAAGGACAAAGTGCCTCCCGAGTGGATACGTAAGCAGACACTCGTCAATGCCGAACGCTACATCACCCAGGAGCTGAAGGAATATGAGGAGAAGATACTCGGAGCACAGGACAAGATAGATTCTATAGAGTTTCGTCTTTACAATGACCTTGTGGCAGATATTGCAGGATTTATCCCGGCCATACAGCTTGATGCCACTATGGTGGCACGGCTTGATGTGCTCAGCTCGTTTACACGTGTGGCCATAGATAACCGCTATTCGCGTCCCGTGGTCGATGATTCGCTGTGCATAGACCTTGTCGAGGCCCGCCATCCTGTAATTGAGCGCGAATTGCCTCCAGGCGAACCCTACATATCCAACACTGTGCATCTCGACAATGACAAGACGCAGATTATGATGATAACCGGCCCCAACATGTCGGGTAAGTCCGCTTTGTTGCGTCAGACGGCCCTCAATGTCCTGATGGCGCAGATCGGATGCTATGTGGCCGCCGAGAGCGCACGCATAGGTGTAGTTGACAAGATATTCACACGTGTAGGTGCCAGCGATAATATCTCTTTGGGTGAATCTACTTTTATGGTGGAGATGAACGAGGCGGCTTCCATCCTCAACAATATGAGCCAGCGGTCGCTTATACTCTTTGATGAGCTGGGACGAGGCACATCTACCTATGACGGCATATCCATAGCATGGGCGATAGTCGAATACATACATCAGCACGGCACGATGCACCCCAAGACTCTCTTTGCCACACACTACCATGAGCTTAACGAGATGGAAAAATCGTTTGAGCGCGTGGTCAATTATAATGTGTCGGTCAAGGAGATTGACGGAAAGGTGGTATTTCTGCGAAAACTGTCAAAAGGAGGCTCCGAACATAGCTTCGGCATACATGTGGCAAAACTGGCAGGTATGCCGCGCAGCATCGTCACCAGAGCCGACGAGGTGCTTCACAGGCTTGAGGCTGCCAACCGTGACAACGGGTCGGCTGTCACCCCGGCCACTATGTCTACCCTCGCACCCAACCAGCGTATGGAAGACGGTATCCAGCTGAGTTTCTTCCAGCTCGATGACCCGGTGCTGAGTGCCGTTCGTGATGAGATCCTCGGCATAGACATAAATTCCCTGTCTCCCCTCCAGGCCCTCAACAAGCTCTCCGACATCCAGTCCATCCTCACCGGCAAATAACAATATTTATGGTTACAGTCTGTAGGACGTTGTCTCGGCATTACTGATTTCCACAGATACAAGAATTAATATTATGAATATATTCCTTAATATCCTTTGGGTGGTGTTCGGCGGTCTGATGATTGCCATCGAATACGCCATTTCGAGTGTGTTGATGATGATTACCATAATCGGCATTCCGTTTGGTTTGCAGACCATGAAGCTGGCAGCGGTGGCATTGTGGCCGTTTGGCACTGATGTGGTCAGCACCGGTTGGCCGTCGGGATGCTTGGCCGGGGTGATGAACGTCATCTGGTGGTTTCTCGGAGGCATACCTATCGCTCTGACACACCTCGTGTGGGGTCTAATTTTCTGCATCACCATCATAGGTCTCCCATTCGGCATACAGCACTTCAAACTGATGCGTCTCGCGCTATTCCCCTTCGGCAAAACCATTGCCTGACGAATAGTAATCCGGGTATTCATCGGGATTTTGAATAGTGGGGAAAAAAGGGTAACTTTGCGGATAGACGACACGATGTCATGTGTCGGAGTTTTTTTGTGACATTAACCTTAATACGATATTATCTAATCTGTTTTTTATGGCACTTAACTTTACCGATGCGTCGGTCAGCGAACTCATTGAGTCAGGCAAGCCTGTAATGGTCGATTTCTGGGCTACATGGTGTGGCCCCTGTAACCGTCTTATTCCTGTCATAGAGGAGCTTGCCAAGGAATACGAAGACCGGGTTGTCATCGGAAAATACAATGTTGATGAGGAAACCGAACTCGCTTCGGCTAACCGTATCATGTCTATCCCCACGCTGCTTTTCTTCAAAAACGGCCAGCAGGTCAAGGAACTCCGTATGGCAGGTGCACAGCCTATCGATGCCATCCGCGCTAACCTTGAGAAGCTGCTTGCGCTGTAACAGCAGTCCGAAAGCATAACCATACCGATATAGGGACGTGGCACGCCGCCGCGTCCCTATATCGGAATATCCTATTTGTAAAAAACCAACCATTACCCTCAAACTTCACCATATGAAACGCACACTTATCACATTTGCGGCGGCTGTGGCGACGGCAATGTCGGCTGTCGGCGCTGATTCTCCCCTCTGGCTCAGAGACGCAAAGGTCTCTCCTGACGGCAACACGGTAGTGTTCAGATATAAGGGCGACCTATTCACCGTTCCGGCCCGTGGCGGCGAGGCCCGACGCATCACCGCCATGTCAGGCATGGAGAAAGCCCCTGTATGGTCACCTGACGGCAGCATGATAGCTTTTGCGAGCGACCGTGACGGTGCCATGAATCTGTATGTGATGAGTGCTAAAGGTGGAGCTGCGCGTCAGTTGACTTTCGGAAGCACCAATATCACCCCTGAGGCTTTTACTCCCGATGGTAAGTCAGTGGTATATTCGGCGTCAATACAGGACCCTGTCAGCAGCCGTCTTTTCCCGTCGGCCCGTCTGACGGAATTGTATTCAGTGCCTGTGGCCGGAGGAGCATCAGTGCAGATTCTTGCGTCACCTGCCGAAAGCGTCTCATATCTGCCTGATGGCAAAAGTTTCCTGTATCAGGACCAGAAGGGTATGGAGGATGTATGGCGTAAGCATCACACATCTTCGGTGACACGTGACATATGGAAATATGACGCACAGACCGGTCGGCATACTAATCTGACCGCGCATGCCGGTGAAGACCGCAATCCGGTCATAGCGTCCGACGGACACACGGTCTATTTCCTCAGCGAGCGTGACGGAGGCTCCATGAATGTCTATGCCTTTGATATGGCTGCTCCTGATAAAATCAGGCCTGTCACACATTTTACAGGCGCGCCTGTGCGTTTTCTGTCAATGGGCGGCAACGGGTCCCTTGTCTACACATATGATGGCGAAATTTACACACAGCAACCGTCGGGAGAACCGCAAAAACTCCCGATTGCCGTAGTGGATGACCTGTCGGAGCAGCCGCAATTTGTCTCGTTAGGTGATTATTCGTTCGGTACTCCATCGCCCGACGGCTCGGAGCTGGCTCTGATTTCGCGAGGAGAGGTGTTTGTGACCGCTGCCGATTATGCCACCACAAAGCAGGTCAGCAAAACCCCGGGGATGGAGATGGAGGTATCGTGGCATCCCGAAGGCCGCAAACTGCTCTATACCTCCCAGCGTGACGGACATTGGAATATCTACGAGGCATCTATAGCTCGTGATGAGGAGCCTAATTTCTCAAATGCAACTGTCATAAATGAGCGTCCGGTGTTTAAGGCCGACGGCATAGACCGCACAGGCGCGAAGTATTCGCCCGATGGAAAGAAAATCGTCTACCTGCAAAACCGTGATTCTATCATGGTGATGGATGTGGCATCCGGTAAATCCAAGGCTTTGACCGATGGCAACGGCATATATTCGCGCAGCCTTGACACGGAATACCATTGGAGCCCTGACAGCCGATGGATAGTGACATTCCTGAACACTAACCAGCATGAGCCTTACTATGATGTGGTGCTCATCAATGCGGAGAACGGAGAGCAGACCAATCTGACCGGAACAGGATATTTCGACTATAATCCGCGCTGGGCGCTTGACGGAAATGCCATCATATTTGAGAGTGACCGCTACGGCATGCGGAGCCACGCCTCATGGGGGTCGCAGTCCGATGTGATGATTGTGTTCCTCAATCAGGAGGCCATGGACCGCTTCATGCTTGATGAGGAGGAGTTCAAGCTGCTGTCAAAGGCTGAAGAGAAGGCCAAAGAGACCAAGGAGGCTGATAAGGACAGCAAGAAAAAGAAAGACAAGAAGAAAAAGGACAGCAAAGACAAGAAAGCCGCCGATGACTCCAAAGCCATCAAAGTGGAGCTTGACGGCATCCGCGACCGCGTGCTGCGCCTGACTCCTAATTCGTCCAATCTGGGTGATTTCGTGCTCGTGGGCGAAGACGGCAAGGAGGTGCTGTACTATATGAGCAATTTTGAGGACGGATACGATCTCTGGAAGGTCATACCGCGCAAGGGTGATGTCTCGATTGCTGAGAAACTCGGAGGACGAAACATGAAACTCGCCACCGATGCCAAGGGCAAGACGATGTTTATGATAGGTTCTAACAGCCTCAAGAAGATGGATTTGGCATCGGAGTCTGTCAAGCCTGTAAAGGTAAGCGGTAGGCTGCGTGTCAATGCTCCTGATGAGCGCGAGGCTATGTATGATTTCGCAATCCGTGAGGTGTCGGAGCGTTTCTATGTCCCCGACATGAACGGTGTCGACTGGAACGGTCTGTCGGCCCAGTATCGCCGTTATCTGCCTCATATTACCAATAATTACGACTTTGCCGAGATGATGAGCGAACTCCTCGGTGAACTGAATGTCTCACATACCGGAGCCCGTTTCTTCCCTGACGGCTCTAAAGAACCGTCGGCTGTGCTCGGCCTCCTCTATGATATGACCTATACAGGTCCTGGCATGAAAGTGTCGGAGGTGGTAAAGGGTACGCCTTTCTGCCGCGCTTCGTCAAAATTGCGCCCCGGCATGATTATCGAGAAAATCAACGGCGAGGCTTTGTCTGACTCGGTGACCATGGACGTGTTGCTCAAACGTGCCGCCAGAACCAATACTCTCGTCTCTATTTATGATCCGGCTACAGGCCGACGCTTTGAGGAGGTTGTCAAACCGATCAGCCGCAGTTCGCTTAATAACAGGTTGTATGAGCGCTGGGTGGAACGCAACCGCCAGCTCGTCGACAGCCTGTCGGGTGGCCGCCTTGGATACGTGCATCTGCGTGACATGACTGATGACAGCTTCCGCACGATATATGCCGACATGCTTGGCCGCTATTATCAGCGTGAAGCGATGATTATCGACACGCGATGGAACGGAGGAGGCCGTCTGCATGAGGATATAGAGGTGCTTCTGTCAGGCGACAAGTACATGACACAGATGGTCCATGGCAAGAAAGCCGGAGAGATGCCATCGCGCCGATGGAACAAACCGTCTATCATGCTCATCTGCGAGGCAAACTACAGCAATGCCCATGGCACCCCCTGGGTCTATAAGCATAAGAATCTTGGCAAACTTGTCGGTGCCCCTGTCCCCGGTACCATGACTTCGGTCAACTGGATTGACCTTCAGGATCCATCCATGCTGTTCGGGGTACCTGTGGTAGGTATGCAGATAGCTGATGGCTCGTTCCTTGAGAATCAGCAGCTCGAGCCTGATATCCTTGTGCTCAATGACCCTGCCACGGTTGTCACAGGCACCGACCGCCAGATTGAGGCTGCCGTGACCGCCCTCCTCAACCAGTTAAAGTAATCTATAAAGTTGTATGGCCATGCCGCGGCATGGCCATACAACTTAAACCGAAAAAATACATAATTAAGCGAATATAATCTATATGAAACATAACGTCATCCTCGGCATCGAATCTTCTTGCGACGATACATCAGCCGCTGTGATAGTCGACGGACTGCTGCGCTCCAATGTCATCGCTTCACAGCAGGTGCATGAGCAGTGGGGTGGGGTGGTGCCCGAATTGGCCTCTCGCGCCCATCAGCAGAATATTGTCCCGGTAGTCGATGCTGCCATCAGGCAAGCCGGCATAACGCCACAGGTGTTGACTGCGATAGCGTTTACTCGCGGCCCGGGTCTGATAGGCTCGCTGCTCGTCGGGACATCGTTTGCCAAAGGCATGTCGATAGGTCTCGGCATACCGATTGTCGATGTCAATCATCTCCACGGACATGTCCTGAGCCACTTCATACGAGAGAAAGAGGATGACGAAGTGCCGGAATTTCCTTATCTCTGTCTGCTGATTTCAGGCGGCAACAGTCAGCTCATTATCGTGCGTTCGCCCGAGGAGATGGAGATTATCGGACGCACCATTGATGATGCAGCCGGCGAGGCATTTGACAAGTGTGCTAAAGTGATGGGGCTTCCGTATCCCGGGGGACCTCATGTTGACCGTCTGGCACAGGAGGGCGATGCTGGCCGCTTTAAATTTGCCAAACCGCATATCCCGGGGCTTGACTACAGTTTCAGCGGTCTTAAGACGTCGTTTCTCTACACCCTGCGTGACGAGAAGAAGAAAAACGAGAATTTCGTTGAGGAAAACAAGGCTGACCTTGCGGCATCGCTGCAACGGATAATCATTGACATCCTCATAGACAAACTTGACAAGGCGGTAAAGCAGACCGGCATAAAGACCATAGCAATAGGCGGCGGAGTGTCGGCCAATTCCGGAGTGCGTCAGGCTGTGGCGGACTATTGCGAACGCAACAGACTCAAGGCATTTATCCCTCCTCGCAAATTCACTACCGACAATGCCGCCATGGTGGCGATTGCCGGGCATTTCAAGGCCCTTAACGGTGATTTCTGCTCATTGGATGCAGTGCCGTTTGCTCGTGTAACCGTATAATCTTCGTTGACAATGAGATATTCTGTCATAGCTATAGGTGACGAACTGCTTCTTGGCCAGGTCACCGATACCAATAGCGGTGCCATAGCCCGTATGCTTGACCCATATGGGTGGAAACTCGATAATGTGCAGGTCGTGGCTGATGATGCCGATGCTATCCGTCAGGCCATAGACCGCGCATTTGCGGCTACGGATGTTGTGCTGACCACAGGCGGTCTCGGCCCGACAAAAGATGACATCACCAAGGGAGTGTTGACTGCTTATTTCGGAGGTGAGTTGCGCGAAGATGCGGCTGTGCTTGAAAATGTCATCTCTGTGATGACGCGCAATGGCCGCGAACTCAATGACCTCACCCGTGCACAGGCCATAGTGCCTACATCGTGTGAAGTCATCCAGAATGAGGTCGGCACAGCTCCGCTGATGTGGTTTGAGCGCGGCGGTAAAGTGCTTGTATCCATGCCCGGAGTGCCGCATGAGACGCTGACCATGATGCAGCGCAGCGTGTTGCCGCGTCTGCTCAGCCGTTTCCCGTCTGATGTCGCTCTTGACCACCGCGTGGCGCTTGTAGCCGATCTGAGCGAGAGCCGTGTAGCCATGACGCTTGCCGAGTGGGAGGACGCTCTTCCTCCGCATCTCCATATAGCCTATCTCCCCAAAGCCCGGTTGATACGGCTGCGTCTTGACGGCAAATCGCCCGATGCAGCCGCTTTGAGTGAGGAGCTTGACCGCGAATATGCCAAGATGATTGCGCTGCTCGGCAGTCATGTCGTGGCTACAGAGGATATTCCTCTCCCTGAGGTGCTTATAAAAGCAGCAAGGGCAAAGGGCCTGACTATCGCCACTGCCGAAAGCTGCACAGGTGGAAATATAGCCCATGAAATCACCGCCATTCCCGGATGTTCCGATGTGATGACGGGGGGTATAGTCAGTTACAGCAACGATGTGAAGATGCGAGTGCTCGGAGTCAGCCCTGATACTTTGGAGCAACATGGAGCCGTTTCCGAGCAGACTGTGGCCGAGATGCTCCGTGGCGCACATGCTGCCTGTGGTGCCGACCTCGTCATGGCTACAAGCGGCATAGCTGGCCCCGGCGGAGGCACACCCGACAAACCTGTAGGCACGGTAGTCATCGGAGCCTCTCTCCGTGGCAAGGCTCCGGTCATCACCACCTGGCATTTCGGAGGCAACCGTTCACGCATCATCGACCAGTCCACCACCACCGCCCTGATTACCGCCATCCACCTCCTCCAACCCTGAGCCGAAATTCCGGCTTATATGGGATGCGGATTCGTTGTATTCTTTATCCGTGGATCGGTGCGTAGTCAGGGAGCGTAATTTTGCGCTATTACTGTGGCCTTGTCTATGTAGCCCGATGGCATCAGTAAGTCGGCAATAGTGGCTGACGGATTTGAATCAAGATATGAGCGTACCATGCGATAACCGATGTAGCGTCCTGTACGACCCGGGGCATGGTTCTCAAACATTAATGTGCCGGGCGAGGGGGCAAGCAGCTGTGATATGATTTTCGGGTCGGTAGATTCAATTATCTTTTTCTCTCTGATGTCTTGCAGCAGCTCCTTCTCGTGCTGCTTAAGCCATTGCAGCTCTTCGGCAGTCCATCCGCCGGCATCGGCAAGCGAAGGCTCGGGCACGGAGGCCATGACGGCAGCCGTTACGGCACCGTCATGTATCATATGGCTGAGAGCTGTGGTGGTGCTGTCGGCAAGCATCGGGTAACTTTGCTGCACAAGTGACTCTGCCACGTGATAAGGAGCAAGCCGTGAGTCTTTTTGGCGGCGTATGTACGGTTCAAAATAGCTGTATGCTCCGAAATCCTTTCCTAAATAATGGTTGAGACCTACAAGCATCACCGAGTCGACATTCATCACGGCCTGATTGTAGGGGGTGATAATACCGTAGATATGTCGGGGTGTATTGAAGCCCGGCAGGATGACAGGCAAGCGTAGCAAGGTGGTGTCAATACTGCACGTAAGGGCTGCGCTGTCAAGCCGTGCCTCTACCTCCGGCTCAAAGAATTTAAACGCGCGGCTCTCGGCATACTGTTCCATGCCATGCAGGTCGGGGCTCTCCAATATGCCTATTTTAGCCATCGCATCGATGGCAGGGCGCAGTGAGTCAAGTATGGCTTGCTGCCTGGCGGTATCATTGACAGCTGCCGATACGGCATGGTCAAGTCTGACCAGCTCTGCTGCCTGAGCAGCCGGTGCTGAGCCGGATATGATGACGATAAGCGTGCTTAGAGTCAGGGAGAGAAAGCGTAGCATAAGTGTTAGACCGTTAATCGTTCTTTATCTGGATGCCCATTATCTCGGTGGAGCATTCGCCTGTCACAGGGTTGCTGTTGATTACTCCCGTTGTGACCTTGACATAGCGGATATTGTCGACACTCACACGGCTGTTGTTTTCATCCACAGCGTTGGAGAGATTGAGCCACGCTTCGTCATCATTGTTAGGGTAAGAATCGGCATAACCCCACCATGCTATCCCGAAATAATTGCCTGTTGCGCTCTCTATCGTCCAGTTTTTCGGTAACTTGATGGCATTGAAGGTGAGTGTGGTAGCTCCATCTTCCCATTCAGGGAAATAAGAGTGGTCGGTATGGAAGCCGGGGTTGCGCATCATCCATCCGCTCCAGCCCGAGGTCGACGTCCAGCGTATGTATTGTTCGGGGCTTGCATCAGGCTCAGGACGATGATACGTTATATTGAAATCACGCTCGGCATCCACCCAATACTGTCCGAAAAGAGGATACCACTGAGTGCCGTCGGCAGAAACTTCCACGACTCCAGGCTCGGCACTCCCCCTGAAAGCATTGCCCAGTACCTTGAGGTCCTTTCCATCTTCGCGGTGCTTGATAGGTTCGGCAAGCGTCATGATGATATGTCCACCGAATGCACCGAGCGACACTCCACGGCCGCTTTGTATGGCCGACAGGGCTGCTGCCTGCATCTGTTCGCGAGTCATGCCCGGAAGATAGGCCGGCATCTCGTTGACAAATTGGCCGGGAGCCGGATTGTATTCTACCGCTGTGATTCTGACTGTCTTTACGTCAGATTGCGGGCTTTCAGGCATGTCGGATTCATCATCGCTTGAGCATGCGCTGAATGATACACATGTAAGTATTGAAGCGGCAACTGCCAGTGGGTAAAGTCTCATAATATTAATGTAATAAGATTGAGTGCTTGATGGAATATAAAGTATGTCTAATCGTTGTGACTGAGCAAAAACGGTATGTGCTCGAGGTCGCTTACCATGTGGTAGCCCTTGCCACGGGTGTGGAGCAGAGGCAGCGAACGGTCATAAAGGATGGCGTTCCATCCGGCACTTATCGCGCCGGCTATGTCGGTGGTGGCATTGTCGCCAATCATCAGCTGCGCCGACGGGACGCTCTGTCCGGCACGTTTCATCGCATGATCAAACAGTGCTACGTTGGGCTTGTTGATGCCGATTTCATCGCTCAGCACCATTATGTCTATCACCTTGTCAAGGCCTGTCACTCTCAGTTTATGCTCCTGCACTTCTGTGAATCCGTTGCTGAGTATGCCTATGGGCAGCCCCATCCCTTTCAGGGAATCTATGAGGGGCATGGCCCCGGGGAGCAATACGGAGGCCTCGGCCAGATAGCCGAGATACACCGGATCCATGCGTGTCGACATAGCGCGTGCTATCTCGTCCGCCACATCCGCTTCTGTCAGGGGCAGACGGAATCGCTCCATGCGCAGAGTCGCCTGGTCAACCTGTGCTCCGCTGTAGAGCTGCCACAGATGGTAGTTGTGTTTCTCGTATGATGTCTCCCACGCCTTTGGCGAGGGAAAAAAGCGGTCAAGGCGTTCGTCGGCATATATCTGGCGGAGTGCCTGACGTGATGCCCCTTTGAAGTCAATCAGAGTGTCATCAAGGTCAATCCATACCATGTCTATGTCTTGTCCGTCGTATATCATCGTGAAGCGGATATGATGGGTGAATATTCCAGGCGGCGCAGCCTCTTGACGAGCATGACGGTCAGGGGAAGCGCGATTATTTCGTAGACGGTCTTAAGCACCGTCTGGGTCAGTATGAGAGATATGATGGCGCCCCATGGGAGCACACCGGCAAATGCCATCGGGAAGAAGATGATGCTGTCTATCCCTTCGCCCCATATGGTGCTGAGTATGGCACGTGCGGAGAAGCGTGTGGCCGATGTGGCGTTTCTGCCGTCAGAGGTGGCTGACTGCTTCATCTTGGCCATTACCCAGGCATTGGTCAGCGAGCCGGCGAGAAAAGCCGTGAAGGATGCGCATAATATACGCGGTGTAGCACCGAATATCGCCTCCATGGCTTCTTGCTCGGTCCATGTCTCGGAGCCGGGAAGCCAGAGGCCGAGGTGGAGGAGCAGCACTGTCAGCAGATTCATGGAGAATCCGAGAAATATCACGAGACGCGCCTTGCGGAAACCGTATATCTCCACCAGACAGTCATTGATTATGTATGACAGGGGAAACACGGCAACACCGGCCGTGATGGTCATAAAGCCCAAATCTACAGTCTTGATTTCCATCAGATTGGAGATTATCAGGCAGACGCAGAAAGTTACTGTGAGTAACAGGAAGGTCAGCGAGAACCGTTCGCGACCTAATGAGGAGAGGGTAGTGGGTTGGAGGGATTCCTGTAGCATTGTTCTTGTTTTTTACGAGGTAGCAAGCACTCGGGTTGATGGGATGTCTTGACGATAACAGGGGCGAAGCGTCAGCCTCGTCCCTGTCAGGTTTCATATGTCGGCCATCCTCTGCGGCGTGGCTGGAGGATGTGCCGTCGGGATGCCTTGGTTATTTCTTCTTCTCGACCTTGTTGTAGCGGGCGTTGAGTCCGGCGGTCACCTCCTTGGTGATGTCGAGAGCCGGGTTGAAGTATGCACCTGCGGCCTTGAAGAGGATAGCGTCGTAACCCTTCTTTTTGTTGTATTCCTTGAGGAAGGATTCGAGGCTGTCGTTAAGCTCTACCTGCTGCTGTGCCATCTCCTGCTGAGATGTGCGCTGCAGGTTGGCCATATATGTCTCGGCGTCTTGCTGCATCTTGTTGAGGCGGCGCACGTCGGCTTCATATTCTGATTCCTTGCCTACGTAATAGTTGCTGCGCATATTCTGTTCGATCTTCTGACCGAGACGCTGTATCTCGGCAGCGCGGCTGTTTTGCGCGGATTCGATTTTGCTGTAGGTGCGCAGGGCGGCTTCTTTGAAGTCCTTGGCAAGATTATAATTGGCACTTACTGAGTCGGCGTCAATGTAGCGGATGTTGAGTGTCACACCGCTTTTGATGCTGTCGGAAGCCGCTGTTTTGTCATTGGAGCCGGCAGATTTGTCGGCTGCTCCTGAGCAACCGACTAATGCGGTGGAGAGCATTGCAACCATACCGGTTGCAGCAATCGCTAAGTGATTTTTCATTGAAATGAATAAGGAATGTCTGAAATAATGTTATTAGCGTTGCAAAGTTATAAAATTTAGATGATTTTTGCAGACAAGTGAATTTTATTTTGTACCTTAGTGTGCTTTAAATTAGAAAAATTAACATAACCCCACTAATATATTCACGTTATGACTATCAAGGACCTTAAACCGGCACGAGTGTTTGAAATTTTTGACGAAATCAATCAGGTGCCAAGACCATCGAAAAAGGAGGAGAAAATCCGCCAATACCTTCTTGATTTTGCCAAGAAACACGATATAGAGGTAAAGACAGATGCCATAGGTAATGTGGCTATGTTTGTCCCTGCCACTCCGGGCCATGAAAATGCCCCTATGGTGGTGCTCCAGTCCCATATGGATATGGTGTGCGAGAGCAATGACAAGAACTTCGATTTTGACAACAACCCCATCAAGACCATCGTTGACGGCGAATGGCTCAGAGCCGACGGTACCACTCTCGGTGCTGACAACGGCATAGGCATCGCTGCTTCGCTCGCCGCGCTGACCGACAAGGACTATGTTCACGGTCCGCTCGAGGCTCTGTTTACCGTCGATGAGGAGACCGGCCTGACCGGTGCCTACAACCTTGGCGAGGGCATGATACAGGGCAGCATCCTGCTCAATCTTGACTCGGAAGATGATGCAGTGCTCTTCATCGGATGTGCCGGCGGCATCGACACCCAGGCTTCATTCCATTATGGCCGTTCGTTTGCGCCTACAGATTTCATCTATTTCAAGGCCGATGTATCAGGTCTGCTCGGCGGCCACTCTGGAGGCGACATACACCTCGGACGTGCCAATGCCAACAAAATCATTGCCCGGTTCCTCTATGACATGTCGCTGCGCCACGAAGTGGTGATTGCCGAGATTGACGGCGGCAATCTGCGCAACGCTATCCCTCGTGCTGCCCATGCCGTGTTTGGCGTGCACACATCGCGCAAGGAGGAAGTGCGTGTGGCATTCAACGAATATATCGCCGTGCTTGAAAACGAGTACAAGGGTCTCGAGACAGGCATGAAGCTCACTCTTGAGAGCACCGACAAGCCTGAGTTTGTGATAGACCAGACCACATCGTTTAATCTTATCCGTGCCATATACTCGGCTCCCCATGGAGTCATCTCCATGAGCCGTGAGCTTCAGGGCCTCGTAGAGACTTCGACCAACCTCGCTTCAGTCAAGATGGTTGAGGACAACAAGATTCTCGTCACCACCAGCCAGCGCAGCTCTGTCGAGTCACGCAAATTTGACATCGCCAATCAGGTCAAGGCTCTGTTTACCCTCGCCGGAGCGGAGGTCAAGCAGGGCGAAGGTTACCCCGGATGGCAGCCTGACATGAATTCTCCCATTATGGAGAAGGCTCGCGACGCATATAAGGAATTATATGGTGTCACTCCCGAAATCACCGCTATACATGCCGGTCTGGAATGCGGCCTGTTCTTGCAGAAATTCCCGCATCTCGACATGGTTTCGTTTGGCCCCACACTCCGTGACGTGCACTCTCCGTCCGAGAGGATGCATATCCCTACAGTAGAGCGTTTCTGGGAGCAGCTTAAGCTGACTCTGACCAAGGTTGCCCAGGACAAAGCGTAATCACGTAGGCATATACATCATAAATTAATATTGTAGGGTCGCGACTGCTGACTTGTCCGCATCACGGCCTGTCAAAATCTTACAGTTGCGGCCCTACAGTAAGATATGCCCCTGTCCGCATGAAAAAACTCCTCTTTATATCTATCGTGCTTGCACTGATTTCTACTGATTGCAATGCACGCAAGCGTGTCAGGCATCATCGCCCCGAGACGACACAGGCTGTACCGTCAGTTCAGGACTCTACCCGGATTGACGACGCCATGGCTGCCGCTGAAGCTGATGCTGCGGCTACGGGTGAGATACTCCGTCTGACCGAGGATGATTATAAAGAGGTGGCTGAGATGCTGGGTGTAGAGACTGCAGCTGTGAAGGCCGTAGTGGAAATCGAGGCCGGCCCGACCCATCAGGGTTTCTCGGCTCCCGGCATGCCGCTGATTAATTTTGACTTCTCTATGTTCACCCAGTTTTGCCGCCGCAACGGTGTGAATCTGTCAAAATACCGCAAGTCGCATCCGCTGGTGTTCAATGCTCCGTCGGCCCGCAAATATGGCTCACGGCAGAAAGCCCAGCATGCGCGTCTCAGGGCAGCCCGCACTATCGACGAGCGCACGGCTATCGAAGGCACTTTCTGGGGTATGTTTCAGATTGGCGGCTTCAACTGGCGCAAGTGCGGTGCGAGCAGCATCAATGATTTCGTTGAACGCATGAGCCGTTCTGAACGTGACCAGCTGGAACTTTTTGCCCAATTTCTCAAGACTACAAAGCTCGACAAGCAACTGAAGGCCAAAAACTGGGCTGCTTTTGCCCGGGGCTACAACGGTCCGTCGTATGCGCGTCGCGGCTATCATACGCGCATGGCACGAGCATATGCAAAATACAGCAAGAATAAATGACCCGAAATACCGAATCATCCGACTCTCCCGAAAATCATCACATGGACGATACCGCAGACCTCTTTGAGCCGATGAACGATACATCCCGGGGGATGGCTGCCGACACTTCGGCTTATACCGAAGACGACATCATAACCCTTGACCCTAAGGAACATATACGTCGCCGTCCGGGCATGTATATAGGCAAATTAGGCGATGGCTCCAACTGTGACGACGGTATATACGTACTCCTTAAGGAGGTGCTTGACAACTCCATCGACGAATATATGATGGGATACGGCAAGCAGATACTGGTGACAGTGACCGACACGACGGTGACTGTGCGCGACCATGGCCGCGGCATACCGTTGGGCAAACTGGTGGATGCGTCGTCAAAGATGAATACGGGCGCCAAGTATGATTCGGCAGCATTCAAGAAGTCTGTGGGTCTCAACGGTGTCGGCATCAAGGCAGTCAACGCTTTGTCTACTTCGTTTATCATCACGAGCCACCGTGACGGCAAGATGAAGCGCATAGTATATGCGCAGGGTGACATTGTAGAGGAGACCGATATATTGGATACTGATGAGCCTGACGGCACATTGGTGCAGTTTACCCCTGACAATACCATATTCCGTGACTACCATTATCGTGACGAGTATGTCATACCGCTGATTAAGAATTATACTTTCCTCAACACCGGGCTTGCTCTCATATTCAATGGCAAACGCTACATATCGCGACACGGTCTGCTTGACCTGCTGCAGGATGTGATGACCAAAGAGCCGTTGTATCCCATAATCCATCTCACGGGCGATGACATAGAGATAGCCATCACCCACGCGCCGCAGTATGGCGAGGAGTATTATTCGTTTGTCAACGGTCAGCACACCACACAGGGCGGTACACATCTCGCCGCTTTCAAGGAGTCGGTCAGCCGCACCATAAAAGAGTATTACGGCAAGAATTTCGAGCCGTCAGACGTGCGTAACGGTATGGTGGCCGCTGTTGCCATCAAGGTGGAGGAGCCGGTGTTTGAGTCGCAGACCAAGACCAAACTCGGGTCGCGTGACATAGGCCCTGACGGCCCTACCGTGGCCAAGTTTGTGGGCGATTTCGTCAAGAAAGAGCTTGACAATTATCTTCACCGCAATCTTGACGTGGCCGAGGTGCTTCTGAAGAAGATTCAGGAGAGCGAGCGTGACCGCAAGGCCATGGCCGGACTGACCAAACAGGCGCGTGAGAAAGCGAAGAAAATAAATCTCCACAACAAGAAGCTGTTTGATTGCCGCATACATCTCAACGACAGCCGTGGCGATGAAGAGAAGATGCGCGAGTCGTCAATCTTCATCACCGAGGGTGACTCGGCAGCCGGATCTATCACTAAAATCCGTGATGTGGCCACTCAGGCTGTGTTCTCACTGCGCGGCAAGCCTCTCAACACGTTCGGGCTGACCCAGCAGATTATCTACAAAAATGAGGAGTTCAATCTCCTACAGGCCGCTCTCAATCTTGAGGACGGCATCGAAGGCCTCCGATATAATAAGGTGATAATAGCCACCGATGCCGATGTCGACGGCATGCACATACGGCTGCTTCTGCTGACATTTTTCCTGCAATTCTATCCCGACCTCATCAAGAAGGGACATGTCTATGTGTTGCAGACGCCATTATTCCGAGTCCGCAACAAGAAGACGGCACGACGCTCAGGCAAGGCATCAAGGCAAGGGGCGCAGGACGATACGTATTATTGCTACACCGACGAGGAGCGTATCAGTGCCATCAACAAGCTCGGCACCAATGCTGAGATAACACGATTCAAAGGTCTCGGGGAGATTTCCCCCGAGGAGTTTCGTGGTTTCATCGGCCCTGACATGCGACTTGACAGGGTGACACTGCGCAAGGAGGACCAGGTGGGCGAACTGCTCGAATTTTACATGGGCAAGAACACCATGGACCGCCAGAACTTCATCATCGAGAACCTCGTGGTAGAGGATGACTCGCAAATATCATAACCGTAAACGATGTATAAGACTGATAAGTGCCGCATCGCTCTGTTTCCCGGTAGCTTCAATCCGTTTACCATAGGGCATAAGTCGATTGTGGACCGCGCACTGCGGTTGTTTGACCGTGTGATAGTGGCTGTCGGCTATAATCCATCCAAGGAATCCGACTGCCGTTCGGTGGAGGAGCGCATGGCGGCCATCAGACGTGTGTATCCCGAAATGGCGGAGGTGGAGGTGGCATCCTACTCATGTCTGACGGCGGATTTCGTCAGCCAGACAGGTGCGTGTGCCATAGTCCGCGGTGTCCGTAACACGGTGGATTTCGAGTATGAGCGTTCCATCGCTGATGTCAACAGGCAGTTGTGCGGTGTTGACACGGTGTTGCTCTACACGCTGCCTGAGATGGAGAGCGTAAGTTCGAGCATCGTCAGGGAACTTGAACATTTCGGGCATGACGTCAGCCGTTTTCTCCCATGACATATCATAATCTGACAATTTAGAGATATAATAGAGTATGAAATACCATCATATGTTTGTGGCGGCTCTCATAGCCGCTTTGACTTTCGCTGTATCGGCTAAAAACAAAGCCCCCGAGCAGCCGTTTGTGTTTTCTCCCGAGCAGAAGCTCCGTCTGACCGAGCGTATTATTGAAAATTACTATGTTGACAGCATCGATATAGACCGCACAGTTGAGGAGGGCATAATCAGCATGCTCCGCACGCTTGATCCGCACTCGACGTATTCTAACCGTGAGGAGACCATCGAGATGACCGAAACTCTCAGCGGAGGTTTCTCAGGGGTGGGTATATCGTTTAACATGCTCCGTGACACGCTGTTTGTGGTCAGCACGACTATCGGAGGCCCGAGTGAGAAGGTCGGTCTGCTGGCCGGTGACCGCATTATCATGGCTAATGACACCCTGATGTCAGGTGCGGGCCTCTCCACGTCTGATGTCCGCAAGATTCTGCGCGGCCCCAAAGGCTCCAAGGTGATGATGCAGGTGCGCCGCAGCAACGTCTCGGAGCTGATAGACTTTGTGGTCACCCGTGACGAAATACCTATCTACAGCGTGGATGCGCATTATATGGCCGATCCCCACACCGGATATATCAAGATAGTACGCTTTGCCGAGAGCACCGAGAAGGAGGTCAAGGACGCGCTTAAAGCCCTGAAAAAGCAGGGAATGCAGCGTCTCATCATTGACCTGCAGGGCAATGGCGGCGGATATATGAACGCTGCCGTTGGTGTGGCACAGATGTTTCTCAACGAGGGCGACGAAATAGTATATACTAAAGGCGTCAGGGTGCACCCGGCTTATTTCAACGCCGTATCTACCGGCCCGTATCGTGACATTGACGTCGTAACGATGGTTGACCAGTCATCGGCCTCGGCCAGTGAGATACTTTCGGGCGCTTTCCAGGACAATGACCGAGGCGTGGTAATCGGACGCCGTACATTCGGCAAGGGGCTGGTGCAGCGACCATTCCCGTTTCCCGACGGCTCAATGATACGCCTGACCACCTCTCGCTATTACACTCCGTCAGGCCGCAGCATCCAGAAACCCTATGCCGACGGCGAAGATGATTATAATAAGGACGTCTACCGCCGATTGCAGAGCGGCGAGCTGACGGATTCGACACTCGCAGTGTCGCACCCTGATTCGCTGCGTTTCACCACTCGCAACGGCAGGGTGGTCTATGGCGGCGGTGGCATCACTCCTGACATCTTCGTGGCTCTTGACACTACACGTGTCACCCCTTATTACCGCGACCTTGTGGCCAAGGGGGTACTCAACAGGTTTTGTCTGCAATATGTCGACAGTCGGCGTAAGCAGCTTAAATCAGACTTCAATACGGTGGATAAGTTCATCCACGGATTTAAGGTGACCGATGCCATGCTGGCTGACCTTTACAGCATGGCTGTGGCCGACAGTGTGAAAGCCCAGCCTGATCAGGTGTCTGCCTCGCGTGACTATCTCTCCACGATAGTCAAGGCTCTGATAGGCCGTGACCTGTTTGACAGCAGTGCATACTATCAGATAGCCAATCCGCTCAACCCGATATATCTCCGTGCCGTGGAGGTCATCAATGACCCCAAGCGCATGAGATCTATCCTGGCTCCCCCTGATTATGCCATGGAATGAGTGTCCTATCTGCTGACATAGGGGCATACGTGGGGGACAATTGTTAAATAGAGTTGAAATGTGAAAAATTATTATTAACTTTGCGCATATCAATTATATAAGAAAACATATGTCAATGTACGGCTACGAATATATCAGAATGTGTTCATCTCTGAAAAATAAAGCATTGAAGGTCCTTGGCATTGCTGTCATGGCAGTGGCGGTGTCAGCATGCGGCGGCGACAAGTCCGACGAGTCGGAATCTGTGCAGGAGGAACTGCGCAACACCCATCTTCTTGAAGCCATGAAGGTGGTGGATATCCCTCGTGTAACCTCCATAGCCGATTCGCTGGCTCTTGATGTCGATGACCTGTCAAATAACGAGTCGGTGGCCGTGTTGCTTGCCTACCTCGTCATACACAATGAAGCTTCGCGCAATGATGACCGCGAGCAGGACCTGGTGACCATTAGGAAATATGTCGATGTGTATGACCTGTCGATGCAGCGTGACCGCGACGGCATGCTGGCAGCGATGCAGCAGGCGCGCGAAATCAATCCTGCCGCTGATTTTGAGGCTCTTTACAAGGAATTTCGCAACCGCCTGTCGGAATATGACGCTCTCAATGGTCAGGAGCTGACCACAGAGCCTTCGGCTGAGGAAGCCCCGACCGACAGTGTGGCTGTGGCTGACTCTGTATCTTCGGTTGCTTCAGGTGCGTCTGACTCTGACGGTGCCGACCTGCCTGTGGAGTATCGTCCGGCTGACTGACAGGCGTCGTTTAATCTGGCTAATCTCAAAGCAAGCCTTTTTATACATTTATTCATCAATTAAGTTTATGGGCCAAAATTATTATCCCACTCCAGCTCCTTCTATGTCATTTTCTGATGCTGTGAAAAAAGCTTTCGAAAATTACTGTAACTTCTCAGGCCGTGCCACACGTGCAGAGTACTGGTGGTTTGCTCTCTTCTTCTTCATCGTAGGCTGCGTGTTCAGCATCCTCGGCATTATGGCGAGCTTCTTCAACTATGTAGGTAACATCGCTTATCTCGCCCTTTTACTGCCGGGTCTCGGACTTTGCTGGCGTCGCATGCACGACATAGGCAAGGGTGGCGGCTGGGCTTTTATCACCCTCATACCTCTCGTAGGCATAATCCTCTGGATTGTATGGTGCTGCCAGCCCAGTGAACCTACCGCTAACCGTTTCGGCGACGTTCCTGCTCACGCATAAAGCATGCACAATATAGCAGTATTTGCCTCCGGTTCAGGGACAAATGCAGAAAACATAGCAAAAAGCTTTCAAGACGATGCTACCGCCCGTGTGGTTGTGGCTCTCGCCAACAAAGCTGATGCAGGTGTACACGAGAGGATGCGGAATCTCCGCATCCCTTCGCTTACATTTGATAACAGTGTCTGGGCCGAGCGTCCCGAGGTGATTCTCGATGTGCTTGACAATCATGACGTGGACTTTGTCGTGCTGGCAGGTTTCTTGCGGCAGGTGCATCCGATGATTGTGGAGCGTTTCAAAGGCCGGATGCTTAATATACATCCTTCTTTGCTCCCTAAGTTCGGTGGCCGCGGCATGTATGGCATGCGTGTGCATCAGGCTGTCATAGAGTCGGGCGAGAAGCAGAGCGGAGCCACCGTGCATCTTGTCACCGACATCATGGACGAGGGAGACATCGTGCTCCAAGGCACTGTCGAAGTGTCTGATGAAGATACACCGCAGTCTTTGGCTGCAAAAATCCACCACGTGGAGATGGATATCTACCCTCGCGCTCTTCGCAAGGTGTTTGGGCAGATATGACTGTCAATATGATAACTATAATTACTTACCGATGAATTTGCGATATCTGTTGGTCTGCGCGTTGTGCGGCATCGTGATGCCGGCATATGTCGCGGCAGAAGAAAACATTAATTATGACGCTTCGCTGACGGTAGAGACATCGTCGGGCTCGTTTGCTCCATACTACTTCGGTGCCAACCGATGGGGCACATTGACCCAGAGCGACAATGTGCTTCTTAACATCGGGGCGTCACGTGATTACGACCTTTCGAAGCGCGTGACATGGAGCTACGGACTCCGGGCTGTAGGCGGCTGGACATCCGCCACATCCTATGACATATTTCATCAGGGGGCTAATCCGCAGTGGGGAACACGTGATGCACGCCCGGCCGCCATATGGCTACAGGAGGCTTGGGCCGGCTTTAAATTCCGGGGTGTGTATATAGAGGGCGGCATGAGGCAGTCAGGATCGCCTCTGCTTGACGACGACCTGTCGTCGGGCGATATGGTGCACAGCGCCAATGCGCGTCCCGTACCGCAGATTATGGCCGGATTCATAGATTTCCAGGACATACCGTTCACCAACAAATGGGCGCAAATCAAGGGTGTGATTTCCTATGGTTGGTTCGTGCAGAACAAGTGGCTTGAAAACCATTATAATTTCTACAACTACCATATCACACGTAACCAGCTTTACAGCTACAAAAACATATATTTCCGCAGCAATCCCGACAAGCCGTTTTCGGTGACCGTAGGAGCGCAGATAGCCGGCGATTTCGGAGGCACCACCTATCATTATTCCCGTGGGAAACTGTATTCGGTGGAGCAGCACGGCTCGTCTATATCCGACTACTGGAAGATGCTCATACCTACCCCTGACAATGGCGACGACTTCTACGAGGGAGCGTTGCTCGGCTCCTGGGATTTTCAGGCGCGTTACAGACTGCGTTCGGGCCACGAACTCAAGGTCTACTTCCAGTGGCTTTGGGAAGATGGCAGCGGCATGTCGAAACACAATGGCTGGGACGGTCTTTGGGGGCTGGAATACAAATCTGCCAACCCCTGGTGGATAGACGGTGCGGTCATAGAGTATCTTGACCTGACCAACCACAGCGGCCCGATACATTTTGCTCCGCACTTCCAGGGCGCGGACATACCGTATCAGAGCACAGGTGCCGACAATTACTACAACAGCGGCTATTACAATGCCTACACCAATCTCGGCATGGGTCTCGGTAACCCTATGGTGATGAGTCCGATATATAACCGTGACGGATACCCCCAGTATCTCCTCAACCGTGTCAAGGGCGTACACGTGGCTCTGCGCGGTACGCTGTCGGAAAACGCAGGTTATAAGTTTAAATTCGGATGGCGAAAGGCTTTGGGCTCATCCTATGAGCCTCTCAAGGCTCCCGTGCACTCTACAATGCTGATGGCCGAGGCCTGGTGGCGCATACCGCAGGTCAAGGGGCTGCAGCTTACGGGTGCTTTCGGTCTGGACCACGGCCAGATGCCCGGCAACAGTGTCGGCGGCATGGTGACCATATCATATGACGGACTTCTTAAACTCAACGGCAAATGACACTCCATAGATTAGCAAAATATCTCCGACCGCTCGCCGTAATGACCATAATGATGGCCGTGGTGACCGGCTGCACACACAATAATGGCGACATAGGACCGCTGTTTGGTTCATGGACGCTTCAGGAAATAACAGTCGACGGCACTCCTGATGCTTCATATGGCCACAATATGACGTGGAACTTCCAGAATCACAACCTCAGCATAATGACGGTGTATCCCCACCATGACCGGGCTGAGAATATGGGCACATGGGAGTGGGTGACCCAGGACCGCGTCATCAGCCTCAACTTCACATATAAGAATGCCGACGGGGTAGCAGGCGGCTCGCCGTTCTGCCCTCCGTCGGGGTTGCATCTTCCCTCGGGTCAGATACTGGTCATGGATGTGGCGCAGCTCACATCGTCGGATATGACCCTTGTCTATGAAAACGCCGACGGCGAGATGATAAAATACAGATTTACAAAACTGAAATGACATGAGATACGGAATAGCAATCACATCGATAATATCACTCACAATAGCCTCCGGCGTGGCCTCACAGGCTGCGCAGCTGCGCCTTGAGAAGATAAAGTACGGCGACATGAACTCGTGGGTCACTCGCACAGTGGGCGAGTCACGTGTCATAGGCGGTAACAAACGCACCATCTACGAGATAGGCCCCAACACTGTCATCTCCGGCGAAAACAAAGCATACACTCCATTAGGCGGCTCGCCGTGGGGCACGAGCAATGTATATGCCCATGTAAGCGGCATAAGCAAGGGCAGCAATGCCGTGTATCCCGATGTCAGGAGCGGCTCTGACCGCTGTGCCAAGCTGACAAGCAAAATCGAGACGCTCAAGGTGCTCGGCATCATCAATCTCGATGTGATGGTATCAGGCTCCATATTCCTCGGCCAGATGCTCGAACCTATCACTTCGACCAAAAATCCGTATGCCAAGATGGAGATGGGCATCCCCTATACCAAGCGTCCCAAAGCATTGGTGTTTGACTACAAGGTGGATATGCCGGCGTCTTTGACGCGCACCAAGGCTACAGGCTTCGGTGGCAAAAAGACACTTCCGGGCCGTGATGCGGCTGTGGTGTTCGTGTTCCTGCAGCGCAGATGGGAAGATGCCAAGGGCAATATACACGCCAAGCGTGTGGCTACCGGCGGCGAACGCTTCAAGGTGGGCAGCGGATGGAAAAACGGGCATCAGATTCCTCTGCACTACGGTGACTATTCCGCCCAGCCCGGCTATCAGAAATGGCTCAAACTGCTTCCGAGGGAGCGTTCATACTATGCACGTAACTCCAAGGGAAAGATGGTCCCCGTCATAGAAGAGGGGTGGGACGATGCCGATGCCACCCCCACGCATGCCATAGTGATGATGAGCGCCGGCAGCGGTGAGGCATATGTCGGGTCGGAGGGGCTGACACTGTATGTCGACAATGTCGCATTCGGATTCTGATTCCTGGCTGGCAGATGAATATACAGCGAAGGCGGAGCTTTACGGCTCCGCCTTCGGCATTGTCAGAGGGTGCTGTGTATATCGGCGTTCAGCCGGCTTCGCCGGTGAGTATCATCATGTCAGGCATGCAGCGGAAACCTATGGAGTGGAACATGTATCGCGCGGCCACTGATGATTCCAGATATATTTTGGTGATATTCTGGCGGTGGGCATAGGCTATGAGCCATGCCACTATGTCGCGCCCGATATCTGTGGTGCGTCCGTCGTGGCTCACGTAGATGTTCATCAGGCATGCGCATTTGCCGGATGGATTGGATGAGGAGGGCATCTCCGAGTGCAGACACATCCCTCCGCAACCGAGCACACGTCCGTCACCTGTGGCTATGCAAGCGATATGCGAGCCGTCGGTGAGAGCCGACTGATAGTAGTGCCAGCTTGCTTCTTCCAGTTCTTCACTGTCGCCATAGTTAAGCTGACCTGAATTATGAAGGACCTCCATGCGCAGTTGCAGCAATGTGTCAAGGTCCTCATGGGAGGCTTGGCGAATAACAACATCGGTCATCATAGTTATAAAGTGTCAGTGTGGTGAATAAGGTTTTTCTTTATAACAGTCAGATTTTCAGCGTTGTTTGAGCCTGATTGCATTTTTTTGCTTTGATGCGCTTTTTTAACACTCGGCCGATTGCCTCATAGGGGGCGGTCGTTTGATCTCTGCATCCTTAAATTGTAAAACATCATCGCGTCATATACCTCCTGGACGCGCCGGTCCCGCTCTATGGAGTCGGCACGATGTTTTTCTCTATTTTTGGCCAGCTGGATAGCGGCGGCCTCCTGTTCCTTTAGCCGGGCTTTTTCTCTCTCGATCCGCGCTTTCTCCTCTGCCTGTCTGATTTTCTCATCTTTGAAGACAAAAGGAGTGCTCACATACCAGTCGTCAGGCAATGCATAGTTGATTAGCGCGTAGTCATCTTTCGCCACATAGGGCGACGGGATGAAGCATGTCACCGTGACGGTGATGATTGGGATGAATATGCAGCGCATTTCGCGTGATTTTGATGTTATATGGCGCAAATTTACGAAAAAAACATTATGTTGGCTCTACAAGCTCCTGATCCGTAGCCATATACTCCGAGGCACAATCCCCCATCGCAGTAGGGCTGATGCCATGGCATGTCACCAACTTAAGCAGTCGTAAATGTTTTAATGACGTTCTAATGTAGTAGGGACATGCCATGGCATGTCGCCAAAAGCCATGCTAATGAGGGGCGTTGCGTCAGCAGACATGCCATGGCATAATGCCACTAACTTAACCAGTCGTAAATGCTTGAATGGCGTCGTTATGTAGTAGGGACATGCCATGGCATGTC